>JANMXV010000665.1:0-6529 GCA_031381325.1 Betaproteobacteria bacterium | reverse complement strand
GGTCGATGATGCGTGGCAATTCAAAATATTTTGCTGGTGCATAACTCAGTGCCCGCCAAGTCGCTCAAGGAACTGATTCAGCTTGCGCCCAGCAATCCCGCCAAACTGAACTTCAGTTCAAACGGCGCAGGCTCTACCAACCACCTTGCCAGTGAGTTATTGAAGAGCAAGTTCAAGCTCGACATGACGCATATTCCGTATAAAGGTTCGGCGCGACAAGTGGTGGCGCTGCTCGGCGGGCAGGTGGACATGGGTGTGATGGCGGTGACGAGGGCGATGCCGATGGTGCAAAGTAATCGTCTGCGAGCGCTTGCCGTGCCGGCCGATAAGCGCGTGTCCGTGCTGCCGGACGTGCCAACCTCGAAAGAGTCTGGCGTGGATGATTACGTCGTTCCATTATCGTAGGCGCAATGTCTATTGCGCCGCAGGGTTGATCCGCGCCACGCATAGGGCGTACAGCTATTGCCGTATAGTAACAAATTTGTTATTATCAGACCGTGGATTACACCATTTCCTACTACAGCGATGCCGTGCAGAATCAGATTGTCGGTCTGCCCGACACCTTGGCTGCGCGGTATATCGTGCTGACACGCAGAATGATTGCTTTGGGGCCAAATCTCGGCGAGCCGCATACCAAAGCCTTCGCAGAGGGGCTTTTTGAATTGCGGCTGAAAGGCGCTGAAGGCATCGCGCGGGTTTTGTTCTGCACGCTTATGGGCAGGCGCATTGTGATGCTCCACAGCTTTATCAAAAAGTCTGATCGCACGCCGTTGCGTGAACGAAAGGTTGCTGAATTACGAATGAAGGAGATCAAACGTGCAAACGCATAGTCAATTGGTTGGAAAGCTGATGCGCCGCCCCGCTGTTCGCGCGGAAGTCGAGCGTATGGAGCGTGAAGAAGGTGCGCTATTGGATGCCTTGCTCAAGGCACGCCAGAAAGCGGGGCTTACGCAGGCGCAGGTGGCCGAGCGCATGGGCACGCACGCGCCTGCAGTGGCGCGGTTGGAGCGTGCTTTGGCGACCGGCAAACATTCGCCCTCGATTGCCACGGTGCGGCGCTATGTCAAGGCCTGTGGCAAGCGGCTGGTGCTTCGTGTTGCCTGACGTATTTTGAATCGCTGATGGACTTGCGGTTCAAATCTTCCCCAGCGCCCGCAACATCCGCTCCGGTGTAAACGGCTGCTCAGTCGCGCGCGCGTTGAACGGCAGCAGCGCCGCTTGATGCATCGCATTACCGTGGACGGCACGGCGCCGCTGTGATGCGCGAAGCTACTCGACGGTAGCGCCTGCCGCGCGAATCACCCGCGCAAGATTTTCCACTTCGGCGCGAAAGTATTTGTCAAATTCGGCTGGTGAGTTGCCTGCGGGTTCCAGCCCCTGCGCCGCAAGCTGTTGTTTCACGTCAGCCGCCGCGAGCAAGGTTTTGATCGAGCCATTCAGCCGCGCAATGATTTCGCCGGGCGTGCCCGCAGGCGCAAAAAAACCGTACCAGGTTTCGAACTCGCCGCCCTTGATGCCCGCTTCATTCAGCGTCGGGATTTCCGGCATGGCGGTCGCGCGTCGCGCGCTGGTCAACGCCAGCGCGCGTAAACGCCGTTCCTTCAGAAACGGGATGGTGCCGGGCAGCGCCGCCACCATCGCCTGCGCTTCACCGGCGATGATCGCCGTCAACGCGGGACTGGTACCTTTGTAGGGCACGTGTATCATGTGCGTGCCGGTGGCGAGCTTGAAAATTTCCGCGGCCAGATACGCCGCCGAGCCTGTGCCCGATGAGGCATAGGCGATCTGGTTCGGGCGCGCCTTGGCTAGGGCCACGAAATCTCGCGCACTGCTCACCGGCAGTGAAGGATGAACCAGCAGAATGTTGGGGGTTGTGGCGGCGAGAATAATCGGCGCGAAATCGCGGAACGTGTTGTACGGCAGCTTTTTATAGAGGGTGTGATTGGCCGCCAAAGCATTGATCGCCAGCAACAGCGTATAGCCATCGGGCGCGGACTTGGCGACCACATCCGCGCCAATGACGGTACCGGCACCCGGACGATTCTCCACCACAAACGGCTGGCCGAGCGTATCGGTAAGTTTGCGCGCGAGCATCCTGCCTAGTATGTCAGTGCCGCCGCCCGGCGGAACGCCAACCACGATGCGCACGGCTTTGGAGGGATAATTTTGCGCACACGCCGCAGCACAGGCCAGCACGCACGCGCATAGTACGCTGATGGTGGTGTATATCCGCAGCAGCATGGCATCACCTTTCGAAAGCGCCATCATAGCGGACAGTGGCGGATTAGGGCGTGGGATATGCGCATGTGCGAGAGATACAGGGGTGATGTTGATCTGAAATATACTGCGAAGCCATCATGACTTTGCCCTGTGTCACGGAATTGCCGCTTATCCTTGAAGGCATAGGCATCTCACCACTGCGCGGCCCATTCCGCTGCATCAAGGGCGGCTATAACACCGCATGGGCCAAGACCCTGAATTTTTTGTAAAATTTTGTTGACAGTTCTGCGAATTCGCGACTAAATGCGTATCCACTTTCATTCTAGATTAGTCGAGTTACTCGGCGCCGCCACTTATGAAAATCTCCGCGATCCGTGTATGGCACAAATTACTGTTCCTGGGCTTGATCGCAGGGGTATTGTGCGCCGTGCCGACGTATCTTTACGTCCGCGGCGCCAACAAGGAAATTCGTGAGGCGATGACCGAAATCCAGGGGCTCGCCCCCGCAGCCGAACTGGTTCGATTGACGCAGCCGCTGCAAAGCCATCGTGATTTGGCTGCCGCCGTGCTTAGCGGTGACCGCGCGCTCGCCACCCTGCGCACCACCAAAGAAAAAGAAGTCACCGCCGCATTCGCCCAGGTGCGCACGGTGATGCCGCCGTCCGCCGCACCGCTGATCAAGAAACTGGATACCGTTGAAGCGGAATGGAAATCGCTTTCCAATGCAATTAAGGACCAGGCGTTCCCCGTGGAAGACAGCTTTAACCGGCATACCAAACTGGTGGCGTCGACGCTGAACCTGCTGGAAATCACGGCGGATTATTTTGGCCTGACGCTGGACCCCGACGCCAATTCCTATCACATGATTATTGGCGCGTTCTTGGAATTGCCCAAGCTGACCGAATCCATGGGGCGCCTGCGCGCCACCGGCACCGCGATACTCGGCATCAAGCAAGCCACCACCGAAGAACGAGTGACCATAGCCACCATGCTCGAGCGCACGCGTGACGCGCTCGAACACAGCCGTGCCCTGATCCGAAAAGTGGTCGAAGCCAACGGCGGCGCGATGGAAAAACTCGAAGCCGCATCCGCCGCCGCGCAGACTGAAACACAAAAACTCATTGCCATTACCGACCTGGAATTCATGCGCATCGAGGTGCTCCGCTTCAACGCGGCCGATTACCTCAAGGTTGGCACCACCGCCATAGACGCCCAATTCAACTTGATCGATGCCGCGCGCGGCGAAATTGAACAGATATTGCTGGCGCGCGTGGCCTCGTACCGTTGGACCCTGGCGGGTCTGCTGGGCATAATTGCCGCACTGCTGCTGCTGGGCGCCGCCGCGATGTACTGGATGACGCGCTCAATCACCCGCCCGCTCAATGAAGCGATACTGGACGCCAACGCAATCGCGGCGGGGCGGCTTGACTCCATTTTCCACAACATGGGTTTGGACGAAGTGGGTCAACTGCGCCAGGCGATGCAGCATATGCAGCGCAATCTTGCGCACATCGTCTTTAGCATCCGCGAGAACAGTGAATCCGTGGCTACCGCGGCACGCGAGATCGCTTCGAGCACGCAAGACATGAGCGCGCGCACCGAGTCGCAAGCGTCAAGCCTTGAACAAACCGCCGCCAGCATGGAAGAGCTCAACACGACATTTCATAAAAATGACGAAAGCAGCCAGCACGTCAGCGATCTCGCGGCCCAAGCGGCCAAAGCAGCCGAGCAAGGCGGGGTTGTCGTCGGCAAAGTGACGCACACCATGCAGGAAATCGATGTCTCCTCCAAAAAGATCGCGGAGATTATCGGCGTCATCGACAGCATCGCATTCCAGACCAATATTCTCGCGCTGAATGCGGCCGTTGAAGCCGCGCGCGCCGGTGAACAAGGACGCGGCTTCGCGGTGGTGGCCTCGGAAGTGCGTGCGCTGGCGCAACGTTCAGGCCAGGCTGCCAAGGAAATACGCGCGCTGATCAGCGAGTCCGTAAAGAAGGTGCAGACGGGCACGCGCGAAGCCGCCGAATCCGGCAAAGTGATGGACGATATTCTCGCGTCGGTGCGCAATGTCGCCGTGACCATGACGGCCATGCAGTCCGTGCGCGCGGATCAGCGGCTCGGCGTCACCCAGGTCAGCCGCGCTGTAGAGCAGATGAATCAGGGCACGCAACAGAGCGCGGCCATGGTTGAACAAATCGCCGCCACCGCCGACCTGTTGAGCGATCAGGCGCAACATCTGTCCGAGGCGGTTGCCACCTTCAAGCTGTCGGGAGAAGATGGCCTGGGCGACGCCGGCACGCGGCCTCACGGCAACGACAGCGACTACGCGCACGGCGCACGGGATACCGATGCCGACTTTGCCGAAGTGGAACGATCCGACAGAGCCATGAAGCTGACGGAAACCTTGCCGGCCGGCGCGCCACGCCCCATGCTGACATCGGTTTCGAATCGATAGTGGGGGGCGCGGCTTGCCGCGCGCGCGCTGAAAATCACACCATCGACAGTTTGGCGTTAGCCTGTATCAGACGCTCAACCAGCACACTCAGGAATACGCGCTCAAAGCTGATGCGGCAAGTATCCGAGGTTTTTTTATAGGCTGCCACGGTTATTTTCAGCAACTGCACGTCCTGCGACGCCGTAACATCCGCGGTGCGCAGATTGCCGGGGCTGCCAAGGCAGGCCATCTCGCCCAGACATTCGCCCGGCTTCAAGACGTCGATCAGCCGCCGCTTGCGTGTTACGCGCACTTCCCCGCTGACCAGGATGCAAAAATAATCGCCGCGATCGCCTTCATGCAGAATAACCGTGTCTTTGGGAATCGCCAGCCACTGCGAAAGCCGCAGCACCTCCCACAGGTCCACGTCGGCAAAGCCCGAAAAAAACGACAGCTTGCGCAAGCGGTTGAATCGCTCCGTCTCGAACACGCCCTGTTTGGGCAATGCGGTCGAGCCGCGCATCATGCCGGCCAGCTCATCAATCAACTGCGCCCAGGTCAGGTAGCGCTTATCGGTCTCGCGCTGCAGCGCGCGGATCACGATCATGTCCAGCTCCAGCGGCACGTCGCGGCGAAACTCCGAGGGCAGCGGTGGATTGATGTTGAGCACCTGATACGCCAGCCCCGCGATATTGTCGGCTTTGAACGGCGCGCGCCCGGTCAGCAACATGAACATCACGATACCGAGCGCGTAAATATCCGTCTGATGATTCAGCGGCTTATTCAGATGCTGTTCCGGCGACATGTACGCCGGCGTACCGATGCCGTCGATCATGGTGGCTTCCGCCTTGGCCATCGCCGCCGAGCCAAAATCGGTGATTTTGACGTCGTTGTTTTCCTTCAACATGATGTTGGCGGGCTTGATGTCGCGATGAATAATGCCTTGCTGCGAGGCATACTCCAGCGCGCGCGCGCACTTGTACGCGACTTCGATCACGTCACCGATGCCCAGCAGGTTGTCCGCTTTGGTAAAGCGCGATAACGTCCCGCCCTCCACGTACTCCATCACGATGTAACCATAGTCATCGTCAATAGCCGCATCGAGGATCTGCACGATGTGCGGATGATTCAACTTGCCGGCCAGCGACGCCTCGGTGGTAAACAGGCGATTCATCAGTTTGCCGCTGCCCATGTCTTGCATGTCGTTTTGGGAAACCACCTTTACCGCCACCTCGCGATTGGCGAAAGCATCGCGGCACAGGTAAACCGTGCTGGTCGCACCTTCACCTAAGATGCGGATCACGTCGTATTTACCGACGCGCTTTGGGGTTAACGAGTTCGAATTTTCCGGCATGATGAATTTAAGGAAGTTAACATGAAAAAGGTCGACACCCAAGCGCAACAGCGCCTGCGCAGGCACTTGATGCAGCGTCACAAGGTGAAAGACGGAGAATCGGCGCAGGCCGCTTCCCGCAGGTGGAACTGTACCGGCGCCATGACGGTTCGATGAGGACGGGCGAGACGCCACGGCGCGCGCGTCGCAAAATGCGACCGTGAACATATGGCGTTTCTTCCCTCATCCCCAGCCCTTCTCCCGGAGGGAGAAGGGCGCGTCGAGTCCCCGCCTGAGCGGGGAGGTTCATGGGGGCGGGCCTGTACTCTGCCCTACCTCTGCTACCTCTGGCCGTGTGTGCTCTCGCCGGTGCGGGCTGCGTTCAGATGCCCGCATACCACTGATAGCCGCGATCCTCCCAATAGCCGCCCTTGCCGCGGCCGATATGGGAAAAGTGTTCCACCAGTTCCAGACGCGCCACGAACTTGGCATGTTTGTATCCCAGTTGCCGCTCCACGCGCAGACGCAGCGGCGCACCGTTG
>JANMXV010000656.1:0-3306 GCA_031381325.1 Betaproteobacteria bacterium | reverse complement strand
TTCCACCCTACCGCAACCCCTCCAGGATCTCGAACGCCCGCTGCATCGAGAAGTCGTAGGTCTTCTGGTCGAACGCCTTGCCGCCGCCCTTCATCATGTAGCCATGTTGAATGCCGGGAAAAATATGCACGTCGACGTTTTTCATGCGCGCGGGCACGGCGCGGTAGGCTTCCTGCACCGGCGGCGGCGCGGCGTGATCCTGATCGCCCCAGATGATGCACACCGGCTGCGTGACGCCGTCGAGTTCTTTGATGTAGTCGCCCAATTGCGTGCCGTGGCACGAAATGCCGGCGCTGTAGCCGAGACGCTTCGGACCGAGGATCGCGTACGGACCGCCGTAGCAGAATCCCATCGCCGCAGCGCGGCCGTTGAACTGCGGCAGCTTGCGTACTTCGGCGAGTGTGTCCGCCATGTCGGCCTCGCCGGTCTTGATGACTTCGTGTCGCGGCTGCCCGCGGGGCGTCGAACGGGCATCGCCGCGCTCAAGCGGCCCCGGCACCGTGCGCGAGAACAGGTCCGGCGCGGCCGCGATGTAGCCCTTGGCTGCAAACGCATCGGCGATGGCGCGCAGGTCGGCATCCACGCCGTGAATCGCGGAGGCCAGCACGATCGCCGGCGCCTTGCCCGGCGCATCCGGCGTGACCAGATAGCAATCGAATTCGCCGGTGCTGGATTTAATCCTGATGTCCTGCTTTTTCATGACTCCCCCTGAGTGGCACTGTTGATCAACTGTAGTATGTTACCGCAACTGCGCCTGGCACCCACAAATTGGGTCAGTCAAAGCTGCCTAGCTGATTTTTAGGGTCAGTCGTAGCGTTACGTTGGCCATCCCTGCGCTATACACCCTTTACGGACGCCAACAATGGCCCCAGCATCGCGGCGCCCAGCTTACGGCTGCGATCGCCGTTCCAACCCACATCGGGATCAGGTAGATTGGCGTTGTCCTTAAATGGCATCTCCAGCGTGAGGGACAGGCAGCCGAATGTATGACCGACCCACTTTGATGCAAGCTTAAGCGCGTCCTCTTTGTACTTGCCGGCGGAGTAGCCGTGCAAGTCCTGGAAATCCGGGCTGGCGCGCTTGAAATTGTCGATGAACTCACTTTGCGCTTCGGCTTGCTCCGATGTGAAGCCCGGCAGCATCTCGCTGCCGGCGACGAACACATAAGGCAGGCCCTCGTCGCCGTGCACGTCGATAAAAGCATCGACGCCGGTTTGTTGGATATGCTCGCGCACCAGGAAAACTTCGGGGCTCGATTCCATGCTGGGACTCACCCATTCCCGATTGAGATTCGCACCGGCGGCGTTGCTGCGCAGATTGCCGCGGACGCTGCCATCCGGATTCATGTTCGGAACAACTTGCAACACTGCGATTTCGAGCAGGCGGCGCGATACGGGATCTGAATGATCTACCAGACGCTCGATCAAACCTTCGACGAACCACTCGGCCATGGCTTCACCTGGATGCTGGCGGGCGATGATCCATATCGTTTTCTTCCCGGCGTCGGCATTTCCGATAGTGACCAAATCCATGTCCCGCCCCTCTACGGAGGCGCCGAGGCGCGCGACGCGCGCGAGCGGAGAGTCGCTCATACGACCGATCAGATCCTGGTGGCGTTCGAGCGAGTAGGGTTCGAAGTAGGCGTACCAGACAGCCTCGCGCTCCGGCGTATGTTCGACCGTCATCACGCTACCGTCGTAGGTGGTCGGCACGCGGAACCAGTGCGAACGATCATAGGATGCCACCGCGCGATAATCCTTCCAACCCTGAGGATAGGTGCAAGCGCCGGCGTTCTCGAAGTGCATTTTGCAATTGAGTCCGCGCGCATCTGACAGCCGGAAGTGGAACCACTGCCGGAAGTCGGCATGGGAATCTTTGCGGATGCGCAGCTTGAAATCAGCGGTGGGTCCAGCGTTAGCGGTGGAGACGACCTCGATTGCGCCGGAATCGAATAGGGAGGAGATAGTGGGAGCCATACGCGTTGCGTCGGTGATCAGTCAGTTTATATCGCGAGTCTAGCATTTCGTGTTGGAGGTGAATTCCTAGACAAGCCGCCTTGCAGGTCTGGAATCGACCACCGCAACGCTGCCGCCACGCGGGATGGCCAAGGGAAACAACAAGCAGAATTGGTTCTGACGTTGGCCGCCGTTGCCTGTTGCGGGCGTTGCGTCAATTGCGGTTGGGCGTTGCTTTGATCCTGGAGTGCTGAATCGCACTGTTGACTGCTCGCCGGGCAGGGCATATGTTTGCGCCTGCAAATTGTCAGAGATAGGTTTTGCAAGGCGACTCGTGTTAGCTTCATCAGGTGTCGCTCAGCGAAGGAACCAGCTTGCTCAATCGTGATGTTTCGGGAGTACACAAATATCATTGGTTTCCACAACGCGCTGGAAGCAGCTCGCAGAAACGGGGTTAAGCGATTTCTGGTCGCGACCTCGAATCATGCGGTCGGGTTTTATCGCTGCGATCAGATCATCGACCACCGCACCTACCCCAAGCCTGACAGTCGCCATGGCGTATCCAAGGTGTTCAACGAGGCGCTCGCCAGTCTGTACGCCGACCGCTATGGCATGCAGATGTTCTGCATGCGCATAGGCAACGTGAATCATGCGCCGATAGACCGGCGCCGCCTTGCCATCTGGATCAGCGCGCGCGACATGGCGCAGCTTGTCACCATCGGCCTCGAACAACCGAATCTGCGCTTCGAGATCGTCTATGGTATTTCGGATAACACTCGCGCCTGGTTCGACAACGCCAATGCCCATCGGCTGGGCTATCGGCCGCAAGATCGGAGTGAACAGTACGCTGATGAAATCCTGAAGCGGGACGCTCCCCCGGGAACAGCGCCTGCGGACATCTACCAGGGAGGCGGCCATTGCATGTCCGAAGGGGGAACGCGCAGCCTGCTCGCGGCCACGAGCGACGTCACGCCCAGGGCTAGGCGCAGTGCATCCCCGTCGACACCGTCAGCACGCAAGACTCCTGCGCGTGGCAAATCAGCAGTGAAGAAGCGGACAGGGACTAAAACGACCCGCAAAAAAGCTGTCGCAAAGCGTCGCTAGAGTTTGGGGGGAACAGGGCTGGTGCTTGCCGCGAACCGCAACAAGAAAACGCTGGAGCTTGTTTATCGCAGGGACGTCATACGGGATGCTTGCGCACAAGGCTCGAATCAAAGATAAAGCGTTGACCCTTGATGAGTTGGACGCGAGTGTATCGATTTGCTACAATTGTTGCAATTTAATATATATTGAGGTGGCGACATGGGCACAGCGATCCGCATCGACGACGACATTTATCTCGCCGCACAGC
>JANMXV010000725.1:0-1068 GCA_031381325.1 Betaproteobacteria bacterium | reverse complement strand
GACCAACGACAAGGGCGAGGCCGAGCTTGATCTGAATCTGGCGCGCTTTGCGAAGGCGACGTACCGGCTGCACCTGGTTGCGCAGGGTTTTGAAGCCGACGGCGGGCGCGGCGTATCGGCCGAATCCGCGACGCTGGTGTCGAACATGCCGTTCCTCGTCGGCTACAAGGCGGACGGCGATCTGAATTATGTATCGCGCGCCAGCAAACGCAGTGTGGAGTTGATTGCGATAGACCCGGCGGCAAAGAAAACCGACGCGAAAGACCTGAAGCTGGTGCATGTCGAACGCAAGTTCGTGTCGGTGCTGACCAAGCAATCGAATAATACTTACAAATACGAGTCGCGCGAAAAGCGCGTTCAACTGGAGGAAAAACCGTTCACGATTGCCGCTGCGGGCTCACGCGTGGCGCTCGCCACCGACGCGCCGGGCAGTTACGCCTACATCGTGCGCGATGCGCAGGGGCAGGACCTGGCGCGCGTGTCGTATGAGGTGGCGGGCGCCGCAAACCTCACACGTTCGCTGGAGAAAAACGCCGAGTTGCAGGTAAAACTCAGCAAAAAGGATTTTAGCGCGGGCGATGAGATCGAGTTGTCGATACAAGCGCCGTACGTGGGCTCCGGCCTCATCACTATTGAGCGCGAGCGCGTCTACACCCATACATGGTTTACCACCAAGACCACGGCTTCAACGCAGAAAATTACATTGCCGAAGGATTTCGAGGGCAACGGGTATGTTACGGTGACGTTCATACGCGACGCGGGATCGGATGAGATTTACACCAGCCCGCTGGCCTATGGCGTGCAGCCTTTCTCGGTAAATCTCGACCGGCGCAAATTGAAAGCGACGGTAAAAGCGCCCGATCTAGTGAAGCCGGGTGACACCATTAAATTCAAACACTCGACCGACCGGCCGTCGCGCATCGTGGTGATTGCGGTGGACGAAGGCATCCTTCAAGTGGCGCGCTATAAGACGGCCGACCCGCTGGGATTCTTTTTCCAGAAGCGCGCGCTGGAAGTGCGCACCTCGCAGATTCTCGATCTGATACTGCCGGAGTTCAAGCGCTTCAT
>JANMXV010000633.1:0-2287 GCA_031381325.1 Betaproteobacteria bacterium | reverse complement strand
GCCGCGCGCCGCCGGGGCCCGTCGTCCGGCCGATCCACAGGCACGAAGGTGTAGTGGTCCTGCCCATAGTTGGTCAGGGCATCACGCACCAACCGAGTCTTTCCAACTTGGCGAGGTCCTTCCACAAAAATCAGAAAACGCGGACGCTCAGAAAGCCTTTCAAGGAGTATTGAAGCTTCTTTGCGCCGGTAGGGTTGGGCCATGACAATTATTATTATCCTGAGTAAATTTGCTCATAATAATAACACAGTCAATGTAATTACAAAATATTAGTGAGTAAATTTACTCATAATAGTATAAACTATAAAAATAACAAACGATAATTAACAGTAATGTATTGATTTAAAAGTAATATTTTAAATACTACGATTTACCGTAGCACCGACACAGCCGTCATGTTACAGAATCCTTTCGCTATTACGCCGCCCGCGCTTTCCGCCAGCAATAAGCGACCGCGCGCGCTTCATCGGGGGCATAGGTCCGTTTCTCTGCTTCCTCGGAGGTGACGCCCAGCTTGGCGGCTTGCGCGGCCAGCAGGCTCGGCTTGCGCTCTGTGCCGGGGTGAACGCAGTTCACCGTGATGCCAGAGTGGCTCAGCTGGACGGAAAAGTTCTTGCCGTGTGTCTGAGCGACGCGTTGGTGCTATGGTTGCACTGCTGCGGCTTGTCTCAGCTCAGCCCCAAGCGCCTTTTCAACCCGCGGCTTGACCTCGCCGATCATCAGTTCCATCGAGCGCATCGCCGCCTTGTGCGGCGTGTTGCCGACCTTGAACGAAAAGCACACATGCACGGGCTTGGTCGCGTGGATTTCGGCGACGAGCTTTTCGGCGACCGTCTCGACATCGCCGATCAGCAGATCGTTGTAGATGGTTTCGAGCGGCGGCTCGTCTGGGAACGGCACATCGACCAGCACGGTGCCTTGCATGACTTCCTGCCTGCGCCTGAGACTCGACGCGAGCCGCGACTGATAGCGCGCGTTCTCGGCAAAGCGCATTCCCTCCTCGCGGCTGCCGGTGATGTGGGCAAAGCGGTTGACAGTCATATGCGCCTTCGACACCGGCACATTCTCGGCGGTGAACGCAGCAACCATGTCGGCATACTGCTCGGCCAGCAATTTGACGCCGCCAAGCCGCCCCGATGACATTACCCGATAACCGTGCCGAGCGGCGGCGCGGAACATCGCCTGGGTATGGCCTGCGACATAAATCGGCAGCGGTTTTTGCACCGTGCGGGCCGCGATATGCGTTTCCGGCATCTGGTAATGCTTGCCGCTGTAGCTGAAGAAATCCTTGCTGAAGGCAAGGTCGAGGATGTCACAGAACTCATTAGTCATTTCGAGATTCTGGGCGAGGTTGACGCCGAAGCGCTCGAATTCGTAGGGCTGATAACCGGCGCCTATGCCGAGCATCAGCCGGCCATTCGACAACGCGTCGGCAGTGGCGATTTCGGCGGCGAGCCGGGCCGGGTGGTACAGGGGCACCACCACGACCGCAGTGCCGAGGCGGATCTTTTTGGTGATCGAGGCGCAATGCGCCACCATCATCAATGGCGACGCACACAGGCAATAATTCGAGAAATGGTGCTCGGCGAACCAGGCGATGGTGTAACCGAGCTCGTCGGCCAGCCTGGTCTGCTCGGCGACTTCGCCAAACACCTGCGCCGTCGGCTTGTCCGCTTCGCGCGCCCCCATCAGATTGAAGATCCCGAAATCCATCGTCTCATCCTCCATTCTGTTACGCGTGCGGTTGACGCGCTTAAAGGCGTGACTCGTCGATAGGCAGGCCCAGCCAGTGCTGGCCGACGGTTTCGTAATGGGAAAGGCGGCCCTGCAAGTGCTGGGTGATCACGTGGATGTCCTGGAAGTGGCGCTGGATCAGGTTGCCTTCGAAGGCGGCGGTCGCGCCGCTGGCGCTGTAGATGCTGTCGATGATCTGGGCGGCCAGCCGTATGGCATGGGTCGTCGCCAGACGCATGTTCACGCGCCGCTCCAAGGTAACCACGCCGGTTGATGTGAGCTCGTTCCAGAGATCATCGATCGACTCCATCAGAAAGGCACGCCCGGAGCGCAGTGCTGCTTCCGCCTGACCGACGGTGAACTGGACATGCGACTGGTCGCGCAGCAGGCCCTGCACGTAACGCGGGGTCTTTGCGCCGGCGAGCTCGTAGAACGCCTCTAGGCAGCTACGCGCCAGGCCGAGCGCCACTGCGGCATCACCGCCGGCAAAACCCAGCGTGGGAGGAATCTTGTAGCGCGCGCCGCCGCTTATCTGCGGCCCGCCCCTGGGGAA
>JANMXV010000573.1:0-2785 GCA_031381325.1 Betaproteobacteria bacterium | reverse complement strand
CGCAGCGGCGCCACCGTACCATCGAGCTGGCGACCGCCGTGGTTCGACACCATGATGCCGTCGACGCCGCTCTCCCGCGCAATGCGCACGTCATGGCGGGAGAGCACGCCCTTCAACACGAGTTTTCCCTTCCAGATTTTGCGCATCAGTTCCACGTGCTCCCAGCACAGCCCATCGCGCGCCATGCGCGGGCGCTCGATGTTGCCGAGTATCGGTATGCGGGGGAATCCCATGTTTTCGAGGTGCGGCATGCCGTGGTTGAGGACGGTGCGGCCGAACGTGCCGAGCAGCCACCGCGGACGCAGCATGCAGTCCCATGCCAGCCGTGGCGTCGGCTTTAGCGGTGAGCTGTAGCCGCTGCGCACGTTGTTTTCACGGTTCGCGGACACTTGCACGTCAACGGTGAGCACAAGCACTTCGAAGCCCGCCCGCTGTGCCCGCTCTACCAACGGTGTAATGATTTCGGGTTCCCCGGGCAGATACGCCTGGAACCACGCGGTCGGCCCGATTTCCCTGACGTGTTCCATCGACACCAGCGACGCGCCGCTCTGGATCATCACCGTGTTGAGTTCCGCCGCGACCTTGGCAAGGACGTCGTCGCCTCTGTAGGCGGCGAGCGCAGTGGCGCCCATCGGCGGAAACCCGAACGGCAGGTCGTAGGTGCGGCCGAAGAGCGTGGTCTTTTGATGGCGCGCCTTGGTATTGACGAGCACGTTCGGCATGAATTCGAACTCGCTGAAGGCGGCGCGGTTGCCGGTGAGCGATGCGTTGGTTTCCACACCGCCAGAGATGAACCCGAAGATGGGGCGCGGGAGGAAGCGGCGCGCGGGCGCCTCGAAATCTTCCAGACACAAAATATCGTTGAGACAACGTGGTGTCGTGGCGCTCTGGCGAGGCACGACGGTGGGACGCATGGCCACGTTTGTCTGTGTAACGGTTTCGCTCATCATTTATTCTCTTTTCTGAACGTCAGTCGATACGCCCGATTCTACTCGAACACATAGCGGTAGGCGCTGCCATGCCGGACAATGCGGCCGGCGGTTGGCGCAGGGAAATGCCCTGGCAGCAGGCGCGTGCCGCGCTCTGCGTATTCTTCAACAAGCCGTGTGCGCGTCTTGCGCGACAGTTCAGGATCGGTGCAGGCGAGCGTCGACCATTTCGGCTGCATCAACTGGAATTGATGATGAAGCACGTCGCCCAGAAAAACCGCGTGGTCATCGCGCGAGCGCGCGTGGATGACGACGTTGCCGGGTGTATGGCCGGGGGCGCTTTCGAACCACAAGCCGTCTTCGAAGGCGTAATCGTCGTCGACCAGCACCGACTGGCCGGTTCGCACGACCGGCAGCACGCTGTCCTCGAAAGCACGGCGGTGCGGCGTATCCTCGCCGCGCTGCTGTACGCCCTGCCAATGCTCGAACTCGCGGCGCGCCATGATGTAGCGCGCATTGGGAAAGGTCGGCGCCCAGCGCCCGTTTTCGAGGCGGGTGTTCCAGCCCACGTGATCCCAGTGCAGGTGCGTACACATCACGTAATCGACATCCTCGACCCTGACGCCTGCGTTCGCGAGATCGGCGAGGAAGGGGGATTGCAGCCGGTGAAATTGCGGCCGCGTCGGACGCTCCTTGTCATTGCCGATGCAGGAATCGATCAGGATCGTGTGGTGACCGGTCTTGACGATGAAGCTGTGAAAGCTGAACACGAGCTTGCCCGTAGCGGGATCGATCAGCCGTGGGCCGGTCATATCGGGGTTCGCCCGCAACACTACGGGGTCGAAATCGGGAAAGAAAACCTCAGGCGCTATGAACGGCCCCTCGAACTCGGTGATGCGCTGCACTTCAAAATCGCCTATGCGCATGGCCTGCATGTCTCTCTCCCAATTTCAGACTGGTTAGCTTTGCTACGGCATCCACGCGCCACCGTTGACGTGTATCGATTGCCCGGTAATGAAACGCGCGTCGGGGCCGCACAGCATGCGCACCATGGCGGCAATTTCACCCGGTTCGCCGCGCCGGCCCACCAGAGGCACGGCTTTGCGGAATTCGGGACGTGTGGGCGCAAGGCCCGGTTCGCCGCGTGCGGTATCGATAGGCCCGGGCACCACGCAATTCACCGTGATGTCCTTGTCGGCGAAATCGTAGGCAAGTCCCTTGGTCATACCTGCAAGTCCCGATTTCGCCGTGATCACATGCACACGGTGAAATGCCCCCTGATGCCCGGTAAGCCCGCCAATGTTCACGATGGACGCGCCGCCTGCGCCGGCCGCACGCAGGAGATGCGGCAGGCACGCCTGCGTGCAGATGAAAGCGCCATCCAGCGTTACCGACAGCACGCGTCGCCAATGATCGAGCGTCATCTCGGCAAACGGTTTGTCGGGGCGCCACGAGCCGTTATTCACCAGAAAATCCAGGCGGCCGAATTGTTTGACGGTTTCGTCGACCATTGCTGACACTGCCGGCACATCGGTGACATCGGCCATGTAGAAGGCGGCCTTTCCACCATCGGCCTTGATCATTTCCACGGTTTTCTCGGCGTCATCGCGCGAGGTGTTGGCGTTGACCATGACCGCTGCCCCGCCCGCCGCCAGCGAACGCGCAATAGCGCGTCCGATGTTGCGCGCCGCGCCGGTGACCAGCGCTACTTTACTTTGCAGCTCGTTGCTTTTTCTTAATCCGCTATCGCTCATGTTGATTTCTGCGAGTTCTCGAGTTTGGTTGAAGACGCCAATGTAGCGCAATTGGTGATATCGTGTTTGCCGGATCACGCGTGAGCGTGAGAGGGGATTTGC
>JANMXV010000561.1:0-2702 GCA_031381325.1 Betaproteobacteria bacterium | reverse complement strand
CGCTGATCGCGCGGCTGGGCGGTGAGAATGGCCCCGGCACCGAGACCGGAAAATTCATCGCGCCGCACGGCGTTGCGCTCGATTCGCACGGCGATATCTATGTAGGCGAAGTGAGCTACACCGACTGGCCGACGACGCATCCGGATGTGCCCATACCAAAAAATCTGCGGTCGTTACAGAAGTTAAGAAAGGTGAAGTGACAGTGCGGTATTAAATTGCTTGCTTTAGATGATCGTAGGGCGGGGTAGGCGCGTTCTTTGCGCCGTAACCCGCCCTTACATGGACAACCGCTACTGCTGTTATTTGACACGAGAGACCGTATGTCACACAATGTGTACATTGTATACAGGAGGTGATTATGAGTGAACCTGTGGCGTTGCGACTTGATGCGGATACCCGCAAACGGCTGGACCAGCTTGCCAGGACGACCGAACGCAGTCGCGCGGCCTTGGCGGCGGAGGCCGTGAAGCAGTTCCTGGAAATGAACGAATGGCAAATCGCGGCCATCCAGAAAGGCGTGCAACAAGCGGACGCCGGCCAGTTTATTGATCATGCGAAGCTAAAAACCAAATGGGAGAAAAAGCTTGCGGCTGCGGTGGACAAAGCTCGCTGATGACGATCTGAACAATATCGCTGCCTACATCGGTCAGGATAGCCCTGCGGCGGCGGCGCGGGTGATACTCGAACTCATCGATCAGACCGAAACGACGCTGACGCAGCATGCCGCATTAGGCCGCCCCGGACGCGTGATTGGAACACGCGAGCTTGTCATTGGCAGCCTGCCCTACATCATTCCGTATCGAGTGCGCGACGGTGATATCGAAATTTTGCGTGTGCTGCATACTTCCCGGCGCTGGCCGGATGATACATAGTTGCAAGGAAGGTACTTGCCTTCGCGCTGAATGTGTGGGGCTGCGACGAGCGCACATAGCGGATTGCCGGGAAGTTGACCAAAGTAGATTGCCATGACAGCCAAAGCGAAAACATTGCCCTACCGCAGCCATGACGAAGCAACAAGGGCTAGCTTTCGCGACGATCCTGAATTCGCGGCGGAGTACCTTAACGAGGTACTCGAAGACGGCGATCAGCAGGAGCTGCTGCTTGCGCTACGCCGTATGGCCGAAGCGTTTGGCGGCGTGTCCAAGCTGGCGCGAACGACGAATCTCAATGCCACATCGCTCTACCGGACACTTTCGCCTCGCGGCAATCCTGAACTCAGAAGCCTGAGAGCACTGCTAAAAGCGATGGGAATGCGGCTCGCCGTCCAGCCGGTTCGAGTGCGTGGCGCACGTCGCTTGCGTGCTGCTGCGTAACTGTTCAGCCCGTAGGATGCCGGTGACAGAGGAACCGCATCGGTCGAGTGGCGTACGGTGCGCGACTGTGGTCGCGATTGATGCTGGTTCTCTGCGTTCACCAGCATCCTACGCCCACTGAAATGGTATTTCGTTAAGGCGCCGTGCCAGCATCACTGACACCCGCTCCGCCCAACCGCGCGCGCGGCGTTGTGCTCATGCTGTGCGCAGGCTTGTGCTGGAGCATCGGCGGCATCATCGTGCGCAGCCTCGTGCTGAAGGACGTCTGGGAAATAGTCTTCTGGCGTGCGTTTTTCATGGCAGCGTTTCTTGGCGTCATACTGCTTGTGTTGCGCGGGCACGGCGCGCTTGCGAGCATGCGTGCCATCGGCGCGGCGGGTGTGCTTGCAGGCCTGTGCCTCGCGGTGCAAATCTATTGCTTCATACTCGCGCTGCTCAACACCACGGCGGCCAACACCTTTGTGCTGATGAGCCTTTCGCCGCTGTTTGCAGCGCTGGCGGGGCTGCTGTTCCTGCGTGAGCGTTTGGCCTGGCACACATGGATCGCCGTGGCCTTTGCGCTGGGCGGCATCGTCATAATGTTTGGTGAAGGCCTGAGCAGCGGACGCTGGCTCGGCAATCTTTTCGCGCTGTGCATTCCGTTTGCCTACGCGTGCCAGATCTTTTTTGTGCGCAAGGTGCAGGGCGCTCGTGGCAAAGCGCCCGATCTGCTGCCGACAGTGCTCACCGGCGCCCTGATTGCCATGATTCCGGCGCTGTGGTTCGGTTGGCCGCTTGAAGCGGCTGCGCCGGATATATCACTGCTGGCGCTGATGGGCTGCGTTCAACTCGGCCTTGGCTGCTGGCTGATGACACTGGCGGTGCCTCATTTGCGCGCGGCGGAAATGGGACTGCTCGCCCTCACCGAAACCATCCTCGCGCCTGTGTGGGTGTGGATCGGCATCGGCGAAGCACCCGGCAATGCGGCGCTGGCCGGCGGCGTGTTGATTGTTGGCGCGCTGGCGGTGAATGCCTGGATCACGCTCAGGATGGAACGCGGCCGTGATAGCTGATATTGCGTTGAGTGCTGGAAACCATTTCGCCGTGATGTCAAACGTCTATGAAAAGCGCGCACGGAAGGTAAACGGATCGAGATGACAGTGGTTATCTACCGCACCGCGAAACGAAAACAAATGCGGCTTCTTCCGAAAATCGAATAGCCGGTAGAGGTGAAAATGTTCTGTCTCGGATCGCGAAAAGTCTACTTCATTTTTTGTGATGAAGAATGGAGTTTCCTTGCCGAATGATGTCGTTTTGACCTCGATCAGTCGTTCTTTGCCAATGATATCAAAAGACAGTACATCGAATCCGAGTCCGTCGCCCTGAGTCTTTGCGACGTGTTCCACTTTG
>JANMXV010000540.1:0-6948 GCA_031381325.1 Betaproteobacteria bacterium | reverse complement strand
CAGGATGCCGGTTTGTCGGTGATTCAGGCAACGGCGTTCGTCTCGCCCAAGTGGGTGCCGCAGATGGCAGATAACGCGCAGGTGATGGCGGGCATCAAACAAAAGCCGGGCGTGTCGTATCCGGTGCTGGTGCCCAATCGCAAGGGACTGGATGCCGCCATTGCTGCGGGCTGCAAGGAGATCGTGGTGTTTGGCGCGGCGACCGAGGCCTTCTCGAAAAAAAACACTAATTGCACCATCGCCGAAGGTGTAGCGCGGTTTTCAGAAGTGTGCGCTGAAGCGCTGGCGCAGGGCATCAAGGTACGCGGTGACATGTCGGTGTGCCTGGGTTGCCCGTACGAAGGCGAAGTCAGTGCCGATGCGGTGGCGCGCCTTGCGCGTGAGTTCGATCAAATTGGCTGTCGGGAAATTACCATTTGCGACACTATCGGCACCGGCACTGCGGGCAAGACGCGTACGGTGATCGAGGCAGTGGCGAAATATATTTCCGTCGACCGCCTTGCGGTACATGTACATGATACCTACGGCCAGGCGATTGCCAACATCTACGCTGCACTGGAGTGTGGTGTGTCCACCTTCGACAGCTCGGTTGCAGGTCTCGGCGGCTGTCCGTATGCCAAGGGCGCCACTGGCAATGTCGCCACCGAAGACGTGTTATATCTGCTCGACGGCCTCAACATCGAAACCGGCGTAGACATGACAAAACTTATCGCCGCCGGCGACTACATCTGCGGCATGCTGGGACGGCCTACGTCGTCACGCGCGGCGAAAGCCATTGCCACAAGAATGGCGGCATGAGCCAACCGTACGACAACTACGACTCGCCTTGCGTGAACACTTGCGTAATCGATCAGCAAACCAGGTTCTGCAGGGGTTGTGGCCGCACGCTGCATGAAATTTCATACTGGACGCGTTACACACGCGAGGAGCGGCAATGCATCTTGCAACAGTTGCCCTCGCGCCAGGCAATAGAACCGAGAAATCTGAGGACTTAGGCATGCCCTTATCACCGCACCAACCCCGTAAACCCATCCACACCCGCGCCATCGAATGCATCGGCTACGAGCGCGAAGACGGCTTGTGGGATATCGAAGCGCATCTGGTAGATACCAAAACGTATGTACATAGGCGGCACCAGGGCGACTCGATACGTCAACCCGGCCAACCCGTGCATAACATGTGGATACGCCTCACCATCGATCTCGATTTACTGATACATGAAGCCGAGGCCAAAACAGAGGAAGGCCCTTATCCTGCCTGCGGCGACATCACGGTGAATTTCAAGCAACTGGCCGGTGTGAAAATCGGCCCCGGCTGGCGGCGTGAAATTGGTCTCCGGCTTGGCGGCGCCAAAGGCTGCACGCATCTGGTTGAGTTGTTGGGGCCGCTCGCCACCACGGCGTTTCAGGCGACTGGCCGCGCGCGCGACGCACACAATGCTGATCGGCCCGTTACCAAAGCGCCGCATCAACTTAATTCCTGCCACATCTACAAGGATGATGGCCCAGCAGTACTTGAACGCTGGCCGCAGTTTTATACGGGATCGAATAAAGCGCTCTGATTAGTTATGTTGCCCGCGCGCATGCCACCATCGCGCAATCGGCGCCATGGCACCAAACACACCGATACTGGCGAACGCCAGCCCCCATGCCAGTGTGTTGCGATTGCCGCCTGCGAGATCGAGCACCACGCCGAACACCAGTGGTGCGATCAACGCGGCGCTGAAACCGATGAACGAGTACACCGCCATCATCGCGCCGCGCTGATCGGGATGTGCCGAGCCGATCGCGCCGGCTGTCAGCGCGGCGGAATCACCCAGCATCAAGGCGTAATGCACGCACATGAAGGTGAACACCGCATACCACGGCAAGCCCGCAACAAATCCCAGCCCGCACGCAAACAGCCCCGATGCCGTCATGAAAATAAAGATGATGCGCTGGCGGCCATAACGCAGCGACAGTTCGTTGCCGGTAACGCTCATCAATGGGCCGCACAAATTGATGATGGCGGCAAGCGTAGTTGCGCTCATCACCATCATCGCGCCGGCAGGCTGCAAGGTGGCCGAAAACACCAGAAACGCCACCATCCACGAACGCTGTCCAAACAACTCGTAGTTGTGCAGTGCGTAACCGAGGATGTAGTAACGCGTGGTGCGATTGGCGAGCACCGGACGAAAATCGAGCAGCGCAGGCGAGGCCGCGTGCGCCGCGCGCGAACGGCCTTTGGGCATCAGCAAGTTGACCATTAGCGCGGCAATCACCGGCCCCGTAACGCCAAACAGGAACGCGGTTTGCCAACCGAACTCGCGGCCGAGATAACCGCAAACGAATATCGACACACTGGAACCGATGCCGAAACACGCGGCGTAGAACGCCGTGGCGCGCGCCTGCGCCGTGCCTTGCAGATGATCGGTCAGTGTTTTCAAGCCCGGCATGTAAGTGCCGCCCAATCCCGCGCCGATCAGAAATTGGCACAACAACGCCGTCCACAGCCCTTGTGCAAACAGCGTAAAGCACAACGCGCCAAACGCCGACAACAAACACGCCGCGAGATAAATGCGCCGCGAATCGATGCGGTCGGTGAGCGCTGTCAGCACGGGCACCGCCGTCATGTAACCCGCAAAAACAATGCCGCTGATCAGGCCTGCCCCGGAATTCGACAGGCTCCATTCGCGCTGGAACTGCGGCAGCAGCGTGGTGTACGCCGCGAAGCCGCTCATGCTGAACGACTCCGCCACGCACATGATGGCGGTCATCGCGACTGCGCTGCGTTGTGCGCTCACGTCATCACTTTAAACTGCTCCCGCTTTTTTCAACAGCGCGGCAATGGCTTCGGCCATGCGCCGGTAGCCCTTGGCATTGGGATGAATCGCGTCGGACTTTTGATCGCGCTGATACAACACGTCAGTAACGATCTTGCCTTCGTAGGGTATACCGAACTCCTTGGCGATTTCCGCGTAAAACGGCGGCGCGCTCGTCACCAGCGCGGGCTTGGGCACGCCCACCAACACGACGGCTATGCCTTGCGCCTTAATGGTTTTGATAATCGTGCGCAAATTGGTTTGGGTCTGGGCTTCATTCACTTTGCGCAGCATGTCGTTGCCACCCAAGCACACGATTACGAGTTTCGGTTTGTGTTCGTCGATCACCTCCTGCAAGCGTGCAAGCCCGCCTTCGGTGACCTCTCCGGACACGCCCGCGCGCACGACTTTGCGCGCGATCAATTGGCCCAGTACGATCGGATAGCTTTCCGCTTCTGTCGCACCGAGGCCGAAAGTCAGGCTGTCGCCGAATGCGACGATGACGTCGGTGGGTGCGAGTTTAGCTACTTTGGGGACGTTGGGGCCGCAGCCCACGACCAAGGGTAGTAATAGCAGGGCGCCGATATAACTTATTGTTTTTATTATATTTTTTACTGTGACGTTACAGCGCGCGCGCTCCCGCCTTCGGCCCCCCGGCTGCGCTCTCCCCGGCCCTTCTGCTCCGCTGCAAGTGTTCCCTTGTCCCGGAGGGAGAAGGGAGCGTCGAGTCCCCGCCCGAGCGGGGAGGTTCATGGGGGTGGGGGAAGGTTTTGATCTGACAAGCACCATCGTCACCCCTTCTTCCCCACCCAGCCACGTTTGAAATCGCTAACAATTTCCCGCGCGGCGTTGTGCCCCGGCGCACCGGTTACACCGCCACCCGGATGCGTACCCGCGCTGCACATGTACAGCCCCGCCACCGGCCCGCGATAAGCGCCGTGCCCGAGCAGCGGGCGTGCGCTCCACAACTGATCGAGCGTCAATGCGCCGTGAAAAATATCGCCGCCGGTCAAGCCGAAGCGCTTTTCCAGATCGAGCGGCGACAGCACCATGCGGCCCAGCACGCTGGCTTTGAAGTTACGTGCGTAACGCGTCACAGTGGCGATCACCAGATCTGCGGCCGGTTCGCGGATCACGTTCCAATCGAGACTCTTCGGCAACAGCGGGTTAAAGTGCTGACAGAACAGACTCGCCACATGCTTGCCGGGCGGCGCGAGGCTGTCGTCCACGGTGGAGGGAATCAGTATCTCAATCACCGGCTTGCGCGAACAGCCGAGGGTGCGGGCATCGAAATACGCCTGTTCCATGTAGTGCAGCGTGGGCGCAATGATGATGCCCGACTTGTGATGGTCGCGCCCTTGCTTGCCGGGCAGGCAGGTAAAATCCGGCAGTTCCGACAGCGCCACGTTCATGCGAAACGTGCCCGATGCGCACTTGTAGTTACGCATACGCCGCAAGAAATCCTCATTGAGCACGTGGTGCGGCACGAGTTGGGTGTAGAGCAATTTCGGATTCACGCCCGACACCACACAGCGCGCGTCGATCACGCGGCCATCCGCAAGCTGTACGCCTTGCGCGCCGCGCACATCCGCGCACACCTGCGCCACTTCGCAACCGGTGGTGATTTCCACGCCGCGACGCTCGGCCTCTTTACGCATCGCCTGCGTAATCGCGCCCATGCCGCCGATGGCGTGGCCCCACGCGCCACGGCGCCCGTTCACTTCGCCGATTACGTGATGCAGCAGCACATACGCCGATCCCGGCGTGTAAGGACTCGCGAAGTGACCGACGATGGCGTCAAAGCCGAACGCCGCCTTGATCGGATCAGACTCGAACCATGCATCGAGTACATCCCCCGCGCTTTTGGTAAAAAAATCCAGCACATTGCGACGCGCGCTCATATCCAGTTTGCGCAGGCGCTTGGCGGTTTTTAATGCCGACAGAAAATCGCCAAGCCCGCCGCCGACATTCGGCGGCGTTTCCAACAGCATCTCGCGCACCACGTCGGCAGCTTGATCCAGCATCTGGTAATAATGGGGCAAGCGCTCCGCATCGCGCTTGGAAAAGCGGGCCACCTCGGCCTGTGTCTCGGCGAGGGTACGGCCTATCTGTAAATACTGGTTGCCGGGCAAGGGCAGGAAGTTAGAGACAGGCCGCTCGACGATGCGCAAGCCGTGTTCCGCGAGCTTGAGGTCCGCAATTACTTTGGGATTGAGCAGACTAACCGTGTAGCTTGCCGTCGAATTGCGAAAACCCGGAAAGAACTCCTCGGTCACCGCCGCGCCGCCGACCTCACTGTGGCGCTCAATGATTCGCACCTTTAACCCTGCCGCAGCCAGATAGCAGGCGCAGACCAGGCCGTTGTGGCCGCCACCGATGATTACGGCATCGTATCGGGATTCAATGGGCATCAGCGCATCGCGAAAAGTGGATATTATCGTCGCTACGCGATGCGGCTACCAGCTTTTGCGGCTAACATCCGATCGGCGAACACACTCTTGCCCGCTTGACACGCTCAAGCTGATACCCACAAACATATACCAAAAAAATCGGCGCAACGTTTCCGTTGCGCCGGGTTAATTTGGAGCTATCCGCGATTAGTCGGTGATCAACTTGTTGTTGGCAAGCAGGTTGGTTATCACATCACCGCTGGAGGGGAGAGGAGCAGCGGGGGAAAGACCGGCCAGTTGCTGCATAGTTACGTTCTGCAACACGATGGTTTGATCCACTGTCCCCGAGCTATGTGTCGGGTCGCCTGCTGAATGCACCGACAGCGTTACATTGGCGCCACTTTGTACAAACGTCAGGTAATCGCTCAGATTGGCTGGGTTGCCCGCAGTGCCTACCGCGTGTTCACCTGTCAGCAGATCACGCAGGTCAAGCACATCCTTGTTGGCTGCGGTCGTGGCAACGTTGAAGTCCCTGATGGTGTCCACCGCAGGCGCTGCAAAGGTTCCCTTGTCGGCGTTCATCCACTTAAAGGTATCCGCGCCACTGCCGCCACTCAGGATATCGTTACCGGCGCCGCCGATAATAATGTCGTTGCCTTCCTGACCGTAGACCTTGTCATTGCCAGCACCTCCGTCAATGGTGTCGCTGCCACCGGCGCGCTTGACACCGCCCGTGCCAGAAGACTCAACCGCCAGCTCGTCCGAATGTGTGCGAATGTAGTTCAGCGTATCCGCACGCGTCCAGCCGGATGTGCCAGCTTCGAGTGTTTGGAACACACTCCAACCCGACCCTGCCGGCAAGCCCAAACTTCTGGCAGCGCCCAACGTATCAGTATTAACTGCATCACCGAATATGATGTCGCTACCCGTGCCGCCGGTAAGAACGTCATTACCCACCGCAGCCAGCGACGTGGTCGGATTAACGTTGGCCAGCGCGTTCTTGAACTCCAACGCGTTAGTGGTGTTGTCTGCCACTGCGGTTGCATCCTGAGTCGTACCCTCGAAACCAGCCAGCAAATTTTTGTCGGCGGTAGTAAAGGTGCCGGCCGGTTGGCCATTAATTAACGCCATATTGGCCCCCTCAACCTGCGACAGTACAGCAACATCAGCAGAGTTCAATCCCATACCGATCGCCTGGATCGGGGCGATGGCATCCAGTCGCGCTTGTTCTGACACCGTATTACCCGAACCACCAGTACGATCAGGATTCTCATTAGCGCTGTCGCCATAGATGTGCGCTAAGGCTTGCAGTGCTGTCAATTGATTGGCGTTACCCAGTACAGCACCACTGCTATCCAGCGCGGAATTCGGCTGTCCGTCCGATACAAATACCGTCTGGTTGACCACAGGAGTGCCGGCAGAAGCGGTAGTGAGCAGATCACCAGGCGCTTGCGCCCAGTCCAGCGCCTCCTTCAGCCCCGCTTCGTAGTTGGTCGAATTCGCCGCAGTAAAGCCATTTATGTACGAATGTGCGCTAGCCAGATTCGTGGTATTCACAACACCATTGACCACGAGATCGTAGGTATTCGAATCCTTTACGGTGGTAGCGAACTCGTTTATATGCACCCGCACGTTCACCGCACCACTGTGCGCAAGGCTCTCAAGCACGTCATTGATGCCATCCTTCAAGCCCTGCAACCGCGACGGTTGATTTGTCCCGAATGCAGTGCTCATGCTACCCGAGGTATCGAGTATCAG
>JANMXV010000488.1:0-21093 GCA_031381325.1 Betaproteobacteria bacterium | reverse complement strand
TGTAGTTACGGAGGGCAGCGATGGATTTGGTGTTTGCCGTGGTGATTGCTGATGGTCTGCGTTTTCCCTCGGGCAATGTCGCGCCCGCGGGCAAGTCGGTGATCGTGCATGTGAGGCCTTGACTGTTGCCGACCGCCCACTCTAACGTGTGCGGTGGGGTCTTTTATTATCGTACGATAACGAAAGCCCCTTCGTACGCTGGCGAAGGCCCGGAACCGGTTCGTAAACCACTTTACAAGGCTGTCTCCATCACCATGAACTCACGCGGATCGGTGATCTTTCCGTTGACTGCGGAAGCCGCGACAGTCGCAGGACTGCCCAAATAAAGCCTGGCGTCGCGTGCACCAAAGCGTCCGGCAGGATTGTTGGTGGCGGTGGAGATCGATACTTCGCCACTATGCAGAACCGAGAGCACGCACGAGCACGAGCACGGGGTCAGGCCTTGTCTTTTGCCTATTAGGAAAAAGACAAGGCCCCGAGTCTATTTGCAATATCGGGTTGGCAATGACGCGCTTGATGTCGAGCCGCAACACTTGCCGTAGTTGCGGCTCCCATTCGCGCACGAACGGTTCGGCGGTGGCAAAGGTGACTTCGCTGCTATTGACCGCCACCGGCAATATCTTGAAACGCTCGGCGTAGGCGTTGGACATCACCTTGGTCACCGCCGCGAAATCCACCTTGAAGGGATCAATGTGAAAGTAGTCCAGGTGAACCTTATCTGCCAGCCACTGCGTAAGATTTTCAAGGTGCAGCGTCTTTTTTGGGTCGCGCAGGACTTTCCACTTCTGATTGCCGATGAGTATCAGCGGATGCTGAGCCGATTGAAACGAGCGGCGATTGATCAGCAACTGTTCGCCGGTTTCCTTGCTGATTAGTTTGTCGGCAATCAGATCAGCCACAATCTGATTGAGCGAGAGCGGGCGGTCGCTGTGGGGCGCGCCTGGGTTCGCAGGATTTGCAGGGTTCGCGGGGGGTGTCTGAGTCGAGATAGCCACGTTTATGCAGTCAAGGGGATTGCGATTCGCTGACTATACGTTGAATAACCTGTTAACTCAAAGACTTATGCGTACTGTGCAGCGTAGGGCAGCGCCTGTGACTTGAGGAAGATAGGCTGAGCGAGTTCGTGCATGGATCGCAAGTGCATTGACCGTTATAGGCACTACTATGGCGCTATTCAAAGGTGTTGTAATTTGTATTGGTGCATACTTTAGCGTATATATTTTATAATTCTTTTCAAAACAACAACATAATATTTTGAATATTTATTGAATATTTTGGTGCAGTATTTTAACAAAAGGGAGCACGCCGATGGAAGCGCTAAAAATAAGCAACGACACCTTGTTCATCTTGCTCGGGGCCATTATGGTTCTCGCCATGCATTCGGGCTTTGCATTTTTGGAGCTCGGCACGGTGCGTCGCAAGAATCAGGTCAATGCGCTGGTGAAAATCATGTGCGATTTTGCGGTGTCCACGATGGCGTATTTTTTTGTGGGTTACAGCGTGGCTTACGGCGTGGATTTTTTTGTCGGTGCGGACAAGCTTGCGGAAAAAAGCGGCTTTGAACTCACCAAGTTTTTCTTTTTATTGACGTTTGCGGCGGCGGTGCCGGCGATCATTTCCGGCGGTATCGCGGAGCGCTCGAAGTTCTACCCACAGCTTATTGCCACCGCGGTGATCGTCGGCGTGATCTATCCGTTCTTCGAGGGTATTGCGTGGAACGATAAATACGGCGTGCAAGACTGGATCAAGGCCGCCAGCGGCGAAAAATTTCATGATTTCGCCGGCTCGGTGGTGGTGCATGCCATGGGGGGCTGGATTGCGATAGTCGCGGTGATCCTGCTGGGCGCACGCAGCGGGCGCTATCCGAAAAACGGTGGCGTCACGGCGCAGCCGCCGTCGAGCATTCCGTTTCTGGCGCTGGGCGCCTGGATACTGGCGGTCGGCTGGTTCGGGTTTAACGTGATGTCGGCGCAAACCATCGACAAGATTTCCGGGCTGGTGGCGGTGAATTCGCTGATGGCGATGGCGGGCGGTACGATAGCCGCGCTGATAGCCGGACGCAACGATCCGGGCTTCGTGCATAACGGGCCGCTGGCAGGACTGGTCGCGGTGTGCGCCGGATCCGACGTAATGCATCCGCTCGGCGCATTGGCGACGGGTGCGGTGGCCGGCGGTTTGTTTGTATTCATGTTCACCCTGACTCAGAATCGCCTGAAAATTGACGACGTGCTCGGCGTGTGGCCGCTGCACGGCTTGTGCGGCGCGTGGGGTGGCATCGCTTGCGGTATTTTCGGCCCGAAGAGCATGGGCGGCATGGGCGGTGTCAGTATCGGCGCGCAACTGATAGGCACCGGCATGGGCATAGCCGTGGCGCTGGCGGGCGGTGCGATACTCTACGGCATACTCAAAGTGGTGATAGGCCTGCGTCTAACCGAAGAAGAAGAGTTCGACGGATCGGACTTGAGCATCCACAAGATCAACGCCACCCCGGAACGCGGCGGCTGGTAGTGGTAACTTCAACGGTAAGGCGTGAGGGGGGAGGGGTGAGGCGCAAGCGCGGTGGCGCCTCACGCCTCACGCATTGAGGAACTACCGGCAGCCGAACAGATGCCTGCCGAAGACATCGCCGAATCCGGCGATGAGCAGGCCTACGCAAATCACGATGATCGCCACGCGCGTGGTGGCGAGCAGTTCGCCTTTAAGCATGATCTCTTCACCCGAATCCGGGCGCGAGCGGACGACGCGCCAACCGATGATGAGTATGGCGCCTATGATGGCGGCCGAACTCACGCTGGACAGAATCTCCCACATGCAGTTTTGCCACGCCATGCGGCCGGCGAGCAGCAGCACGACCACGGCTACATAAAACACAATGAGATGGCGCTTCATGCCGCTATTTTAATGGGCAGCGGGCCTATCGTACGCGCAGCATCAGTAATGTGCCGTGCCGGTCATTGCGATAGTGCCCGATGGCCCGGCTGTCCACAGTTGCGCCGTGGCGCCATCCGCCGAAGGAATGCCGCCCACGGTGAGTTTCTGATTGTGGAAAACCGGGCTGACCGCGCGATAATCGAGCTTGCGCACCGGTTTTCCGGCATGCCGGCGGCTGATGTCCAGCAGCAGCGTGGTTTGCAGCGGACCATGCACGATCAGGCCGGGGTAGCCTTCCTCCTTGCGGCAGTAGTCGATGTCATAGTGGATGCGATGCGCGTTGAAAATCAGTGCCGAGTAGCGAAACAGCATCGCTTCATCCGGCATCACCTCGTGCCGCCACGCGGCATTCGCGGGCGCGGGTTTGCCCGGCGCCGCGGGCGCGCCCGCTGTCGCCGGCGCGCCGGTAGCAGCTTGGGCTGCGTCGCGATACACGATGTCGTGTTCTTCGACGACGGTGATTTCATTCGATGCGCTCACCGTATGCCGCACGCTGACAAAAATCAGATTGCCGCTGTTGCCTGACTTGGATTCGACCGAAAGAATTTCAGACTCACGGGAGAGGCGTTCGCCGATTTTGATCGGACGCCTGAACTCCAGCCGCCCGCCTGCCCACATACGGCGCGGCAACGTCACCGGCGGCAGAAATCCGCCGCGTTTCGGATGCCCATCGTGCGCAAGCTCGGATGCCGGAGCCGTCTCCAGAAAATACGACCAGTGCCAGCCTTCGGGGATAGCGTCGCCTTCGCGCGGCGGCGGATCGTTGCGGTCGAGCGTGGCGGCGAGTGCGGCGATCGGCCACGCCGTGGCGAGATCATGGTGGGTTTCCTTGCGGCCTACCCATTGCCGCAGATGCTCTAGGGATTCACTCATAAATGTCTTTTAAAAACAGATAGTTAGCTTATTTTTTTTGCTTGCCGTAAAACATTTTCTCCACGGTTTCGCGCTCGATGCGATAGTGCTCCTCAAGGCCGATCAGCGTTTCAACATCGTGGCGGGCAGTGATCCATTCGTCTGGCGTCATGCCGGTGTAGTCGCCGGTTTTCTTCAATTCCAGCAACGCCTTGCGCATGAAGTGAAATTGCACACCCACCGAGAGTATGGCGTCGATGCAGCCGGCGTAGCCCATGTCCTTCAACTGCGCATTGGAATACAGCGGACGTTTGTCGCGGTTGCCCCGGCTTTGCACATACACCATGGGGATTTTGCAGAGTTGGGGCGTCTTTACCGTCTCCGCGTGCGAGCGCGGGAAAATCAGACCCATGTCTGCGCCCACATCGGTGGCGACATGCATGCGCTTGATCGCCTCGGCAAAGCCCTGCTCGCGGCAGGCATCCGAGCGCGCGATGATCACAAAATCCTTGTCGATTTCGTCGCGCTGCACACACGAGAGTTTGATTTTGTCGCGGAACTCATTGAGCGGAATGTTGTGCGCGACGTAGGTGTGATAGTGCGCGCGCTTGGGAAACAACTGGTCTTCGATATGCACACCGGCGATGCCCGCGCGGATGCACTCGCGTATGGTGCGCATGGTGTGCAGCGGCTCGCCCCAGCCCGCGCCGGCATCCATGACCACCGGTATTTTCAATCCGTTGGCGATATCGCTCGCCACGCGGATCTGCTCGCTCTTGGTCAATTGCGGCTCGCTGATTGCCGTGCTGCCGCCGGTGACGAAGCCGCCGACGTAAAGGCTCTTGAAGCCGATACTCTCGATGAGCCGTCCGGTGAGCGCATCATGCGCCGTGGGCAGCTCAAGAAATTTTTTGGCGTTGACGAGTTTACGCAGGGTGGTGGTGGCGCGTTGCATGATGGGGGTTCCTTGCTGGTTTCTCGATCCCTCTCCCTCCGGGACAAGGGAACACTTGCAGCATAGCAGAGGGATCGGGGGTGAGGGAGATTTTGATTTCGCCAAACATTCATTTTGTCGGGCGCTCTAAGCGGGCGTATTTTACAGCAGGAACGTACGCACTGAATCGAAAATGAGTTTGATGTTAAGCGCGATAATCAGCGTCGTCATCGCCCATGCCGTCCACGTCAACCATGGTGGACTTGCCAGCGCCCCCATCTTTGCACGATCGCTGGTGAATTTCACCAGCGGAATCACCGCAAACGGTAACTGCAAACTCAGTATCACTTGCGATAGCACCAGCAGTTGCGCCGTACCCGATGCGCCGTAGTGCAGCGTAATAATCATTGCAGGCGCCACTGCGATCAGCCGCGTAATCAAACGCCGCAGCCATGGCCGCAGGCGAATGTCGAGAAAGCCTTCCATCACGATTTGCCCCGCCAGCGTGCCGGTTATGGTCGAGTTTTGGCCCGAAGCCAGCAGCGCCACCGCGAACAGCAGGCTTGCCGCGCCCGCCCCCAACAGCGGCGCGAGCATTTTGTGTGCATCCTGAATCTCGGTGATCTGCGTATGGCCGTGCGTGTGAAATGCCGCAGCCGCCACAATCAGGATCGCCGCGTTGATCAGCAGTGCGATCATCAGCGCAAGGGTCGAGTCGAGGGTGGCGTAGCGAATCGCTTCGCGCCGCCCGGCGACGGATTCGTCGAAGTCGCGCGTCTGCACCAGCGCCGAGTGCAAATACAGATTGTGCGGCATTACCGTGGCGCCGAGTATGCCGATGGCCACGTACAGCATCGCCGGATTGGTAACGATTTCCGACGACGGCACAAAGCCCGCGGCGACTTTCGCCCAGTCCGGATGCGACAGTGCGACTACATAGACAAAGCAACCGCCGATCACCAGCATCAGCGATACGATCAGCGCTTCCATGTAACGGAAGCCGCGCGCCTGTAACATCAGAATCAGCAGCACATCGGCGACGGTAATCACCACCCCCGCGGCGAGCGGAATGCCGAACAGCAGATTGAGCGCGATGGCGGTGCCGATAATCTCCGCCAGATCAGTCGCGCAAATCGCGAGCTCCGCCAGCAGCCACAGGCCGAAAGACAGCGGCGGCGAATAGTGATCGCGGCACGCCTGCGCCAGATCACGACCCGTGGCAATGCCCAGCCGCGCAGAGAGAGACTGCAACACAATCGCCATTAAATTGGCCAGCATGACCACCGACAGCAAGGTGTAGCCGAAGGCCGAGCCCCCGGCAATCGCCGTGGCCCAGTTGCCGGGGTCCATGTAGCCCACCGCAACCAGATAGCCCGGCCCGGCGAAGGCGAACATCTTGCGCGCGACGCCGGCGGTGTGCGGCACGGCTACCGAGCGGTAGATCTCGGGCAGTGAGCTTGCCTTGCGCGAGTGGCGCCAGGCGGATGGGTGCGATTGTTCGGAATCAGGAGGGGCCATGGAGCGCCGATTGTGCCGCTACGCGTGACTTAGTGCCAGTGCGTAATCAGCGTGCGTTGTGCAGACGGGGAGAGCCTGCGCAAATCAACTACGCACCGGCGGCGCCGTTGCCACGAACGATGGACGTACGGCAATGCAGTCAAACCAGGCGCACAGTTGCGGGTGGCCGGGCCGCCACTTCAGATCGGGATTGCGCGCCTCAAGGCCGAGCGCGCAGGCGAGTGCGATTTGCGCTGGATTGAGTGCGCCGCACATTAGCGGGTGGTCAATCTGTGACTCCCACAGGTCAGCCATGCGCAGACTGCGCTGGGCCTCGTGCGCGAGCACGGTGGGCGAGCGCTCATCGGGCGGCCTCGTGATTTCGCGTGACCACACCGCGAGACCGTCCATCAAGCTTCGTGCCAGTGCATCGAGACGGCGCGCTTCCCAGCCCGCGTCTCCGGCAGGCCAATCGAAAACCGGGTTGCCTTGCAGATGATCAAGGTAAGCGCAAATCAATGCGGATTCTTCCAGCCCGACGCCGTCTTCGCGAATGAGATAAGGCACGCGGCCCGATGGATTGATCTGGTAGTAAGGGCTGTTCGCCATGCGCGTGGGTGCTGCAATAATCTCGACGCGGTTTCCCAGCCCTTTTTCGAGAATGACCACACGCACGATGCGCGCATAGGGGGAGCCTTCGGTGATGTAGAGCCTCATGTGAATAAAAAGGATGAGCGTTGAGGCCGCAACTCAGCGCGTCGCCGCGCGCACCTCGGAGAGTTCGAGCACGTTCCAGTCGCCGAGATGGGTGCAGCTCCCGGGACGGCAGCCCCATTGCTGCTGCCAGGTCGATGTGGTTTCGGATCGCACCGTACGACCCAGTGCGGGCGCGTACCAGTCGATTTCGACGACACGTGTCTCGGATCTGAAATACTCCACGTCGCCGAGATAAATAATGCGGCGGATTTTCACGGTGTCGAATTCCCCGGCTGGCACGCGGACGCGTTCATTGCCCAGCACGTCGCCGTCAATACGCACGCTGCGGATTTTGTTTTCACCCGGCACCCTCGCATTGACGCGCACCGACCAGGACTTGCCTGCCGTAAGCGGCACCGGCATCGCGGGAAGGGCGGAGGAGAATTCGTATTCGACGGCGATGTCATGGCTGTCGAGGACGTGGCGCAACCACTGACCCTCGGGTGTGTAGATTTCGGTACGCGGCAGTCTGAGTGAGGGATTGTCCGCCGTGACCGAAACCACCAGCGCCTGCGCTGTGGTTTCGGCGGTGACTTCGTGACGTATTTGAGCGACAGTTTCATGGTTGTATCCGTTCACCAGACGATACACATAGGCATCCCCGGCCGCGGGGGCTGCGATGGAAACCGGCGTGCAGATTGTCGTGGCTGCCGCGGCAAGCGCCAGCATGATCCATGCCGTCCACCGGCGTCGCGCGATCTCCCAATTGCCGCGTCGCGGAATTTCAACGTTCGGGTTGCTGGAACGGGGGAATACGATGATTTGCGTCATGGCGCCCTCCTGAATGCGGATGCATGATCCGCGGAAAGTGACGGTGTGGTGTTCGCAAGCTTGTGCATCACAGTAAACACTTATCCGACAGCACTTATTCCACCATGCAGGGTTAATCGGTGCTGCGGATGCCTGCCTCCCTGGTGACTTTCGCGATCCGGGCGAGACGCCACGGCGCGCACGTCGCGAATTGCGACCGTGAACATGGCGTCTCTTCCCGCCTTCGGCCCCCTCGCTTCGCTCTCCCCAACACTTGCAGCGGAGCAGAAGGGAGCGTCGAGTCCCCGCCCGGGCGGGGAGGTTCATGGAAAGTGCGAACTGTTTCAAAATAGCGCGTGACTTTCATGGCGCAACGATAACAGAATGTTCCTATCTATAATGGGAGGTTAAGAATTACTGCCCGGCCAGCAGGTGGCCCAGCTCACGCGCGGAAAATTTTTCGATGTCGAGCACGGCGTCGCGTATACGCTCCGCACGCGGATGCGAAATCGCCAGTTCGGCGTTTTCCATGAACTTGGCGGCGATTTCGTCGCCGGTTAACGCGCGCTCACCCGCTCCGCGATTGATTTTTTCCATATGCACGAGTTCGCGGCCATCGCGGGTGATGACCACCACGCCGCCGGAGAAGTACTTCGGGAACTGCGAATCCGGGTCAGCGTCGTGTGACACGCGTTGTGCTAGCTCCAGAATCCCCGTGTCGTTCAACGCATCGGTTTCCAGTTCAGCAAAGCCGAACTTGCCGCGCACAAAACACGCTGCCACCACGAACTGCACGCTAAACTTCGCCATGTAATCCGACACCGGCCTGCGACGCATTTCCGCCGGTTCGCAGACGTAGTGAAAGGTGTCGGGATGCAGCAGCGCGCGCACCGTGGCGATGTCTTGCGGTTTCAGATTGTGCTTGCGCTTTAATGCCAGCGCGGCATCGGCGCAGGCGTGCAGCAGATGGCAGATCGGATACGGCTTGATCGCCACTTCGTCGAGATACCACTTGTTACCAAGTCCGCCGGTCATCGCCGCGAGATCAACCTCGGCGAGTTTGCCGCCGGTGTGCGAACGGAATAATCCGTCCGGGCCTTCGTAAATGCGCCGCGTGCCGACAAAGCCGCCGCGCGCAAGCGAGGCTGCGGTGATGCCGCCCACGCCGGCCCAGCCTGGATGCATGCGCTTGTTCCACGCGCCGTCGGCGCGGTGTTCCGAAACCGCCGACGAGGTGCTGCCGGCGAGACCTTGCGCGAGCGTGAGTTTTTGCGGGCTGAGGTTGAATAATTTGCCTGCCGCTAGCGCGCAACCGAAATGTCCGGCGATGCCGGTAGTGTGATATCCCATGGCGTGCATCAGACCGTGCGCGGCCACACCCACGCGCGTGGCGATTTCAACACCCAGCGCGTAGGCGGTGAGCACATCCTTGCCGGAAGCATTCACATGTTCGCCCATGCCCAGCGCGCACGGAAACGCGCTGCTGCTCGGATGCACAATGGCGCCTGGATGCGTGTCGTCGTAATCCAGGCCATGCGCGAGAATGCCGTTCAACAACACCGCGTCGCGCAGCGGCAACTTGACGCCCATACCGATCACGGAATTCTTGCCGCCTTCGGCGATGCCCAACAGTCCAGAGAGCGCATGCTGCGCGAAATCAAAGCGCGTGGCGGCGATGGCCGTGCCGATGACATCGAGTATGTGGTACTTGGCGCTCTCGCGCGTGGCTTTGGGTATGGCCTTGTAGGTCAGATTAGCAGCGAACCCGGCGATGTGTTGCGAGATAGATGCTGATGGTGCTGGCGTCGCAGCGGGTTCCGGTGTGTGCAGGGGTTGAACGCTCATGGCTGTGCTCCAATTGAAATAGTTTGCAGACTGCGCGGGGGCAGACTCTACCGTGAGAGGGCGTCATCGGGCAACTGCCAGATCCCGCTAATAGTTTATAACTATATGTTTTTAAAGAAATATTTATGTCCATCTGGTAGCGCTGGCATTGGCGGAATCAAACAACAGGCTTATAATCGGCAACTTCAGCCCGTAACCGCAGGAGATCGCAAAATGGATATGCCGGAGAAACAGCCCAGTACCGGCCAGCAACGCACGCAGAGTGCGTTCAAGGTCGTGGATTGCGACGTGCATCCGTACGTGAAAGATGGCATCAAGAGCGTGTTTCCCTACATGCCGGAAGCGTGGCAGCAGCGCTTTACACGCAAGCGCGCGGTGGTGGGCGCCGAAGCGCGTTCGCTCAAATATCTGCATCCGAACGGCGCGGTGAATCGCGAAGACGCGCGTCCGCCGTGTGGCGGCGTTTCCGGTTCCGACCCGCATTTTCTGGTGCAGGATTTACTGGTGAAAAACAAGATTGAGCACGCAGTGCTCAATTGTCTGCAAACCGGCGCGCTGTGCAGCACGCTGGCGGGCACCGATGAATCCATTGTGCTGTGTTCGGCGTTCAACGATTTTTTGATCGACCAGTGGTTGCCGGTCGATAACCGGCTCAAGTTTGCGATGTCGGTGCCGTCGCAGGATCCGCAGGCCAGCGCCGCCGAGATTCGGCGCATCGGCAAGCATGCGCAAATCGTTGCGGTGTCGCTGCCGCTGATTAACATTTTGATGGGCAATCGCTACTGGTGGCCGATTTACGAAGCGGCGCAGGAGATGCAATTGCCGATACTGGTGCATGTCACCGGGCCGGACAGTATTTTCCAGGGCCCGCCGATGTCGGCCGGCGGCATACCGGATTCGTACGTGGAGCGCTATGTTACGTTGAGTCAGGCTGGCGAGTCGAGCGTGAACAGCCTGGTGTTCAGCGGCGTGTTCGAGAAGTTTCCCGATCTGAAAGTGATTTTTGTTGAATATGGCTTCCTGTGGCTGCTGCCCTTGCTGTGGCGCATGGATCGCACCTGGCGGCAACTGCGCCACGAAGTGCCGTGGGTGAAAAAGTCGCCGGTGGAATACGTGCATAAGCATATTCGTTTCAGCACGCAGCCCATTGACGAGCCGGAAGATCCCAAAGACCTCGACAAGCTGATCGAAATCATGGGCTACGACCAATTGTGTTTCAGCACCGACTATCCGCATTGGGATAACGACATGCCGGGACAATCACTGCGCGGGCTGCCGATGGCGGAGCGCCAGAAGATTTTCTGGGATAACGCGCTGACGACTTTTCGCATGCGTTGAATTATTTTTCTGCGGTTCTGAATTTTTCCCTCACCCTCGGTCCCTCTCCCGATGGGAGAGGGATGAAAAGCACCCCCTCGCGGTGGAAGTGGCTCTTAAGTCCTTCTCCCCCGGGACAAGGGAACACTTGCAGCGGAGCAGAAGGGTTGGGATGAGGGAACGCTTTTGTTATCACGCAAAACCATGTCATCACAAAAAAAACAATTCACCGCCGGCCCCGTCACCGACTTTCCCATCGGGAAATTCAAAATCATCGATATCGATGGCCGTGAGATCGGCATTACGCAACTGAAAAACGGCGAATTTCGCGCCGTGCGCAATGTGTGTCCGCACAAGGGCGCGCCGGTGTGCAAGGGTTCGATAGGCGGCACCCAATTGCCCAGCGGCGTGGGCGAATTGATCTATGGCCGCGCGGGCGAAATTCTGGCGTGCCCGTGGCACGGTTTCGAGTTTGATCTGCTGACCGGTGACGAACTCATACGCACGGGCCGGCCCACCAAGCTGTTGATGTATTCCGCCGCAGTCGAGAACGGCAACGTGGTCGTCACGCTGTAAAACCCGCGTCCGCCTTTCGACCCCACGCGGGTTGCGCATAACTTCCCTCTGTCCCGCGTAGCGGGAAAGATCAGGCGTGTTGAGTGAGGGGCAAATGTCAAAGATGATTACGCTGTTGCTTAATGTAAACGGCGCCCAGCGCGAAGTCACCGCGCATCCCGGCACGCCGCTGTTGTGGGTGCTGCGCGAGCAACTGAAAATGACCGGCACCAAATACGGCTGCGGCGTGGGGCAATGCGGTGCGTGTACCGTGCATGTGGATGGCAAGCCGGCGTTTTCATGTTTGCATGCGATCAAAGACGTTGCCGGCAAAAGCGTGCTCACCATCGAAGGCTTGTCGCCCACGGGCAGCCATGCGTTGCAGAAGGCGTGGATCGAAGAACAGACGCCGCAATGCGGCTACTGCCAGTCCGGGCAGATCATGCGCGCGGCGGGGTTGTTGAAAGAAAATCCGCGTCCTACGCGCGCGCAGATTGTCGATTACATGAAAACCAATATTTGCCGTTGTGGGTCTTATAGCCGTATTGTTGCTGCTGTTGAACGTGCGGCGCTGGAGGGTTGATTGTGGGCGGGAATTCCAAGGACTTTCCCTCACCCCTGCCCCCGGGGGGAGAGACGCCACGACGCGTACGTCGCGAATTGCGTCCGTGAACGTGGCGTCTCTTCCCGCCTTCGGCCCCCTCGCTTCGCTCTCCCCAGCCCTTCTGCTCCGCTGCAAGTGTTCCCTTGTCCCGGAGGGAGAAGGGCGCGTCGAGTCCCCGCCCGAGCGGGGAGGTTCATGGGTAGGGGCCGGGGGTGAGGGAAGAATTTTGAGTCGCCGCAACTTTCTAATAAACAGCGGCCTGCTATTGGGCTTCGCCTTCATGCCCGGTGGACTACTGCGCGTCGTCGATGCACACGCCTGCGGCGAAGAAGGCGATGTCGATCTCAACGCCTGGGTGCATATTTCCAACAGCGAAAACACGATTACCGTGAAGTGTCCCACTGCTGAAATGGGGCAGGGTATTTACACCACAATACCGCTGTTGATCGCCGAAGAACTCGATGCCGATTGGCGCACCATAAGAGTCGAGCAGGCGCCGTCGGACAAGGCCTTCATCAATCCCGAATACTTCAACGTGCAGGGCGTGGGCGGCAGCCGCTCGACGCAGGGCTATTGGCGTATCGCGCGTCTGGCAGGCGCGCAGGCACGTGCGATTCTGATCGCTAACGCTGCGCGTGAGTGGAAAGTCGCTGTTTCCGAATGCACGACGGAACCGAACAAGGTGGTGCATGCCGCATCGGGACGCAAGCTAAGCTACATGCAAGTGGCCACGCTTGAGGAAGTGATTCTCGATGTGCCGCTGCTGACTGAAAAAGACTTGAAGTCCGCGTCACAGTGGCGGCTGCTGGGCAAAGACGTGCAGCGCCTCGATGTGCCGCTTAAAGTGACCGGTGCGGCGAAGTACGGCATCGACGTCCAGATACCGGGCATGCTCTACGCGTCGATACTGCGTCCGCCGGTGGCGACTCTCCCGCATCCGCTGTACGGCGATGGCTCTGAAAATGGCCCGTTAAAAGTTGATGGCGCTGACGCGATGAAAATCGAAGGTGTCGTAAAAGTGGTTGCGCTGCCTCATGGCGTTGCGGTGGTTGGCACGGATTACTGGGCCACCGTGCTGGGCAAACGCGCGCTGAAAGTCGAATGGAAAAAAGGTTCGCTTGCTTCGCAGTACGATAGCGAAGCGAAGAAGCGCGAATGGGCTGCCGTTGCAGCCGATCGTTCGAAGCAAGGCCGCACCATCGACAATGCAGGCAATTTTGATCATGCTTTCAAGGCGGCGGCGCAAACCGTGTCGGCGGATTACGTGACCGACCACGTGCATCACGCCTGCATGGAGCCGTTTAACGCCACGGCGTCGATGATGCACGACGACATGGAGTTGTGGGCGCCGACACAAGGGCAGACCTGGGCGCAACAGGTATGCGCGAAAGTGACCGGCCTGCCCGAGGACAAGATACGCGTATTTACCACCTTCCTCGGCGGCGGCTTCGGCGCGAAGACCGAGCAATTGCCCAACGCCGAAGCGGCGATGCTCAGTAAAATCATGGACAAAGCAGTCAAGGTGATCTGGAGCCGCGAAGATGACGTCAAGCACGGCGCGTACCGACCGCTGACGGCGCAGCACATGGACGCAGCGATTTCCGCCGATGGCAAAGTGTTGGGCTGGAGTCATCGGCTGGTCGCGGATTCGGTGCTGGTGCGCGCACGCAAGGCGGTGTGGGATCAAAACCCCGGCATCGACGGATCGGTGGCGGTGGGCATGACGCAGCCGTACGGCATTCCCAACAAGCATCATGAGTACGTGCATCAACTGGGCGGCGTGCCGGTGGGTTATTGGAATGCGGTCGGCAACGGTTTCACGATATTCGCCGTGGAGTCGTTCATGGACGAAGTGGCGGCGAAGCTCGGCAAAGACCCATTGCAGTTGCGCCTTGATTTGCTTACCGACGCACGCGGTAAAGCGGTGCTGGAGCAGGTGCGCAGGATTTCCGAGTGGGATCGCAAGCGAGTGCATGAAGGTGAGGGCGCCGCGCTGGGTGTGGCGTACAACCACGGTGGACGCTGGAATTGCCAGATCGCCGAGGTGGTGGAGGTATCGGTGGATCGCGCGAGCGGCGCGATCAAGGTTCACAAGGTGTGGGCGGTAGCCGACCCCGGCACGGCGATTCAGCCACGCCATTTGCGTCAACAGATCGAGACGGGAATCATCTGGGGCATGTCCGCAGGCTTGCGCGAACGCGTCACGATCAAGAACGGCGAAGTGCAACAATCCAATTTCTTTGATTATCCGGTGCCGCGCATGGATGAGATACCTGAAATCCACATTGAGATTTTGCAGGGCGCGCTCGGGCAGTCGTCAGGCGCGGGGCAGATCGGCGTGGCGCCGATGGCGCCTGCTATCGCCAATGCAGTGTATCGCTTGACCGGTGCGCGGCTGCGGGCTATGCCGATGTTGCCGGAGCGGGTGACACAGGCGCTGGCGGAGACCGGCGCGCGCCGCGGTGTCCCCTTCCCTTGGGGGAGAAGGTAGGAAATCGATATTACAGCACGCCAGAAATCCCGCCATCCACATGTATGCACGTCCCCGTCACATAACTCGCCGCGTCCGACGCCAGAAATGCGATCACGTTGGCGACCTCTTCCGATTCGCCCATGCGGCCCATTGGAATCGATTTGCTGTTGCGCGCATAGTGTTCATCCACAGTGATGTTGTTGCGCTTGGCGCCGCGCTCCTGGCCTGCAGATTTTATTTTGCCGACCGCCACTGCGTTCACCAGAATATTGTCCGCCGCGACTTCTTTGGATAAGCCTTTGGTCAACGCAAGCCCCGCCGCGCGGCTGACGGTGGTGGGAAACATCGCGGCGCCCGGCTGCTTCGCGCCCACCATATTGAGATTGATGATGCGTCCGCCGCCCTGCTTTTTCATGTGCGGAATCGCCGCGCGCGCGGTGCGTATCTGCGCGAACACCTTAATGTTGATGTCGTTCTGCCACACCTCATCCAGCACACTGGCGAACGCTACTTGCCCCGACCCGCCCGCGTTGTTGACTACGACATCGATGCGGCCGAAGTGTTTAACCGTGGCTTCAATGAATTTCTCCATTTCGCCTTCTTTGCTGGCGTCACCGGTCATGCACATCACATCGCCGCCCGCTTTGCGCATCTCATCAGCCAGTTTATCCAGCGCCTCTTGGCGCCGCGCGCAAAACGAAACCTTCGCGCCTTCCGCCACAAAACGCCGCACCGTGGCACGCCCTATGCCTTCGCTGCCGCCGGTGACCGCAACGACCTTGCCTTTGAGTCCGAGTTCCATGTTGATGCCCTCACTTTTGTTGATGTGTTGATTTAAAACGCAATTTTGACACAACCGCCTGTAACACCTCCCAAGGTTCTGAAACAATTGCTTACACAGTCGCGAAGTCTGTTACCGCTTAGGCGTCCTCACCCTGAATCATCGCGCGTTATTGGAGGTGTGGGTTTCCATACTGATTCAGGAGAACAGACCATGAAAGCAGTCAAAGTTATTGTTGCCATCGTGATCACAGCGGTGCTTTCCGGCTGCATAGTCGTTCCCTACGGCGGCGGCGGTCGAGGCTATTACGGCGGGGGCGGCTACTATGGCGGTGGTTATTATGGTGGCGGCCACTACCGCCGTTAGCAGAGCAGCGGTATCCGGTGAGCGCATGATAAAATTGCGCTCACTATGAAGATCACAATCCCCGACGACTACCACGGCCTCGTGCCCCGGCTGGATTGCTACCGCAAACTGGCCGCGCACGATGTGACAGTGCTGCGCGATGTCGCGCCCTCGTTTGAAACGCTGGTCGAAAAACTGCGTGACGCGGAGATCGTCGTTGCCGTGCGTGAACGCACCGACTTCACCCGTGCGTTGATCGAGCAACTACCCAAACTCAAACTCATCGCGCAAACGGGTCGCAGCGCCCACGCCATCGACCTCAAAGCCTGCACCGATCACGGCGTCAGTGTGTGCGCCGGCTCGCATGCCTCACCCTACACCGTTGCCGAACATACTTGGGCATTGATCTTCGCCTCGCTGCGGCACGTTGCCGAAGACGCCGCGCTGATGAAGCAAGGCCAATGGCGAAACGGGTTCAGCACCAGCCTGCGCGGCAAGACCCTCGGTGTTTACGGCTTGGGCAAGATCGGCGAACCCGTCGCCGCCACCGGCGCCAGTTTCGGCATGCGGGTGCTGTGTTACGCGCGCGAGGCCACTGCGGCACGCGCAAAAGCCCTGGGCTTTGAAGCCGCCGCATCGCGGCAGGCATTCTTCGAACAAGCCGACGTTTTAAGCGTCAACCTGCGCATGAGCGAGGCCACACGCGGCATCATCACCGCCGCCGACCTCGCGCAGATGAAACCCAGCGCGTTGATCGTCAATACCGCGCGTGCCGAATTGTTCGCTCCCGGCATATTGGTCGAAGCGCTAAAAAAAGGCCGTCCCGGCTTCGCCGCCACCGACGTCTACGAAAACGAACCGGTGCAAAACGGCGACCATCCGCTGCTCAAACTGCCGAACGCGATCTGCACCCCGCACAGCGCGTGGCTGGAACCGGTCACGTACGAATTGTATTTTGGCGAAGCATTCGAGCAGGTTACGGATTATGCGGCGGGAAAACCGGTGAAGCTGCTTAATCCGGAAGTTGCGAAATTTACGCAAAGGAAATAAGGTTTTGCTTTAGAATGCTTCCGCGTAACGCACACAAAGTGCATGGCGCCAGAAGCCATGGCGGTGTAGCAATGAAACACAAGTTCGTTCAAACAACATAGCGGGAGAACCGTCATGCGTACACGCACATTATGCGCGAGCGTGCTGCTCGCCATGTCTGTCACGCCAAGCGCCGCGCAGACCTATCCCGCTCGTCCGGTGCGAATGATCGTCGCCAATGGACCCGGCTCCGCGCCGGATGTGGTTGCGCGCCTGTTGGGCGCCAAGCTCGCCGAATCGTGGGGCCAGAATGTCGTCATCGACAACCGCCCCGGCGCGACGGGTCTAATCGCAGCGGAGACGCTCGCCAGGTCGGCGCCCGACGGTCACACCCTATTCCTGAGCACCATGACCCAGTTGATCAGCACGCTGATGTACCAGCGCTACATGCTGGCGACCGAGTTCGCGCCGGTGACCCTGGTCGGCACCACACCCTTCGCGCTCGTGGTCAATGCGTCACTGCCGGTCAAATCAATAGCGGAGTGGATCGCTTATGCGAAAGCGCGGCCCGGGCAACTCATGTATGGTTCAGGAGGCCAGTGGGGCTCGTCACACCTGTGCATCGAGTCATTTAATGCGATGACCGGCCTCAAACTTACGCACGTTCCTTACGCGAACACAGCGACAACCCTCACCGATCTCATCGGCGGCAGTATCCACATTTACTGCCCGGCGGTGCCATCGCTGCCGGCGTTTCTGGCTAGCGGCAAAGTGCGCCCGCTCGGCGTCACCTACCAGAAACCGACCCGGCTCGCGCCGGGTCTGCCGCCGATTTCCGATACGCTGCCCGGATTCGAGCTCCTCGGCTGGTATGGCATGAATGTGGCGTTGCGCACGCCCCCGGAAATTGTGGCCCGCCTCAATGCCGAGCTTGTCAAAGCGCTCAAGAACCCTGAACTGCAGGAGCGCCTGTTCACGGTCGGCGCCGAGGCCGTGGGCTCGTCGCCGGCGGAGTTCGCCACATTTCTTCAGAAAGACACCGAACGCTGGACAAAAGTGTTGCGCGACAGCGGCGCGCGTTCTGAAAACAAATAGACGCCGACCAGTTAAATCTGCTTTTGATTCGAGCACTACGGCTTCACCAACCCCAGGTCGGTCATCACCGATTTCAGTTCTTCCGGGAAACTTGCCCACGCACAGGCCGCCCTCTATACTCGATTCAAAATCACCGTTTCCAAAAATCAGGAGAGCTTCATGGACAAGCAAGCCTACAAACTGCGCCACATTGCGTTGTCGGTGCCCGACGTCGCGGCGGCGCAAAAATTTTTCGAGGACGCCTTCGGCATGACGCACGCCGGCAACGCGCAGAACGGCGTCTACATGACTGACGGTACCATGAATGTTGCGCTGCTCGCCAAGGACGGCAAGGTGCCGGGGGTCGAGCACCCTTATTACGGCGTGATGCATTTCGGCCTATGGGTGGACAATCTCGCGCAGGCCGAAGAACAAGTGAAAGCGGCCGGCGCGTCGCATTTTCAGGGCCGCCCGCCGGGCACGCCGAACAGCTATTACGAAGTCAAGTACCGCGACCCCGCCGGCATCGTGTTCGACATCACCGCCAGCGGCTGGAAGGGCGCGGTGAAGAACGTCAAGCCCGCTGAATAACGCCCGCCGAATAACGGAGCATCCTTTTGTCGTCAACACCACTACCGGTACTCATCATCGGCGCCGGCCCGGTCGGCTTGTGTCTCGCACGTTACCTCGAACAGCACGACGTGCGCTCCTGCGTCATCGAGCGCTTTAACGACAAGGAATTTTCCGAACAGGAAGCGCGCGCCGGCAGCATACACCCCGCCACGCTGGAAATGCTGGACACGCTTGGACTCTATCAGCGCATGGAACGGCGCGGATTGATCTCTCCCACCGTGCAATATTGGGATCGCGTGAGCGACGAGATGTTCGCCGAACTTGACCATGCGGCGTTGAAGAACGACACGCGCTTTCCGTATGTGTTGCAGTGCGAGCGCACCAAGATCATCGACGAAGCGATGCAGATGATGCGCGCATCCCCCTGGTGCGAGATACGCATGTCCACCGAGCTCAAGTCGTTTACGCAGGACGGCAGCGGTATCGAAGCCGTGGTCGCCAACGCCGCGGGCGAGGAGGAGCGCATTCGTGCGCAATTCATCGTCAGCGCCGAAGGCGGACGCAGCGTTGTGCGCAAAACACTGGGCATTGCGTTCGAGGGTTACACCTATCCCGAGCGTACGCTCACCGTGGCGGTGTGCCATGACTTCGACAAAATTCGCGGCTACGCATACCGCAATTATTTGTCCGATCCGGAACAATGGTCGAACCTGTTCAAATGGGTGCAGCCGGAGCGCTGGCGCGTGCATTTTCCCACCGACATCAACGACGCAGCGGAAAAAGTTTTGAGTGACGAGTACATCCAGACCCAATTGCAAAAATTTCTGCCGAGCGAAAAGCCCTACGAGGTGGTGCATCGCACGCTCTACACCGTGCATCAGCGCGTGGCCAATACCTTCCGCGCCGGACGCGCCATACTCGCCGGCGATTCCGCGCACATCAACAGCCCGATCGGCGCCATGGGCATGAACAGCGGCATTCATGACGCGATGAATCTCGGCGAAAAACTCACCGCCATCCTGCGCGGGCAAACGGATCACGACGTGCTCGACCGCTACACGCGCCAGCGCCGCCATGTGGCGGTGAATCACACCCTGGCGCAGACCGAACGCAATAAAAAATTGCTCACCGAAAAAGACCCGGCGGTGCGGCAAAAAAATCACGACAACCTGAAGCGTACGGCGAACGATCCGCAACGGGCACGCGAGTACCTGATGCGCAGCTCGCTCATCAACAGCGTGCGTGAAGCGGCTGAGATAGTGTGAATAGCGTGAACTTCCAGCGAACCGCAGGGCGGGGTAGGTGCGCCGGGGTTGCGCACCGTAACCCACCGTCACGGCGTCACCTAGACGCAACAGCGGATTACCTCCGGATCAAGTTCGGGACAATCTGCTCTGCGTTTACAAGCATTTGTTTTTTAATGATATTCTCAACCGCCGCTTTGGCGCAAAACTACCCCACGCGTCCGCTGCGCATCATTTCGCCCTTTGCCGCCGGCGGCAGCAACGATGTGGTTGCGCGCCTGGTCGGCGCGCGGCTGGGCGAAGCACTGGGGCAGCAAATCATCGTGGAGAATCGCGCCGGCGCAGGCGGCGTGGTGGGCACGGAGTTCGGTGCGCGCGCGGCGGCCGATGGTTATACGCTGACGATGGTCACCAATGCCACGCTCGCCATAGTACCGGCGCTGCAAAAAACGCCGTACGATCCGCTGCGCGATTTCGCGCCGGTCGGACTGGTGGGTACGTCGCCCTATGTAGTGGTGGTGCATCCGGCGGTGCCGGCGCGCACTATTCAGCAATTGGTGACGCTGGTTAAATCACGCCCCCAACAAGTTGAATTCGGCTCCGGCGGCATCGGCACGCCCGGGCATCTTGCGGGTGCAATGCTCAATACCATGACCGGCGCCCGGATGATTCATGTGCCCTACAAAGCCGGCAATCTCGCGCTCAACGATCTGCTCGGCGGCCATATCTCGGTGACGTTTTCCAACACCATCACCGTATCGGAACTCATCAAGGCGGGGCGCGTGCGCGCGCTCGCCGCGACCAGCGCCAGGCGTATCAGCGCGTTTCCCGATCTACCCACGGTCGCGGAATCCGGCGTACCGGGCTACGAGTTTGCACTCTCGTTAGGGCTGGCAACCCCCGCCGCAACCCCTGCGGCTATCGTCATGCAACTCAACAAGTCGCTGGTGAAATCGCTCCAGGACAAAATTCTGCACCAACGTTTCGCCGCGCAATCGATAGAAGTGCTTACCAGCACGCCGCAGGAATTCGCAGAAAAAATCAGGCGTGACATAGACGTTTACGCAAAGCTGGTGAAGACGGCCGGTGCGCGGGCAGAGTGAACGAAAAATCTCTTAATTTCTTTTCTTGCAACGAGCCTCTCTAATGAGCATGACTGCGGTCGAAAAGGTGCTCGCCGCGAAAAGTGGCAAAGCCTCCGTGCGTCCGGGCGACGTAATTTTCCCCGATCCCGACTACATCATGATCCACGATGGCGTGGTGATGGGCGCAAAGCGCGAACTCGACTCACTGGGCATTAACCGCCTCGCCGCGCCGGACAAAGTGATGATGGTCAGCGACCATGACGTTATATACGGCAGCGCGCGTGCTGCCGAGCGCGGCGCCTTCAATCGTCAGGCTGCAAAACAGTGGGGCGTGAAGAATTTTTACGATGTCGGACGCGGCGGCCACGGGCATATTTTTCCGATGGAATCGGGTTTGCTGCTGCCCGGCATGTTCTACTTTGACAACGACCGTCACGCCACCAACGCC
>JANMXV010000457.1:0-7895 GCA_031381325.1 Betaproteobacteria bacterium | reverse complement strand
ATAACGCGATGGGCGAGCCCAGCCCGCCGGCGCCAATCAGCAGCGCGCGTGCTGCGCGCAGCCGCTGTTGACCTTCGACACCGATTTCCGGCAACAGGATGTGACGGCTGTAGCGCAGTAGTTGGTTGTCGTTCATGGTATGCAGAAAAAACAACGCCCGGTCGAACTGGTAACGACCGGGCGAGTATGTTTATGCAACTATTTGTTTAAAGAATTTTAATCCGCGCCCGTAGCGCCACGCGATTTCAAAAACGCAATCGCCTGATTCAATTCGTAGTCTTTCTTCGACACCACTTCACCGGGGCCGGGACGCAGTTCCTTGAGGTCGATCTCCGGCCGTGCTTCCGGCGTGAAGTTGTATTTAGCGCGCACGGCGGCGAGGGCTTTTTCCTTGTCCGGGTCTTTGACTTCCGGCGCGGCGGGTTTGCCGTCATCCAGGTGTTTGGTGAGGTCGGCTTCGCGCAGACGCAGGCTTGCATTCTTGTCGATCGCGCCTTCAAGCAGGATATCAGGCGTAATGCCCTTGGCCTGAATCGAGCGGCCATTGGGCGTGTAATAGCGCGCCGTGGTGAGCTTGATGGCGGTGTTGTTACCGAGCGGCAGTATGGTTTGCACCGAACCCTTGCCGAAAGTCTGCTGGCCCATCACCACCGCACGGTTGTGATCTTGCAGCGCGCCGGCGACGATTTCCGAGGCCGAAGCGGAGCCGCCATTGACCAGCACTACCATCGGCAGCTTTCGGATCTCGGCGGGAAGCTTGCGCACGAAGTCTTCACGATTGCGTCCGCGCAGATAATGCTCGGGGCTGGCATTCAGACGCATCTTTGAATCTTCGGCGCGGCCCTCGGTATATACCACCAGTTTGCCCGCATCGATAAACATCGCGGTTACCGCCACCGCGCTGTTCAGCAAGCCGCCCGGATCGTTGCGCAGATCGAGAATGATGCCTTTCATCGGGCCTTTGACGTGGGTTTCAATGGCGCGCGCCAGCAATTCGCCGGTGCCTTCCTGGAACTGCGACACCCTGAAATACGCGTAGCCGGGTTCCAGCGTGGTGGCTTTGACGCTTTGAATCTTGATCACCGCGCGCGTCAGCGTGAGTTCCAGCGGATTGGGTTCGCCCTTGCGCACAATGGTGAGGCGGATCGGCGTGTTGGGCTTGCCGCGCATCTGTTTGACCGCGTCGTTCAAGGTCATGCCCTTGACGGCGGTGTCATCGAGTTTGACGATAAGATCGCCTGCCATCACACCCGCGCGCGAGGCCGGTGTGTCGTCAATCGGTGAAATTACTTTAACAAAACCGTCTTCCATGCCCACTTCGATGCCCAGGCCGCCGAACTCGCCTTGCGTGCCGACCTGCATTTCTTTGAACGCTTCCTGATCGAGATAAGCGGAGTGCGGATCAAGGCCGGTCAACATGCCGTTGATGGCTTCGGTGATGAGTTTTTTGTCTGCGACCGGTTCGACGTAATCTTGCTTGACGCGGCCGAACACCTCGGTAAACGCGCGCAGCTCTTCAATCGGCAACGGCAATTGCTGGCGCGACGCGCTTTCGCGCTGCGCCACGGCAGAGAAATTAAGACTGATCGCGACGCCGATGACTACGCCGGCGATGATGAGGCCAAACTGCCCCAGTTTGTTACGCATGGACACTGCTCCAGTTAGAAAACGACTCAACGATGTTCACAAGCCAACTACCGCCCGACCCAGGTTAAAGGGTCAAACGGCTTACCTTGATGGCGAAGCTCAAAGTATAAACCTGAATCCCCGCTTCCGCCGCTGTTACCGACGGTTGCCACCGCATCGCCACTGCCGATTTCGTCGCCCACCCGCTTTAACAGGGATTCATTGTAGCCGTAAAGACTCATATAGCTCTCTCCGTGGTCGACAATCAGCAGGTTGCCGAACCCGCGCAGCCAGTCGGCGTAGACCACGCGCCCCGCAGCCACGGCACGCACGGATTCGCCGGGTTTTGCGGTCAGAAACAGCCCTTTCCAAGTTAATCCCCCGTCACTCCGTGGACTGCCAAAGCGGCCGGTAAGTTCCCCGCGCACCGGTAAAGCCAGTTGGCCGCGCAGCCGCGAAAATACCTGTGTTATTGAAGTGGGTTCAGGGATGCGTTCGTTGCGTTGCCTGGATGGGGCGGACCGCGCCGCGGCCGGCGGCGCTGGCGCGCGCGCGATGACGCGCGCGAGCTGTTCGATCAATGTGGTCAAGCGCGTTTCGTTGCGTCGCATGGCGCCGATTTCGTTGCGCTGACGCTGGATCTCGCGTGATAGCCGCGTCACCACATCGGCGCGCTTGTACTTTTCCGCTTCAAGACGCTTGCGCTGGTTGAATTGTTCCGCGCCGATGGCGGCAAGCTCGGCCGCCTTGGCCGCGGCTTCATCGCTGAGCGTCTTCAAGTTTGACATGCTGTCGCGCATGCCGCGTATGGCGTCGGCGCGCGCGCGCGATACATAATCGAGATAGTGCAAACCGCGCGCGATGTCGTTCGGGTTTTCGCCGCTCAACAGCAGACGCAGGGCTTCGGGCGGGCTGCCGCCGTGCCGCACATATTGCGCGTGCAACAGGCGCGCGAGATTTTTCTGGTGGCTGTCCAGTGCATCGGACGCTTTGCGCGTTTCACCGCGCAACACGTCGCTGCGCCGTGAAACTTCAAGGGCCGATTTATCCAGCTCGGCGAGGTCGCGATTCGCTTCGGAAATCGCACGCTCCGATTCGCGCAGCGCGTCGGCGGCTTCGCTGCGGGATTCTTCCGTCCCGGCAAGTTTTTTTTGCAGCGCCTCGATGCGGTCACGCAGTTGCTGAAGTTCTTCCTTGGCGCCGGCGGCATTGGTGGCGGCCAGTACCGGCGGGAAGCAAAAGGTCAACGTCAACAGCGCACCGCAGAGGCGCAGAGACGCAGAGGAAACGCAGAGAAGTTCTCTGCGTGGGGTTCTCTGCGTTTTCTCTGCGCCTCTGCGGTGAATCGGGTTTGATCTTGAACTTGCGTTCACGCGAATTCGAGCAGCGGCTTGCCGGTCATTTCAGCGGGCTGCGGCAGGCCCATTATGCGCAGCAGCGTGGGCGCGACATCCTTGAGCGCGCCGCCGTTGCCGGCTTTGGCCTTGCGCCCGATGTAGAGCAGCGGCACCGGATTCAAGGTGTGCGCGGTGTGCGCCTGGTGGGTAACGGTATCGAGCATGGCCTCCGCGTTGCCGTGGTCGGCGGTGATCAGCACTTCGCCGCCGACGGCTTGCATGGCTTCGACGGCGCGCCCGATGCATACATCCAGTGTTTCAATCGCGCGCGTGGCAGCGGCGAGATTGCCGGTGTGGCCCACCATGTCGCCGTTGGCGTAGTTGCAGATGATGGCATCGTATTGGCGGCTTTGAATCGCCGCCACCAGTTTGTCGGTGACTTCGCGTGCGCTCATTTCCGGCTGCAGATCGTAGGTGGCGACTTTGGGGGACGGCACCATCACGCGGTCTTCACCGGCGTAGGGTGTTTCCACGCCGCCGTTGAAGAAGTACGTTACGTGCGCGTATTTCTCGGTCTCGGCGATGCGCAACTGCTTAAGTCCGCGCGAGGCCAGATATTCGCCAAAGCCGTTGCTGATGCTCTGCGGCGGATAGGCGGCAGGAATCGCGGTGAAATCCTCGCCATAGGGGGTCAGTGTGCAAAAGTAACCGAGCTTGGGCGCGTGCTCGCGGGCGAAGCCGGTGAACGCTGTATCAGTCAGTGCGCTGGTCAGTTGCCGCGCGCGGTCGGCGCGGAAGTTCATGAACACCACCGCATCCCCATCGTTCATGCGTACCGGTTTGCTGCCGGGCGGCACAATCGCGGTGGCCTGCACGAATTCATCGCTTTCGCCGCGTAGATCGGCCAGCAGGTAAGCGTCGGTGGCGGAGGCCGCCCAGTACTCTGATTTGCCCTGCGTAATCACCTCATACGCGGGCTTGATTCTTTCCCAGCGCTGGTCTCGATCCATCGCGAAATAACGGCCGCAAATCGTGGCGATGCGGCCGCTATTGAGCGCATCGAATTTCTTTTGCAGCGCCACCAGCGACGGTTCCGCGCTTTTCGGCGGCGTGTCGCGGCCATCGAGAAATGCATGCACGTAGATATTTTTGACGCCCGCTTTTGCGGCCATATCCACCAGTTCGTGTATCTGCGACTGGTGGCTGTGTACGCCGCCGGGCGACAGCAGTCCGAGGATATGCAGTGCGCTATGCGTGCCGGCTTTGCCGGTTTCAATGGCCTTCAACAGCGTAGGGTTCTTGCGAAATGCGCCGGTTTCAATCGCGTGTTCGATCTTGGTGTAATCCTGATACACCACACGGCCGGCGCCGATGTTCATGTGCCCGACTTCGGAGTTGCCCATCTGACCCGTGGGCAGGCCCACCATTTTTTCGGAAGCATCTATGGTGGTGTGCGGATGCGTCTTCCACAAAAAATTCCAGTGCGGCTTGCGCGCCTGACAGATGGCGTTGTTGTCGCAGGCTTCGCGATAACCGAAGCCGTCGAGAATGATCAGTAAAACCGGCGTAATAGTCACAGTATGCTCACCCCAGGTTCACGCCAGGTTCATGATTTTGATGGAAAAGTCTTGAGTAACCGCATACGGTATAATTCTAGCCCATTTCAGGAGTTCGCCTTGGAGCAGTTTTTCGCAACGTTTTTCACTTATGTACAAAAAAGTCCGCTCAACATGGTGTTGTTCGGTTTGGCGATCACATCAGCCGGCATGCTGGTGTTTCCGCTGTTCACGCGCGGCTTGCGCACGTCCGCTGAAGTCGGCCCGGCGGAAGCGGTAACGCTGATCAACCGCAAAGACGCGGTGGTGCTTGATGTGCGCGACGAAGGCGAATTTGCCGCGGGTCACATCAACAATGCGCGCCACGTGCCCGAAAAGCAACTCGCCGAGCGCATCAAAGAACTGGAAAAATTCAAGATGAAACCGCTGATCGTCAGTTGCGCCAGCGGACGGCGTTCGGCGTCGGTGGCGGACAATCTACGCAAGCAGGGTTTTACCGACGTGGTGGCCTTGCGCGGCGGCATCGGTGCGTGGCGGCAAGCGGGCATGCCACTGGAAAAATAATCTAAAAAATATAATTAAAATCAATAAGTTATAATAGAAAGATCATGGCTAAAGTACTGATGTACAGCACCGCGGTTTGACCGTACTGCGTATCCGCGGAGCGGCTACTGGCAAACAAAGGCGTCAAGGAAATCGATAAGGTTTACATCGATCATGATCCCGCGCGCAGAACCGAAATGATGGAAAAAACCGGGCGCCGCACCGTACCGCAAATCTATATCGGCGACACGTATGTGGGCGGCTATGATGAGCTTTCCGCGCTCGAGCGCGCGGGCGGGCTCGACGCGCTGCTGGCGAAATAATCCGCTGGTTAATTTTTAACAGTAACGAAAGCATTCGTAATGAGCGAACAAGCGCAGCAACCCCAGGCGCCTGTGTTACCACAGGACACCACGCAGCCGATCTTCAGCATTGAAAAAATTTATCTGAAGGATATGTCGCTCGAAGCGCCCGGCACACCGAACATTTTTTTGCAGAACGAAACGCCCGTGGTGGATGTGAACATACATACCGGCGCTACCGTGATTGAAGCGGGCGCGCTGTACGAAGTGGTGCTCACCGCCACCATCACCGCGAAGCTGCCGGATCGCACGGTGTTTCTGGTTGAAGTCGCGCAAGCGGGCCTGTTTCACATACGCAATCTGCCGCCGCAGGATCTTGACGCCGTGCTCGGCATTTTGTGTCCTACCACGTTGTTGCCCTATGCACGCGAAGCGGTGTCGAGCACCATCGCGCGCGCGGGTTTCCCGCCGGTGGTTCTGCATCACATGGATTTTAATCAGGTCTACGCGCAGGCCGTGCAAGCGCAGGCAGGCCAGCAGCCTTTGCCGTCGCAGGTGAACTGATATGCCGCGCCGCGCCGCGTTGGGGTTATTGTTTGTGCTGGCGGGGCAGGGCGTCCACGTTGCAGGCGCTGCGGAATTTCGCGCGGCGACCGAGGACGCCGTGGTGCTTTACGACGCGCCCTCGGCGCAATCGCAAAAACGCTTCATCATCAACCAGGGCTATCCGCTGGAAGTGATTGTGGTGCTGCAAGGCTGGGTCAAGGTGCGTGATGCGGGCGGCGCACTCAGTTGGGTTGAGGCCGGCAAAGTTACCGCCAAACAGCGCACCGTGATGGTCAAAGCGCCGGTCGCGCAAATCCGCCAGGCAGCCGACGACAATGCGCCGGTGGTGTTTCAGGCGCAGCAAAATGTGCTGATGGAGTTAAGCGAAGTCGTCGCCGGCGGCTGGCTGCGCGTGCGCCATCGCGACGGCATTGCCGGCTTCGTGCGCGTCGGGCAGGTGTGGGGCGTCTGACCGCACGCGGATGAACATCGCTGTACTCGGCGCGGGCGCGTGGGGCACCGCGATCTCGGTTCACCTCGCCGCCCGGCATACGGTAACGCTGTGGGCGCGCGATGCCGCGCAAGCGGCCGCCCTGCAAAATCAACGCGAGAACCGGCGCTATCTGCCCGGTATTTCATTGCCGCTTTCAGTCGTTGTCACCGCCGACCTTAACGCCGCATTGCGCGGCGCGACGCTGGTGCTCTGCGCCGTAACCACGGCTGGCTTGCGCGAAACGCTGCTTCGAATCAAATCCGCAAATTTTAATGCGCCGGTGGTGTGGCTATGCAAAGGCTTCGAGCGCGAGCATGCGCTGCTGCCGCATCAGGTGTGCGCCGCCGCCTTGCCGCAAACTATCGGCGGCGTGTTGTCCGGCCCCAGCTTCGCCGAGGAAGTCGCGCGCGGGCAGCCGACAGCGCTGACTTTGGCTTCCGCCGATGAAGCGTTCGCCGGCGCTACCGCGCGCGAGTTGCACGGCGGATCGCTGCGCGTGTATTCCAGCAGCGACGTAGTGGGCGTGGAAGTCGCCGGCGCGGTAAAAAACGTGATGGCCATCGCCACCGGCATCTGCGATGGACTCAACCTGGGACTAAACGCGCGCGCTGCGCTGATGACGCGCGGCCTCGCCGAAATCACGCGGCTCGGTGTCGCACTCGGCGGACGTGTCGAAACTTTCATGGGGCTCGCCGGCGTGGGCGACTTGATACTTACCTGCACCGGCGATTTATCGCGCAACCGCCGCGTGGGTTTGCGGCTGGCGCAAGGCAAACCGCTGGCGGAAATACTTACTGAACTCGGCCACGTCGCCGAGGGTGTCTATAGTGCGCGCGAAGTCGCGCGCGTCGCCAAAACGCGCAGCATCGACATGCCGATCACCGACGCGGTGTGCCGCGTGCTGGATGCGCCACACACTGCGGCGCAAGTGGCGCGCGGGCTGCTGGAGCGTGATCCTAAATCTGAAGCTACTTAAAATATTAATAAAAACAAATAGTTACATATATTCACGTCGTCCCTTTAATTTTTTGTCAACAGGATTTCCGCGGTGAGCATCAACGCGCAAGATACCGATTTCATCCGCCGCCACGTGCTGCGCGCGCTATCAAGCAATCGCGCGCCGGGGATGCACTTTGCCGGATATTTTCTCAACTTTACGCCGCAGCGCTTTGCCACCGACGGCGTTGAATTCACTGTTGAGCCGGGCCCGCAGTGCGCGGACGCAAACGGCATCTTCATCCGCGCGGCGCTGCTGTTCGCGGCTGACATGACGCTGGCGGCGGCGAACCGCGTGTTTGTCGATCCAAACGTGCGCACGGCAACGCTGATGCTTAGGGTCGAATTCACCGGCGAACTCGCGCGTGTCACAATCGAATCCAGCGGACGCGGCAGCGGATTTTCACCTCATTCCGCTTTGCGGGAAAGGGTGGCTGCCGGGCGTGTGGTGTGCGAGTGCCGTGAGGTGATGCGCATGTCGGGGACATGGGTGTCT
>JANMXV010000436.1:0-2927 GCA_031381325.1 Betaproteobacteria bacterium | reverse complement strand
AGGGTGCCCGCTTCAACCGCGGCAAATAACGCTTCGCCTTCGGTTCCCCTGAAATATTCCCCTATGTTCAATAACTTGCCATCATTTTCCATCACATCCAGTAACTGCTTCAGGGCGCGTAATTCAGACTGATCCACACCCGGCAGCCCCACTCCGGCAGCTAACTGCGCGCGATCTATGCGTTGCACAAGCGATGGATCGAGCACCAAAATTTCCATTAACTTTTGCGCCATAGAACGCTGCGCAGGCGGCGGGCGCCGGTGCGCAGGCGCCGCCGAAGGTTGCGATTTGATCTCAAACTCACGGTCGAGTTCCTGCTGCGTGAAACCGGCAAGATCGGCGAGCGCTTTGCGCAGCATCAGAGACAACATCGGCGCGGTAATCTCCTTCACCAGCGGCTTGGCCTCTTGCAACAGTCGCGCGCGCCCTTCCGGCGTGCCGAGGTCCACGTGCGAGGACAATTCGTTTATTAGAAACCGCGACAGCGGTATTGCCTCATTCAACAGCTTCTCGAAATTCTCTTTGCCGTGCTGACGCACATAACTGTCCGGGTCTTCGCCCTGCGGCAGAAATAAAAACCGCACCTGTTTGCCGTCGGCAAGCTGCCCCAGACTGTTTTCGAGCGCACGCCACGCCGCGCGGCGGCCCGCGTTGTCGCCGTCAAAACAATAGACAATTTCGTCGGTCTGCCGCAGCAGCTTTTGCACGTGCATCGGCGTGGTCGCGGTGCCTAAGGTCGCCACCGCATATTCAACACCGTGCTGCGCCAGCGCCACTACATCCATATAACCCTCGACCACCAGCGCACGGCCCGAATCGCGAATTGCGCGTCTGGCTTGATACAAGCCATAAAGCTCGCGGCCCTTTTCGAACAGCGGCGTCTCCGGCGAATTCAGATACTTCGGTTCGCCCTCGCCCAGCACGCGCCCGCCAAAGCCGATGACGTTGCCGCGCACATCGACAATCGGAAACATGATGCGATCGCGAAAAATATCGTAGCGCCGCCCTTCGTCGTTTTGCTTGACCAGTCCCACGGTGTTAAGCGCGCTCGATTGATAGCTCGGATACGCGCGCTGCAGATTTTGCCAGCCTTCCGGCGCATACCCCACGCCGAATTTTTTAGCGACGTCGCCGGAAAGCCCGCGCTTTTTGAGGTACTCGATGGCCTGCGGCGCGTCTTTCAGCGCGCCGCGATAAAACTGCGCGGCGGTGAGCATGATTTCATTCAAGTCTTCGCCATCTTCACCCTCGGTGCGCCGGCGATAGGTGTCTGGCTGCTCGCTGCGCTCTTCGGGCACCACCAGCCCCAAATTTTGCGCGAGGTCTTTTACCGCCTCGACAAAACCGAGGCCCGAATACTCCATCAGAAAACTGATCGCCGTACCGTGCGCGCCGCAACCAAAGCAATGATAAAACTGCTTGGTCTGGCTGACCGTGAACGACGGCGATTTTTCAGAGTGAAACGGGCAGCAAGCAGCGAAATTCGCACCCGCCTTCTTCAATTTCACATGGCGGTCGATCACGTCGACAATGTCGATGCGATGGAGCAAATCCTGGATGAACGATTGCGGAATCATGGCGAGTCACTGAGTATACTGACTCGGAGGCGATTCAAAAGCGGGCTAAATGCAGGAAATGCGTAGAATTGAAAAACTATTTAAGAACAAATAGTTATTAAACTTCCCTTGCCACTCACTACGCTAATTTAGCTTTGACCAGCCCGGACACTTTCGACATATCGGCGCGCCCCGCGAGTTTGGGCTTCAACACCGCCATAACTTTGCCCATGTCTGCCGGGCCTGTGGCGCCGCTTTCCTGAATCGACGCCGCCACAGCCTCGGCAATTTCCGCCTCGGACAGTGCCTGCGGCATGTAAGCCTGCAATACGCTTATTTCAAATTTTTCGGTATCGGCCAAATCCTGCCGTCCGCCTTTCTCGAACTGCTCGATGGAGTCGCGGCGCTGCTTGATCATCTTGTCGATGATAGCCACTACGTCTGCATCGGCCAGCGTCTTGCGCTCATCGACCTCTTTTTGCTTGCACGCGGCGGTGAGCAAACGCATGGCGTCGCGCTTGCGCGCATCGCCCGTACGCATCGCGTCTTTCAGATCATTGCTGATTTGGTCTTTGAGCAGCATGGGCAGCGACAGTAAAGATTGACGGCTGAAAACAAAAAAGCGTGAGGAAAAGCCACCTCACGCTCAATGATTCAAATCTGAGTGATTAATACATCTTCGGCGGCAGTGTTTGCGAGCGCAGACGCTTGTGCGTGCGCTTAACGGCGGCGGCCAGCTTGCGCTTGCGCTCGGACGTGGGCTTTTCGTAAAACTCGCGCGCGCGCAAATCGGTCAGCAGACCGGTTTTTTCAACCGTGCGCTTGAAACGGCGAAGCGCGACTTCGAAAGGTTCGTTTTCTTTCATTCGGACGGTAGTCATGAGGGCCTTCAGCTCCAGAATAGGCTTCGTAATAAATCGAAAGTCTCGTATTATAACAAGCGCCGTGCCTTAAATCAAAGTACGCCCATCCGCCCTTCCATGCCGTCCGATCAAGCTAAGCCATTGTTAATACTGGGGATTGAAACCTCCTGCGACGAATCCGGCGTTGCCGTGTTCGACACCCGGCGCGGGCTGCTGGGCCACCGGCTGCATTCCCAAGTGGCCATGCACGCCGACTACGGCGGCGTCGTGCCGGAACTCGCTTCGCGCGATCACATCCGGCGCGTGCTGCCGCTGACCCGTGAATTGCTGGCCGACTGCGGCCTCGCGTTCGCCGATCTGGACGCCATTGCCTACACCCAAGGGCCGGGCCTCGCGGGTGCATTGCTGGTGGGCGCCAGCATCGCCCATGGACTTGCGTACGCGCTCGACATTCCGGCTCTCGGTATCCATCACCTCGAGGGCCATCTGCTATCCCCGCTGCTGGCCG
>JANMXV010000430.1:0-12035 GCA_031381325.1 Betaproteobacteria bacterium | reverse complement strand
AAGCTTGCCCATCTTGTTGTCGCCCATGCGGCAGATCCAGATGTTGCCGGCCTTGTCGATGGAAAGCCCATAGGGGCCGCCGGAGGAGGGGTACTCCTTAATCGCTCCGGATTTTGTATCGAGACTTGCCACCTTGTTGCCGCTTTGCAGCGTAAACCAGATGGTGCTTTGGTCATCGGTGATTACCAGGGTGTGCGGCCCGCCGCCGCCCGACGGTGTTTTGTACTCGATCGCTTTGCCGCTCGCAGGATCAAGTTTACCGATAGTGCCGTTACCGTTGCCCGTGGTCCATACCATGCCTTGCTTATCGACCAGCAGCCCGTGCGGATGATGGCCGGCGGGCATGTCCCATTCTTTGAATGTTTTCGACTGCGTGTCGAAACGCGCAATTTTGTTGCCGCTCATTACGGTGATAAATATGCTGCCGTCGGGCGCGATTGCCGGGTCGCGCGCGAAGCGCGGCGTGGGCACCGGCCATTCGGAAACTTTGCCGGCGAAATTCGGGTTGGCGCCGGGCGTGATGCCGTAGTTGGAACCGCCGGCCCAGGTGATGCAGGGCGTGATTGCTATCACTGTAGCGAGCGCAAGTTTCATGGGGCTTCCTTCAGAATAATATTTCTCTCACGATCTAAAACCTGGGTTTAGTCTTCGCACCCTTGTAGCGCTTGATGCCGGCGAGGATTTCCGCTTTGGCTTCTTCCGGCCCCATCCAGCCGATCACCTTGACCCACTTGCCCGGCTCAAGATCTTTGTAGTGTTGAAAAAAATGCGTGATTTGCGCAGTGGTGGCTTCGGGCAGATCTCGCGTGGTCTGGATGGAGCGATACAGCGGCGTGAGCTTGTCGACGGGCACAGCCATTACTTTAGTGTCGTCACCCGCGTCGTCTTCCATCTTCAACATGCCCACCGGTCGGCAACGTACCACCACGCCGGTGATCAACGGCACCGGCGAGAGTACCAGCACATCCACCGGGTCGCCATCGCCAGCCAGTGTGCGCGGAATGTAGCCGTAGTTGCATGGGTAATGCATGGCGGTGGACATGAAGCGATCGACAAACATCGCGCCGGTTTCCTTGTTAACTTCATATTTGATCGGCGGCGCGTGCATCGGAATTTCGATGATCACGTTGAGGTCATTGGGTACATCGCTGCCGGAGGGGACGCGGTCGAGGTTCATGATGATCTATTTGTTTTCAATGATTAAAATGGGTATGCGCATGAATACAATAAGCGAAGCGTACTACTTTGCGCGCCGTCTGTCGCAATCAAACATTCCAGTTCATTTGGCGTCGCGCCCGATCGGCTGTTTTCTCTACGCCTGCTGAGCTTGCTGCGCAATCGATATAAAAAAGCGCTCACCGCAAATATTGCCGTCCACGCCTCAGGCGTAGTATCTTTGTGGCGTTGCAGAAAAAAAGGGCTCACTTCGTGTATCAAAATGCATCACTAGCGCACGCCACCCACGAGCGTAAGTTGGCCGCGCTGTCGCTCGGTGCACTCGGCGTTGTATTTGGTGACATCGGCACCAGTCCGCTGTATGCCTTCAAGGAAGCGTTTGGCGGGGAGCATGCGCTTCCGCTAAACGAAGCCAACGTGTTCGGCGTGCTGTCGCTCATTTTCTGGGCGGTGATGCTGATTGTGTCGGTGAAATACGTGACCTTCGTTTTGCGCTTTGACAACAAGGGTGAGGGCGGCGTGCTGGCGCTGTTGGCCCTGGCCTCGCAATTGTTTCGCAAAAATCGCAAACTGTCGGGTGCAGCGACGGTTATCGCGGTATTCGCGGCATCGCTATTTTATGGCGACGCGGTGATCACGCCGGCGATTTCAGTGCTCTCCGCCGTCGAAGGTATATCCGTAGCCACGCCGGCGCTCGAGCGGTGGGTGGTGCCTGCGACCATCGCGATCATCATTGGCGTGTTCGCGCTGCAACCTTACGGCACCGGAAAAATCGGCCGGCTGTTTGGGCCCGTTACGATGATCTGGTTTTTTGTCATCGGCGGCCTCGGCGTCATGAGTATTATGGCGACGCCTGCTATTCTGTGGGCGCTTGATCCCGCTTACGCAGTGCGCTTCGCCGTCCATTCGCCAGCTTTGGCATTCATCGCGCTGGGGTCGGTGTTCCTGGCCTTGACCGGCGGAGAGGCGCTGTATGCTGATATGGGACATTTTGGGCGACAGCCGATCCGCATCGCGTGGTTTGGCCTGGTGCTGCCGGCGCTGATGTTGAACTATCTGGGGCAGGGCGCATTGGTGCTGCGCAATCCCGCGGCAGTAAAAAATCCGTTTTATCTGTTGGCACCGCCCGAACTCCTGATACCGCTGGTGGTGCTTGCAACCATCGCCACGGTGATCGCATCGCAGGCGACAATCTCCGGCGCATTTTCGGTCACACAGCAGGCCTCGCGTCTGGGCTATCTGCCGCGGGTACCGGTGACACACACCTCTGAAACCGAGCGCGGCCAGATTTACATAGGCCCGCTCAACTGGCTGATGCTGGTGATTGTGCTGTTGCTGGTGCTGGGGTTTGGTTCTTCGACCAATCTTGCGGCGGCGTACGGTATTGCCGTCTCGGCAACCATGGCGCTTGAAACCGCCCTCGTTGCACTGGTGGTGATTGCAATGGCCGGGCGCGCGCGGGTGCTGATGCTGGGAGTATTGTCGGTGATCTTTTTGGTGGAGCTGATGTTTTTTGCGTCGAACACCACCAAGATCGCAGCCGGCGGCTGGTTCCCCATCTTGTGCGGGTTGGCCATTTTCATCTTGTTGACGACGTGGAAGCGCGGGACCGAAGTATTAACCGCCAACGCGGCCGGCAAGCACGTGCAGCTTAAAGGTTTTTGCGAACACTTGAGTAGCGTGACGCGCGTGCCTGGAACCGCGGTATTTTTTTCCGCGAACTCGCAAATCGTGCCGACCACGCTACTGCATAATCTCAAGCACAACAAGGTACTGCATGAACGGGTCGTTTTCCTGACCATGACGACCGAGGATGTGCCGAAAGTCGCGGACGATGAACGCATCGAAGTGGAAATGCTGGTGCCGCAAAGCGTGTATCAAGTGACGGTGCGTTACGGCTTCATGGAGAATCCGGACGCCATGCACGTACTCAAATTGCTCGGCCAGCGCGGACTGCGCTTCGAAATCGAAGAGACCACGTTTTTCCTCGGCAAATCGACCATCGCGCGCGCGGAACACAGGGGCTTGTTTACCTGGCGGCGCGAAGTATTTCGCTGGATGCAGCGTAATGCGCCGTCGGCAGCGGAGTACTTCAAGCTGCCGCCGGATCGCGTGGTCGAGCTGGGGACGCAGGTCAGGCTGTAAGCACCCGCGCGCCGACGTTCATCAACGTTAGCGCGCGGGATATTTTTGAAACAACTTGGCAAATGCGCCGGTGGCGAGCACCAAGGCGTCCGGGGCGGCGGCGGTGTACTGGGCATTCGAAAACTACGGCTGCGCCATTGCCCGATTCAGCCAACCGCCTGCTTCGAGCTTTTGCACGGTGTAGGTAATCGCAGACGGCACGCGATGCAATTCGTGCGCTGCCGCCGCAAAACTGCCTTTGCGCTCGATGGCATCAAGCACCAGCAGGGCGTCGAGTGAAAGTCGCATAGTCATGGGAAACGCAACGCATGCACTTGCTGCCGGACGCAAAGCCTACCTGCATGTGGCGCGCGGCGCGGTGACGGTCAACGGGCAGCCGCTCGCCGGTGGCGATGGTGCGCGCATCAGTAACGACCGCAGCATCGTGTTTAGCGATGCCGGCAATGCGGAAGTGTTGTTGTTCGATTTGGCGTAAAAATCAGCCGAACGGATCAGCCCGCCTTCTGGGGCAGTGCGGCGCCGATGCGGGGCAGGGCCGAGGTAGCGGTTTGCGGGAACGAAACGGCGCAAGATTGCAATGCAGGCGTCGTGGCATGGGCATACGACAGCGTAAAAGCAATCGTGGTCTTGCCGGGTTCACTGTGTACGGCGACGGTGCTGTGATGTAAATCCAGTATCCGTTTGGCAATCGCCAGTCCGAGACCTGCGTGCCCCGACCATTCGCCGCGGCTTTTCTCGCTGCGGTAGAAGCGGTCAAATATGCGCGGAAGGTCTTTTGCATCGATGCCGCAGCCGGTGTCGGTGACTTCAACCGTCAGTTGCCGTTTATCCGGGATCAAGCGCAAGCGTATCTCGCCGCCCGCCGGCGTGTATTGCAGGGAATTTTGGATCAGGTTCCTGAGTACGCGCTCAATCAGTCCGATGTCCGCAACCACCAGCGGTAATACGACTGCGACCGGCATGTCGGTAACAAGCGCAATTTGCTTGTTCGATGCTTCCAGTTCGAACTGCTGGGCGACGTCCTGCAGCAGGTCTTCCAACACGAACGGTTCAGGTTGGATGCTGGCTTGGTCGGCGTCGAGTTTGGCGAGATCGAACAGCGCGTTCACCAGATGTCTCAACTGCCCGCATTGTTTGAGCGCAATGCCCAGATAGTTCTCTTTTTCTTCCGCGCACAGTTTGTCACCCTTGATCTGCAGCGTCTCCAGGTAGCCTTGCAACGACGCCAATGGCGTTCGCAAATCATGCGAAACATTAGCCACCAGTTCGCGCCGCGTGGCGTCGGTTTCTTTCAGCACCCGCATCTGCTCCAGCAGGCGGTCGGACATTTCATTGAAGGTATCGGTCAGTTGCGTGATTTCATCGCCAGTGGAACGCGTGCGGCTGGCCGATATTGTGGGAAGCGCGGCAAAGCCGCTTTGGCGAAATTTGTCCATCACCGTCGTCAGTTGCCGCAGCGGGTACGTCATGAATTTGATGGTGACGGCGCCGGCGATAAGCGCGAACAACAGTCCCCAGACAATGATCCAAATGCTTTCACGCAACACGTAACTGCTCTTGATGCGTTCCGCGATGCTGTCGCTGATCAGCCCGCGCATAATGAGATAGAGATAACCGTTGACATGCCCCTTGAGGGATATTTCAGCCACGGAAAACACGCGCTGACGGGATGCCTCGGTCGGATCGTCACCCAAAATGGGCAGCGCGGCATTGTCGTCGAGAAACTGCCGCAACGGTTGCAGATTGACGGTGTTGCGCTGGATTTTAGTGCGGCCCGACGAGGAGAGAATCTTTCCGTTTGCGTCGAGCAGATACACGTCAATGCGCGGATTAATCACGCGCAAACGTTCAAACACGTGCTGGATTCGCAATGAATCGAGAGCTTCGCTTTCGGGCAGTATCTGTTCGCTCACCAATTGACTCGCCAGCGTTCGATACAGTTTCTGGTGCAGTTCCTGACTGCGTGCCATGTCCAGTTGCCGCATGACTACAAGAAACAGCAACGCCATCACGATGGCAAAGCACACCAACACACCCACCAGTTTTCCGTTTAACGTTTTGAACACGGCTACACGCTAGGCCGCTTGCGCTTGCCAGTTTTCGGCGAATTTGTAGCCCACGCCGCGCACCGTCAGGATGAATTGCGGTCGTGTCTGGTCTTTTTCAATCTTGGCGCGCAAACGGTTGATGTGGCAATTGACATTGTGCTCGTAGCCTTCGTGACCATAACCCCAGACCGTATCGAGTAACTGCAGCCGGCTGTAGACGCGTCCGCGATTGCGCGCGAAATGCAGCAGCAGATCGAATTCCTTGGACGTGAGGCTGGCGGGCTTGCCGTGTATCGTGACTTCGCGCTTTTCCGGATCAATCACCAGCGGGCCGCAGTGCATGGCCTTCTGCGACGCGGTGGTGGCATTGGTAGCATTGGCGGCCAGCGCGTCCATGCGCCGGAACAGCGCTTTAACCCGCGCCACCAGCTCCAGCACGCTGAACGGTTTGGTCAGGTAATCGTCGGCGCCCAACTCAAGCCCGAGCACACGGTCCATCTCGGTTGCCTTGGCAGTGACCATCAAGATGGGGGTGTAGTTGACTTTGCTTCTTAAGCGGCGGCATATTTCCAGACCATCCATGCCGGGAAGCATGAGATCGAGAATGACCAAATCGTAGGATTTTACTTCCGCCTCTTTGATCCCGGCGTCACCGTCGAATTTGAGTGTGACATTGCACGAAATGTCCTGCAGGTGCAGGCGGATCAGCTTTGCTATGTCTTGATGATCTTCAATAACAAGGACATCACGCATGCCATTTTTCCTGTAACGCCTTTAATTTCAATCAATGCAGATTGCAACCTCATCAGTTAAGGGCAGCAATGATGTGCGGCGCACTTATGCAAGACAAACGCCGCAACGCTGTGCGCACACTTTGACTGCAGGTGCGCACCGCGTCGCAGCGCCTGGGTGGATATGTGACCACGTGACCACGGCCCGTACCATGGCCGGGGTCAGTAATCGCATTACTCAGCCGTCTGAGTCTCCATCCAATGAATTGCGCTTTCTTGGGCGCCGATGCCTGCGCAACCGGCCAGTGAGGCGGCTAACAATAGTGCGGCAACAAGCTTGCTTGCAACTGATCTCATGATAACTCCTGTTATATTGTGATTTGTCGGCATACTATTTATGGATACGTATGCACCCGAAACGTTTTTGTATCCTGACTGTATTGTCACCATTGAAGATCGCCGGAATATCGCGTTCACGTCTCTTTTTGGTCTCGAAGTGAGGGTATTGAAAACGACGCGCGCCCCGCATTTTAGCGGGTGGTTTGCCTGGGATCAGGGATCGGATACCGGTTGCCGTTGCATCCAGTCCATGGCGCTTTCCTGGCGCACCGTATCGCATCCGCACAATGATGCAGCCAGGATCAGCGCTGCCACAATTCCGTAGATAGTTGTTTTCATTGAGTTTCCTAACACAACAGGGTTTATCGTCGTGACTGGTTTCAATTACATTACCCGCTTAGTATAAACACTTACACCACAAAAAAATTCCGTGAACCGTGCAATAAGTTGCGAATTTTACTACTCGAATTTCAGTCCAAGCTGAGTCACGATTTTGCTCCACTTGGCGAGTTCGGCTTTGCGGATGCCGTCTAGTTGCGCCGGCGTGGCGTTGGCGGCATCGAGGTCTTCGGCATTCAAACGGTCTTTGATTTCCTGCATTTGCAGCGCACATTGTGTCACGCACCGTGGCCGCGCCCACCGACGGATGCGTAACCAACACGGAACGGTAGTGCCTAAGCTGCGCCACGCCGGTGAAATCGCGGATCGGATCGTACGACAAGTGCTTTTTCAGCAAGCCTTGTATCGGATGACTGCTGGAAATCATCAGCAGCGTGTAGCCATCCGGCGCGGTTTTGGCGACGAGTTCCGCCGCGAGATGCCTGAGTCAGCTTTCGAGTGTCCAGCGCGTGCGATGTAAAGCAATGCATCACGGGGTCGCGAGATCGAGCTTGACGAGGCGCACCTGGGGACGCCATGATTCGTTGCCATGTTGGTGGCGTAGCGCGTACCGGCCGGCATCGATCACGCGCCACGATTTTCTCGTTTCTCTTCTTGGTAAGCGGCTCATGACACAAAAGCAGAAAGACCTTGCGCGTAAACGCCGGGGGCCGCTTGATGGCGTGCGTGTTCTGGATTTGTCGCGCGTGCTTGCGGGCCCGTTCTGTTCGATGATTCTGGCTGATCTCGGAGCGGAAGTCATCAAAGTCGAGGCGATCGGTGGCGGCGATCAGACGCGCACGATACCGCCGTTCGTCAACGGCGAGAGCCATTACTTTCTGGCGATCAATCGCAACAAGAGCAGCGTGGCGCTTGACGCGCGTAGCGAGGCGGGGCGCGATATTCTGCTGAAGCTCGCGATGCAGTGCGATGTGGTGCTCGAAAACTTCCGTCCCGGCGTGATGGATCGTCTGGGACTCAGCTACGAGAAGCTGCGTGCGCTGAAACCACAGATCATTATGTGTTCGATCAGCGGCTTCGGCGCCACGGGCGCGATGCGCGATAAGCCTTCGTTCGATCTGGTGACGCAGGCGCTGAGCGGCGTGATGAGCATCAACGGCTATCCCGACGGCCCGCCGACGAAGCTGGGTTTGCCGCTCGGGGATATCGGCGGCGGACTGTGGGCCGCGCTCGGTGTAATGGCTGCGTTGAACGAGCGCAATGCGACCGGGGAAGGGTCTCACGTCGACCTGAGTCTGCTGGAAGGGCTAATGGGGCTGCTCGGTTATCTGGCCGAAATCTACCTCGTCACCGGTGAAAATCCCGGCCGCATGGGCAACAGTCATCACAACATCGTGCCCTACGGTCTGATGCCGGTGAAGGATGGACACCTCGTGCTCGCGCTGCACGTCGGCGGATTCTGGCGCAATTTCTGCCGCGCGATCGGGCGCGAAGCGCTGATCGTCGATGCGCGCTTTCGTACCGTAAAAGATCGCCACAAAAACCGCGTGGAACTCGAACGGCAGGTCACGGAAATCATGATCACCAAAACCGTGGCGGAATGGCAGCAAATACTGGATGCCGCCGACGTGCCGCATGGTCCTGTCAATAGCATCGGGCAGGCGCTGAACCAGCCGATTGTGCGTGAGCGCGGCTTGGTAAAAGAAGTGCAGCACCCGGCGGCGGGCACGGTCAAGGTGATCGGCAACCCGCTGCGTTTTGAAGGTAAGTATGAAGCGGGCCGGCTGGAGCCGCCGCCGCTGCTCGGCGAGCATACGCGCGAGGTGCTCGGATCGCTGATTGGCCTGAGTGATGCCGAGATCGAGCGTCTCATCTGTGATAACGTTATTGCCGTGCCGGCGGGCGCGCCTTCAGCTCATCCTGCAGGTAATCGTAAACCGAAGTAGAACCATACCAAGAGCCCATTATGCCAACAGCACACGGTATCGCCAGCGAAGCGGAGCTGGCACGCATCCGCGCGAAGATTGGCCAGGTCGTCACGATCAACGAGCCGCCCTACCTGACCGAGGTGACACGCGATTCGGTGCGACACTGGGCGCAGGCGACCGGGGACCGCAATCCCTTGTTCATGGATGAAGCGTATGCGCGAGCCTCGCGTCATGGCAGCCTGCTGGCGCCGCCGTGCCAGCTTTATGCGTACAGCCGTATTTCGATTGGATACCGCGGCGGCCTGCCCGGCGTGCATTCCTTCTTCGCGGGATCGCATTGGCGCTGGCACGAGCCTATCAAGGTGGGTGAGCGCATCAATCCGGAGGTGACTTTCACGGATCTGGCGGAACTGCCGAGCCGCTTCGCTGGCCGCATGTTCAAGCAGATTTCGCTGATCCGTTATCTCAATGGAGACGGGCGCGAACTCGCTCAGGCGGACTCGTGGGGCATGCGTGTCGAGCGCGTGGCCGCTCAGGAGAAAGGCAAATACAAGAAGCTGGAACTCGCGCAGCCGTACACGCGCGACCAGCTCGAAGCAATCGCTAACCTGTATGCGCAGGAGCAATGCCGTGGCCGGCAGACGCTTTATTCCGACGACGTGAAGGTAGGTGACGCGATACCGCAGATCATCCGCGGGCCCTATACCGCGACGATTGCGGTGGCCTTTGAGCAGGCGTGGGGCGGACTGTATATCAAGGCCCACGGCTATTGGTTTGATTATCTGCGGCGTCATCCGGCGGCCGGCATACCCAACAGCTACAACATTCCCGAGCCGCCGGAAGCCGTGCACTGGGATTCGCCGCTGGCGCGATCGGTGGGTGTGCCGGAAGCCTATGACTACGGCCCCGAGCGCGTGGCATGGATCGCGACGATGCTCACCAACTGGATCGGCGATGAGGGCTTTCTGGCAGAGCTCTACTGCGAGGTGCGCCGCTTCAACATGATCGGCGACCTCACCACCTGCCGCGGGAAAGTCGTGTCGAAGGACGTGCGCGATGATCGCTCCGGCACGGTCAAGCTCGAGATTGAGGCGCTGGATCAACGCGGTGATTCAACAGCCATCGGTTGGGCCGTCGTCGTGCTGCCGCGCCGTGCGGCGTAGGGGATAGCGAATTGTTGTGAAACGGAACAGGTGTGCTATGAACGCAAAAGCGTGTGCAACGCTGCGCATGAAGCGTAATCGAAGAGGCATGCACGGACATCCGGGGTTTGGGGCTACCTTTGCTACCTTTGCTACCTTTGGCATCAGCGGCGTCATTACCCTGGTGTTGAGTACCGTAGTGAGTACCCTGGTGAGTACCCCAGTGGGTGCGCAGCAATACCCCACCAAGCCCATCCGGCTCATTGTGCCCTTCACGCCCGGCGGCGGCACCGACATCCTGGCGCGGGTGATCGGGCAAAAGCTCACCGAGAGTATGGCGCAGCAGGTGGTGGTCGACAACCGGCCCGGTGCGGGTGGCAACATCGGCGCCGAGCTCACGGTGAACGCGGCGCGTGACGGTCACACGATACTGATGGTGTCGGCGAGCTATGCGGTGAATGCCGCGATCTACAAACTCAGCTTTGATCCGCTCAAAGATCTGTCGCCGATTGCGCAGGTGGCCGCAGTGCCGTTTGTGCTGGTGAGTCATCCGTCGCTGGCGGCAAACAATGTGCAGGAGCTGATAGCGCTCGCCCGTGCAAAGCCGGGGCAACTCAACTATGCGTCGTCCGGAAACGGATCGGCACCGCACCTCGCCGGCGCGTTGTTGACGCTGATGACGAACACCAAGATGGTGCATGTTCCCTACAAGGGCGGCTTCCCCGCGCTTAATGACGTGATTGCTGGCCAGGTGCAGTTGCTATTCAGCACGGTGATTCAGGGGCTGCCATTCATCAAGGCGGGCAGGTTGAAGCCCATCGCGCTTGCGAGCTTGAAGCGTGCACCGTCGTTGCCGCAGGTGGCGACCCTTCACGAGTCCGGTGTAACGGGCTACGATGTGACGAACTGGTTCGGTGTCCTCGCGCCGGGCGGTACCCCGCAGCCGATCGCCGCGAAGCTCAACTCGGAAATCGTCAGGCACCTGCAAAGCCCGGATCTGATGCAGCGGCTTGCGGCTGAAGGCGCTGAACCGGTTACCGGCAGCGCGGCTGATTTTGAAAAGATCATCCGCGCCGATATCGCGAAATATACGCGGGTGGTGAAAGATGCCCACATCGCCCCGCAGGGTGGATAGGCGGCTCATTCAGGTGAACATCCCGTTCGGTAACGCATTAACAGCATCGGCCTGCGTGAGTAGTAATTCATAAGTATTTGTTTTTAAAGGATAAATATACTATGGCTAAACGTAAACCCATACGCACCGACATCGCCTGGAGCACGCTGGATCGCATCACCGTCAAAGGCTTCGACTTGTGCAAAGACATTCTCGGAAAGTTGAGTCTTGGCGACATGGCGTTTCTTGAACTCACCGATCGCGTGCCCACGCCGAAGGAATCGGCGGTGTTCAACGCCATCGCGGTTGCATTGGTCGAGCACGGAATTACGCCGAGTGCGATTGCCGCGCGCATGACCTACGCCGGCGCGCCAGAGGCAATGCAAGCAGCAGTGGGCGCCGGGCTGGCCGGATTGGGCAGCGTGTTCGTCGGCAGCATGGAAACGGCTGCGCGCATGTTGCAGGAAGCGATTCCCGATCCGAAGGTTACGCTGACCACGGTGGACATCGACGCCGAGGCGAAAAAAATCGTCGAACGATTTTTATCTGCCAAGAAAATCATTCCCGGCATCGGTCACCCGCTGCACAAACCCGTCGACCCGCGCGCGCCGCGTTTGTTTGAAATCGCGGATCAGAACGGCTACAGCGGGCCCTACGTAAAACTCATGCAGGCCGTCGCGCGTGAGGCCGAACAGCGCTCCGGCAAATTGCTGCCGGTCAACGCCACCGGCGCCATCGGCGCGATCGCCAGCGAACTGCGACTGGATTGGCGCTACGTGCGCGGCATCGGCGTTATGGCGCGCGCCATCGGTCTGGTTGGCCACATCCGCGAGGAAATGAACAACCCGATGGCCTACGAGGTGAAGACGCGCACGGAAGAGGATGCTACTGCGCATTTGCGCAAGTGAGGGCGCTGGAGATTGTGTGTGGTGTATGGGGTCAGACACGATAAACTATGCTACTCTATCCGTTTGCAATCAAACATCACCCACACAACGACTATGGCGCGCCTTCCCCGCTACATCATTCCCGGTCAGCCGCAACACGTCATCCAGCGCGGCAACAATCGCCAA
>JANMXV010000415.1:0-7492 GCA_031381325.1 Betaproteobacteria bacterium | reverse complement strand
GCCGCAAACACAAGCGCGACGACATCTCGGTATTTCATGCAAACCTACAAAATAGAATCCCTCGACCAGGAAGGTCGCGGCATCGCGCGCCGCGACGGCAAGACCATTTTTATCGAAGGCGCGTTGACTGGTGAAGTAGTGACGGCCTCGGTCTATCGCAAAAAGCCCAGTTTTGAGAACGCCAACGTGCAGCGCATCCTGCGCGAAAGCTCGCAGCGCGTAACGCCTGGGTGTGTGTATTTCGGGCGTTGCGGTGGATGCAGCCTGCAGCACCTGGACGCGCGCGCGCAAGTCGCGGCCAAACAGCGCGTGCTCGAAGACGCTCTGCGTCACATCGGCAAGGTCAGCGTTGGGCAAATGCTGTCGCCGATATACGGGCCGACGTGGGGATACCGCCGCCGCGCGCGCATGACCGCGCGTTACGTGCTCAAGAAAGGTGGATCGCTGATCGGTTTTCACGAAAAGCGCTCGAGCTTTGTCGCCGACATGATGAGTTGCGAAGTGCTGCCGCCGCACATCTCTAAGCTGTTACCGCTGCTGCGTGAACTGGTCGGAAAACTGAGCATACGCGAGCGCATGCCGCAAATTGAAGTAGCTTGTGGCGACGTGGCGGACGTGCTGGTTTTGCGCGTGCTGGAGCCGCCATCCCTTGAAGACAAGGCGCACCTAAAAGCATTCGCCGAAACGCAGGGCTTGCATGTGTACCTGCAACCCAAGGGACCAGAAACCGCGTATCCGTTGTGGCCCGAGGCGCCCGCAGATTTGTATTACACGCTGCCGGAATTTAACGTGAAGATGCCGTTTTTTCCGACCGAGTTCACGCAGGTCAACCATGACGTCAATCGCGTATTAGTGCATCGCGCGCTGGCGTTGCTTGCGCCGCAAGCGGGCGAGCGGGTAGCGGATATGTTCTGCGGCATTGGCAATTTTTCTTTGCCGATCGCGCGCAGCGGCGCACATGTCACCGGCATCGAAGGCAGTGCGTCGCTGGTGAAGCGCGCTACTGAAAATGCTGCGTATAACGGCTTGTCGGAGAACGTGCAGTATCGCACGATGAATCTCTTCGCGATCGATGCCTATGCGCTTGCCGCGCTGGGCCCATTTGATCGCATGCTGATTGACCCGCCGCGCGACGGCGCGGCCGAACTCGTCAAGTCACTGGCATCCGCGCCGCCGGCGCGCATCGTGTACGTGTCGTGCAATCCGTCCACGCTCGCGCGCGACGCCTCGATGTTGGTGCATGAACAGGGTTATGTGCTGAGCGCTGCTGGGGTGGTCAACATGTTTCCGCATACGGCACATGTCGAATCTATTGCAGTGTTTGATCGCTGATTGAATTGTGCCAATGAAAAAGGGCGGCCCCAGTTACCCCTGGGCCGCCCTTCTCTATTTCACAGGACGCGCGATCAGTCGCGGTCGCCGCCGACAATGCCCAGAATTTGCAGCAGACTGGTGAAGATGTTGTAGATTGAAACGTATAGCGTGAGTGTCGCGGAGATGTAGTTGGTTTCGCCGCCCTTGACGATGCTGTTGATCTGCCACAGGATAATTGCCGACGACAGAACGATGAACACGCCGCACAGCGCCAAGCTGAGTGCAGGAATTTGCAGAAAGATGTTCGCAACCACTGCCAGCATCGCCACGATGACGCCGACCATGATGAATTTATTCAGAAAGCTGAAATCGCGCTTCACATTGGAAGCGATGCCCGCCAGGATAAAAAACACGCCTGCCGTGCCGCCTGCGGCCATCATCACCAGTTGTCCGCCATTGCGAAAGCCCAGCACTTTTTGCAGCAGTGGTCCGAGCAAGAGGCCCATGAAGAACGTGAAGCCGAGCAGCAGATACAGGCCGAGGGTGGATTCTTTGTTACGCTCGATCATATAAATCCAGCCGTAGAAAATGGCCATAATGGCGATCGAGGCCATGATCGGACTCGCGCTCAGAAAACTGAAGTTGAACAGGCTGGTGCCTATCGCCGCGCCCGCGATGGTGGGAATCAGCGAAACCGCGAGCAGCAGGTACGTGTTGCGCAGTACCGTATTCTGCTGGCTGGCGACCTCGGTGTTTCCGGTAAAGAGCGGTTGCTGGTTTTGCATTTCAGGTTGCATGGTGTTCCTCGTCGTTGTTATGAAAGCTGAAGTGATGTGAACAAGTATAAGACTACCTAAATGCCGCGAAAGTTGCAATTTACTTTACCATCATTTTGCCGGGGCGTGTAACGCAAGCATTTGATAATACATGGTATTATCAAATGCTTGCTGGTCGGAGCGTTGGCAGAGCGGTTGAATGCGCCGGTCTTGGCGCACGGGGTTGGTGCGCTGGCGCAGGCTCACTTGCCGTAGTTGAAGTTTAGGCAAGTTAAGCGCAGCGGCCGAAGCCAAAACCGGCAGCGGTTGAGTAGTGACTAACGGAGAGTTGGCAGAGCGGTTGAATGCACCGGTCTTGAAAACCGGCAGGGTCGCAAGATCCTCGTGAGTTCGAATCTCACACTCTCCGCCAATTTCCGTCCAATCCGCCCTATCATTTTTTCGTTGCGGGTTCATCCGCAATCGCCGGCAGCGAGCGCAGGTAAATAATCATCGCGGCAAGATCATCTGGTGTGAGCATCCCGGTAGTATTGCGGATGACTTCGCCCATCGCTTCGGCGGGCACGTCGCCGTCTGGCGTGATACCGCTCGACAGGAAGTCAGAGAGGTCCTTGTCGTCCCATTTTTTCTTGAGCTGGGCCGGTGTGAGGTTGGGTATGTCTTTGCCTTCCGGGCCTTTGCCGCCGGCAAGGAAGCGCTCGCGCCGCGGCCCGCCCATAAAGTTGCGCGGGGTGTGGCATTCGCTGCAATGGCCCAGTGCGGTAGTGAGATACGCGCCGCGATTCAGCTCGGGCGAAAGTTTGGGATCGGGCGTGAATACCGCGGGCTTGAAATACAGCCCCTTCCACAATGTCACGCCCAGACGCACGTTGTAGGGAAAGCCCACGTCATGCGGGCGGCTCGCTTGGGCGTTCGCTGGCAGGGTGCGCAGGTAGGCCCACAGGTCGCGCAAATCAGCATCGGTAATCGCGTTAAACGAGGGATACGGAAACGCGGGAAAATAATTGGCGCCGTCGGGCCGTTTGCCTTCTCGCATGGCGCGTACAAAATCGGCTTCGCTCCATTTACCGATGCCGGCTTCGGCATGCGGGGTGATGTTCGGACCGTAGAAGGTGCCGAACGGCGACTTGAGTCCGCGGCCGCCGGCGTAAGGTATAGCGTCCTTTTTTTCGCTGGTGTGACAGCCCACACAACCGGCGGCCTGCGACAGATACTCGCCGCGTTTTGCATCGCCCGCTGTGGTCTGTGCGCCTGTGGCCCCCCAACGGCGAGAAACGCCAAGCCTTGCGCCACGCTCAGCAGCCTGCAAACTATCGAATTTACCCTGTTCATCTGCGTGCTCATCTGCGTGCCCCAAATGCGAAAACCCCGCCGCGGCGGGGTTTTCTAACGGTTAGCGGTTTATTATTTGGCGCGGAAGCTATCGTGACAGCCGCCGCAAGACTTGTTCACGTCGTTGATCGCCGCTTTTACCGTGGCTTCATCGCCACCCTTGGAAACCTTGACGAGCTGCGCGACCGCGCTCTGAGTATGGGTCGTCGCTTCCTTGAATTTAGCGTTGTCGGTATAGACTTCCGGCAGCGCGCGGCTCTTGATGTCCTTGGTATTTTCGTGAAAGCCATCCCACGGCATTTTATTCAGCACGTCGAGGTAGGCCACGTTGCGCGCTACGACTTCGGCGTTGTAAGGAACTTTACCGGACGCCATACCGGCGAGCGGTCCAAAGTATTTGCCTTGCAGCGTCATGGCCGCTTGGCGTTGCTTGACCAGCACGTCGGGTTTTACCTGAGCAAACGCTACTGCACCATAGCTCGCGCCCAATATCAGTGTCAGACCACTCAGGACCAGTTTCCTATTCATGCAGTTCTCCTAATTGTTTGAATTTAAAGCATTTTTTATTTAAAGCAGGGCGTGCCCCTCGATTGCCGCCTTGCCCTGCCGAACTACCTGCGCAAACAGTAACTATCGCACATTTATTCCCCGAATTGGACTGTATTAGTTCAGTCTAGTTCAGCAGAGTCTGTACCGTCAACCTGCGACTACGGGCCGTGTCCGTTACTGGAATTCCGCCTTGCTCGTGCGCGCACGCTTGACTTCGCCGCGCTGTTTTTTGGTGTCGAGGCGGCGCTGGCGCGCGGCGCGCGTGGGGCGCGTGGCCTTTCGCGGCTTGGGTTTATGGCTGGCCGCGCGTATCAGTTCGACCAGACGCTGCTGCGCGTCGGCGCGATTACGGCTTTGCAGGCGAAAGCGCTGGGCGGTAATGGTGATCACACCGTCGTCCGAGGCGCGGCTGCCGGCCAGCACGATAAGCCGCGTGCGCACGTCATCCGGCAGCGACGGCGAGCGTGCGGCATCGAACTTCAGTTGCACGGCGGTGGAAACCTTGTTCACGTTTTGTCCGCCGGGGCCGGACGCACGCACGAAGTTTTCTTCGAGCTCGGTTTCCGGTAGCGCGATAGTGCGTGTTATGCGAATCATGATGGTGGTAGTTTACGGTAAACTTGCCGCCATGACACTCACGCCCCGACTCAGTTTTGCCGCCGGTTTCGCCATATGCGCAGGACTGTTGAGCTTTGCCAATTATTTGCAATACGTCGAGCAGCAGAATCCATGTCCACTGTGCATGGTGCAGCGCGTGGCGTTTTATGCGCTGGCGACGGTGTTTTTACTGGGTGCGCTGCATGGGCCCGTGCGGCGCGGCATCATGGTTTACGGTCTTACCGCGTTCGTGGTGGCAGCGCTGGGCGCGGCGGTGGCGGCGCGCCATGTGTGGCTGCAAAGCCTGCCCGCGCATCTGGTGCCGTCTTGCGGACCAGGGCTGGAATACATGCTGAAAAAATTTCCGCTGGCCGATGTGCTGACCAAAGTGCTGATGGGCTCGGGCGAGTGTGCCGAGAGCGGATGGAAATTTTTGGGTCTGACCATCGCAGGGTGGTCGTTGCTGTGGTTGGTGCTGCTGGGACTGTACGCGCTCTATCTCGCGCTGCGCAAGCACAGCTAGGCGGGAATGTCAGGCGTCAACTGACTTTCCAATACGTTGATCTGGTCTTTGACGAACAGCTTGCGTTTTTTAAGTCGTTGCACTTGCAGTTGATCGTACGGCGTGGTTTCAAGAAGATGGGAGATCACATCGTCCAGGTCACGATGTTCGAGGTAGAGTTGTTCGATCCGGATCTTCAACGCGTCGACGTCGGCGGTCTGGCTCATGAGTGTTTCTGCGCACGGTTTTGAGGTTCGTAGTATACGGTGCCGCATCGCAATTTACGAGTGAAATACGCAGGGTTTAATGCAATAAATATTGTGTAATTATTTGTTTTTAAACATAATTTACGAGGTGGTGCATGGGGATAACACTAACGATCAATGGGCGTGCGCACGACGTTGTAGCGGACGAAGATACGCCGCTACTCTACGTGCTGCGCAATGAAACCGGCTGCAAGGGCGTGCGCTACGGCTGCGGAGTGGGGCAGTGCGGTACCTGCACCGTGATCATCGACGGCAAGCCGGTGCAGTCATGCGACCTGCCGGTGTCGGCGGTGGCGGGCAAGGCGATTACCACCATCGAAGGCATCGGTTCGGTCGATCATCCCCATCCGCTGCAACGCGCGTTTGTCGATGAACAGGCGGCGCAATGCGGCTACTGCGCCACCGGCATCATCATGTCGGCCAAGGCGTTGCTGGATGTGAACGCGTCGCCCAGCGATGCCGAGGTGAAACAAGCGTTGTCGAAAAACCTGTGCCGCTGCGGCACGCACCAGCGCATATTGCGTGCGGTGAAACGTGCTGCTGTAGAAATGAGGAAATAGCAATGGCTTCTGAAAATAGCGCACGCCGCACGCTGCCCGGCAGCCTCGACACCAATCGCAACCTCAGCCAGTGGCTCGATATCAACCGAGACGGCACTGTGACTATGCGTCCGGGCAAGATCGAAATCGGCCAGGGCATTCTCACCGCGCTGCGGCAGATTGTCGCCGAAGAACTCGACGTGAATCTCGAAAGAGTCAAGCTGGTGACCGCGGTTACCGCGCTCAGTCCGAATGAAGGGATCACCTCCGGCAGCCGCTCCATCGAAGAATCCGGCGTGGCTTTTCGTTACGCGGCCGCCGAAGCGCGCGAATTGCTGCTGGCGCGCGCCGGCGCGAAGCTTGGCGCGTCGATCGAGCAATTGAGCGTGAATGACGGCGTAGTCAGCGCGCGCAGCGGCGGCAGCGTCACGTACTGGGACATCACCGATAATGATTTGTTGCAGCGCGAAGCCTCCGGCGAAGCCACGCCCAAATCGTATACGCTGCACAAGATTGTCGGCACGGCGTCGCCGCGCGTGGATATTCCGCGCAAGGTTGCCGGGGCGCCGACTTATGTGCAGGACATGGATCCGCCGGGCCTGCTGCACGCGCGCGTGTCACGTCCGCCGAGCTACAAGGCTGAACTCATCAGCGTTGACCTTGACGACGTGCGTGCAATGCCCGGTGTCGTGGCGGTGGTGCGTGACGGTAAATTCCTGGGGGTAGTGGCCGGGCGCGAGGAGCAGGCAATACGCGCGCAGCGGCGGCTCACGCGCAACGCACAGTGGCGCGAAGCAGCGACCTTGCCGGAGTTTGATCCGCGTTACCTGTTGAAATGCCAGGCAAAAACGGATCTCATTAGCGAGAAAAATGATGCGTCGGTTGCAACCAACGGACGTGTACTGGAAGGCGAATATACCCGTCAGTTCCTGGCGCACGCCTCGCTCGCACCCTCGTGCGCAGTGGCGAAATTCGACAACGGCAAATTTACCGTGTGGACGCACAGTCAAGGCATCTACCCGTTGCGCGCGGAAATGGCGCCGGCGCTGGGCGTGGCGCAAGAAGACATCGTGATTCACCATGTCGAAGGCGCGGGCTGTTACGGCCACAATGCCGCCGACGACGTGGCGCTCGATGCGGCGTTGCTGGCACGCGCTGCGCCGGGCCGTGCGGTGCGTGTGCAATGGATGCGCGAAGAAGAATTCGCGTGGGAGCCGTACAGTTCCGCGATGGTGGTGAAAACGCGCGCCACGCTTTCGGATGATGGCCACATTACCTCGTGGCACATGGATGTGTGGAGCCACGGTCACAGCTCGCGGCCGGGGCGCGGGCCGGGCAGTAATCTGCTGGCGTCGTGGCACCTGGAAAAGCCGTTGGTGCGCGCGCAGACCGCGAATCCACCGCTGCCGGGCGGCGGCAGTCATCGCAATGCGATTCCGATTTATGAGTTTCCCAATCAGCGTGTCAGCAACCATTTGATTCCCGATCCACCGCTGCGCGCCTCCGCGCTGCGCGGGCTGGGCAGTCAAGCCAATGTGTTCGCGATTGAATCTTTCATGGACGAGTTGGCGCTGGCGGCGGGTGTCGATCCGGTCGAGTTTCGGCTGCGTCATTTGA
>JANMXV010000412.1:0-1566 GCA_031381325.1 Betaproteobacteria bacterium | reverse complement strand
TTAACGGATCGAAGCCGAGGCGCTTGTAGAGATGCGGATTAGTTACCAGCGCGGCGTTGCTGCTCATCAGCACTGTGTAGCCGTCGGCTGCGGCTTTCGCAGCAATTTCGTGACCGATGTTGCCGCCCGCGCCGGCACGGTTGTCCACCACCACCTGCCGCCCCAGGCTGTCGGTGAGTTTTTGCGCCAGTATGCGCGACAGCACATCAGTAGTGCCGCCAGCCGGGAAGGGCGCAATAAAGCGTATCGGCTTGGTCGGGTAAGCGTCCTGCGCGCATGCGCATGAAACGCCGAGCGCGAAGGCGAATGCCGCTGCCGAGAACTCCAAAATACGAAAAGAATTTTGCATGCGATTTCTCCTTTTATTCAGTATCCCGGATGCCGAAGCAGTGTAGCTCAAGCCCGGCGAGTTGTGCTGCGCCTGGTGTTGGCCTAACATGGAAATTGAAGATTGCGGGTGCGCAGACGCAAAGTGTATCTCTTGATCTCCGGCTCTTCGGCGCAACCCGGTGCGCCTTTTTCCAAAGGTGGCGAGTATGGTCGGGCTACAGCGCAATTTCAAGACCCGCGATGCCAGGTCGAAACAGCGAGTAAGCGTTCGTGAATGCGCGCGAAGCATCGCAATGTCTTGTGCTGCCGCGTTGTTGATGGCGACCCACGCAGCGGCGGAGTATCCCGAGCGCCCGTTGCGCTACATCGTGCCGCAGGCAGCCGGAAGCGCGTCCGATACCTCGGCGCGCATCGTTGCCTTCGAACTCACGCGCATCCTCGGCCAGCAGGTCGTGGTCGACAATCGCCCGGGCGGCGGACTCACCATCGGCATCGACATGGTGGTGCGTGCTGTCCCCGATGGCTACACCATCGGCTACGGCAACATCGGCGGGCTGGCGATCAATCGCAGCATCCTGCCCAAAGTGCCGTATGACGCGCTCAAGGACGTGCAGCCGATCGCGCAGACCAACACCGGGAATCAGTTGCTCGCTGTGACAAACTTGCTGCCGATTAAATCCGTGCGTGAGCTGATCGATTACGCCAGGGCGAATCCGGGCAAGCTGCTCAACGGTTCCTCGGGCAACGGCACCCCGGGCCACCTGGCCGGCGAGTTGTTCAAGCAGATGGCCGAGGTCAGCATCACGCATGTTCCCTACAAGGGCGGGGCGCAAGCGATGACTGATATGATGAGCGGGCAGGTGCAGCTCATCTTCGAGAGCATGAGCTCGATCTCACCGCATCACCGTGCGGGACGGCTGCGTGGAATCGCCGTCACCGGGCTGAAGCGCTCATCGAATTTTGCGGACCTGCCGACTATCGCCGAGTCGGGCGTGCCGGGTTACGACGTCACGGTCTGGGCCGGGCTGATTACGCCGGTGGGCGTGCCCAAGGCGATTATCGCCCGGCTGAACGATGCGGTAAACAAGGCCATGGTCTCGCCGAGCCTCAAGGAAAAGTACGCGGCCAACGGCGTGGATACCGGCGGGGGTACTGTTGAAGAGTTCGGCGCCCTGATCAAGCGCGAGGTGGAGAAGTATGCAACGATCGCGAAGACGCTCAAGGCGAAGGTGGATT
>JANMXV010000712.1:0-8237 GCA_031381325.1 Betaproteobacteria bacterium | reverse complement strand
CTGACAATTTGAACCCCAGCGTATGATTGCCGCCCCCGGCCTGTTGCAGCAAGTCACCTAGATTCGGGCTTCGGTTTTCGATAGCCAGTTTTTCCTTGAGGCGTTTGAAACGGTGCAGCACTCGCGCCACCTCTAAATTGGATGCCTGTTTGGAGCGATTACAGCTGGCATGGGTCAATGCAAAATTCACAGAGTCGTCCTTGCCACCAGCCGTAGTTGGAACCACGTGATCGATATCGATCGTCTCCTTATGCACCACCAGATCAATTGCGTCCTCACAGATAAAGCAATTGCCATGCTGTGCGGCGTGTAATTTTGCAATCAGCGACTGACGATCATTGGGCTTAAGGCGACCAAGATATAAAGATGACATTATTGATTCCCTACTGTGGTCTGATTGGCTAAAAATTCCCACGCGACACAATAGTCCTGTTCTCTGTTGACGCGAGCGAACGGAGCGGTCCAGCGGCACTCCTTGCGGTTAGATTGCATTTGTATTCCTGTCAAAACAGGCATCTCCTGTCCCCTGGCTGTGATCCATAATTGTTCAGCTCGATTTGCAGCTTTCCCTTAGAAGATGATCAATGCTGTCGGGCACTTCCCCGCGCGCCAGCATGCGACGGAATGTTTCATACACATCGGTCCTGGAGCCGGCTTTGCGCAGCGTGTCCTCGTCGTTGAACCAGACGTAGACAATCAGCTTGACCGGCTTCGACGCGTAGCGAAAGAAAAGACGATAACGCTCCGGTAGCCCTTTTTTTACCCGCCGCCAGTTGCCGTAGTCCCTGCCCAGCGTCTTGCCGAGACGAAAATCCGGATGATCAGGGCTCGCCGGCACGCGCTCAGTGATGGCTTTGTACATGGATGCAAGCAAGCGCGTTCTGGGGTGGGTTTTGTAGTCGCCTGGATTGCTTGCCGCGAGCGCAGCCACATCAGCCTCCAGTTCGTCGAGCGCGGCGGCGAACGTCCGAAAGTAGTAGAGCTGCCAGCCATTAATTTCCATGGCAGCTCGACGCTAATCCGCTTTGACACCTTTTACGAGCTTGCCAATACGCGCAAGCTGGGCCGGATTGGCAGGAGTGATCCACTCCGGCTGTGCCACCATCTGCGCCTCCAGGAAGCCAAGAAAGCCAAGCAGAACAGGATCGTCCATATCTTCCGCCTTCCGCTTCTTGCCCGATGACCGTGCAGAGAGCAGCACCTGGCCGTCGGCGAGGACGGTTGCGCGAACTTCGCCTTCAAATTCCGGGTGCGCCTTAAAAAAAGCCGCATCCAGCCGGATGCCCTTTGAGTTTCCGACCGGCGTGACCTTACCCGAATATTTTTCAACGACGCTGGACATGACTTCTCCTGATGTGCTTACGTATGTAGCCACATTATAACAGTTCCGTCCCGGCAAACAGAGGCCACGCTGAAGCTCTCTACGCGGTCGTGCATCAGGCATTGCGAAACGCCAGTTGATGAGACACCGTGTTTTCCTGTGTGGTCACAAACTCCAGCAGCGCCGCTCTGCCGCTTTCGGTGACCTTGCGCGCCCGCACAATCGCGTCCTTGATCTGCGCGGGGTCGGAGATACACTCCGACCAACCGCCCATGGCCTTTGCCATGTCCGCGTAGTTGCCCTGCAGGTCGCGGGTACGGAACAGTCCGTGCGATGTCTTCATGTGTTCCGTCTCGACCGCCATCGAGCTGTTGTTCAGCACTATGGTGAGGATGGGGATGCCCGAGCGCACTGCAGTCTCGAAGTCCAGGCCGGTCATACCGAACGCCGCGTCGCCCATGAAGTTCACGCAGAATTTGTCCGGCGCGGCTAGTTTCGCGCCCATCATCAGCCCCAGGCCCGTGCCCAACTGGTGCGATTTGCCCCAGCCTATGTACGAGCGCGGTCCGGCTGCGCGATAGAACGGCATCATCTGGTAGCGCGGGCTGCCGGAGTCGTGGGTGACGATGGCCGTGTCCGGGTCCACCACCTGCATGAAGTCAGAGATCACGCGGTACGGATTGATGGGTTTGTCGTTGCTGTTCAGCTTGGGCAGCCACTGTTGCAGCCAGGCGTCGCGCGTGCTGGCGATCTCGGCCCGCACTGCCGCGCCGTCGCGCGACTTGTTACCCAGCAATTCACGACATGCCTCGATGAATTGCCGCAGCACGAGTTTGGCGTCGCCGAGGATGGGAAAGTCGGCGTAGTACGACTTGTTGAAGTCTATCGTGTCAGCCGCGTTGTGAATGATGACCTTGCCGCCGGGAATATTGGTGGACATGCCGTGCCTGGACAGCGACGACCCGACCGCGAACACCAGGTCGGCCTCCTTGATGAAGTGATAGGCCGCGCCGTTCATCGCCCCCCCACCGGAGCTGCCCAGCGCCAGCGGATGCGATTCCGGGAACGCGCTCTTGCCGGCGAGCGTGGCGTAAACAGGGGCCTGCACCAGTTCAGCCAGCTCGATCAATTCCGCTGTCGCTTCCGCGTAGAGCACGCCCTGTCCTGCCTGGATCACGGGCCGCTTCGCGGCGACCAGCGCTTTTGCAGCAGTCATCACCTCTTCTGGATTGGCCTGCGCCTTCGCGATCTTCACCGGACGATAGTTTTCCACCACCGCCGGATCAACCTCTGCGTTGCCGACGTCGATGGGGATTTCCACCAGCGCGGGGCCGGGCCTGCCCGAGCGCATCTGCGTGAAAGCCCTGCGCAACGTATCGCCTACGCGCTGCGGTTGATTCACCTGCTCCGCGAACTTGGTGATGGACTCGTAGGATTTGACCGACGAGAAGTTGGGGAAGACGCGGTCGCGGTCAAGCGGGTGGCCGAGCGGCAGCAGCAGTATGGGAACGGCGTCAGAGTAAGCGGTGGCGACACCCGCGTAAGCGTTCTCGGCGCCGGGGCCGTATTGCATCGCAAACACGCCGGGCGGCTGGCCGTTCCTGATGCGGCTCCAGCCGTCGGCAATGCCAAGGCCGACACGCTCCTGGCGGCAGATGATGGGTTTAATCCCCGCCGCGGCGGCGGCTTCTATGACCGCCGTAGTCGGGAACGACGGGAGGATGTGGATATTCTCAAGCTTGAGTATTTGCGCAACGGCATCGATAGTTCGCATGGAACGCTCCTTTATGCGGGCATGGTCCACCCAGATTTGATGTCAAGGGAAAAGTCGTTTTTATCACAGGAGCCGGACGCGGCATAGGCAAAGGCATTGCCCAGGTGCTCGCCGAGGCCGGCGCCGACATCGCGCTCAATGCGCTGACCCGCTATTCCAAAGTAGGGCGTTTGCCCGACGCGCACGATTCCTATGCTGCCGCCCGCTGGCTCGCTGTGACCACCGCTCGTGACGCGCTCGACCGTTACTTCAATCCGCCACTGACGGTGGAAGAACGGCGGGTGGCGGGGCGGGAGGGGTGGATACTGGGCGTAGGATAAGCCGTTGTTTCTTTGGAAGTAAGTTCCGCATATTTACTCGCAATATTGTATTCAATATTATTTAAAAATACCAATAAATACAATTAGTTGTATACTATTTTTGCATGCAATATAATTCGCAAAATGTATACTATTCCCAGTCAGTTTGAGCCCCTGGTTCCCAGCCCCTCAGCGGCGGTGGAGGGTGGCTTGTTCGCTTTGGCTGGCGAGGTGGCAACGCGCGCACTTGGCTTGCGGAGCATCGTGCATCCAGCGACCGAGGCACGGCTAGCGCAGTTGCTGCGCAGCGTGAATTCGTATTACTCCAATCGCATCGAAGGTCAGCACACGCACCCGCTGGATATCGAGCGCGCCCTGAAAAAAGATTTTTCCGGTGAGCCGGACAAGGCGCGCCGCCAGCGCATTGCGGTCGCGCACATAGCTGCGCAGCGCGAAATAGAAGGCTGGCTTGCGGCTGGCCCGTTGGATGTTTACGAGGCTGCCTTTCTCGCGCGTGTGCACGAGGCGTTCTATCGGCGGCTTAATGCGGAAGATCGCGTAACGCCGGACGGCGATGCAGTGGTTCCGGGCGCGTGGCGCGAAAAGGAGGTAAAGGTGGGCGTGCATATACCGCCTGCGCATGCGTCTATTGCTGCGTTTCTCGACCGCGCACACGAGGTGTATGGCGCAGCCACCGGCCTTGATGGGCAATTGCTTGCCTGTGCCTGTGCGCATCATCGTCTGGCGTGGGTGCATCCGTTTCTCGACGGCAACGGGCGCGTGATGCGGCTGCAATCGCATGCGGCGCTGTTGAAAATGGGCGTGGGGTCGGGCCTGTGGGCGGTGTCGCGCGGGCTTGCGCGTAATGTGCAAACGTACTACGAGCGTCTTGCCGACGCGGATTCGCCAAGGCGCGGCGATTACGATGGGCGCGGCAATTTGTCTGAAGAAGGTCTGGTTCGCTTTGCAAAGTTTTTTCTGGAAACGTGTCTGGATCAGGTGACTTTCATGGGCGAGATGCTGGCGCTGGACCAGTTCCGCCAGCGGCTGCGCGCTTATGTGATCCTGCGCTCGGAGATGGGCGAGGGCATACGACGCGAGGCGGAACTACCGCTATATCATTTGTTTCTGGCGGGAGAGATCACCCGCGGCGAGTTCAAACAGATGAGTGGCTTGGGCGCGCGCACCGCCGACAGCCTGCTGGCGGCGCTGCTCAAGGCGGGACTGGTGGAGTCCGATACCTCGCGCGCGCCGTTGCGATTCGGGCTGCCGCTGGAGGCGCTGGCCTATTATTTTCCACGTTTGTATCCCGAAGCCGCCGCATGAGCCTGAGACAATGCTGTTTGACTCGTATACTCGATCCGCATACCTTCAAACGACTGCAAACAGCCAATTTTTTCGTTCAACCCGACAAAGAAACCTCACACCATGCCTATCACCGGTAGTACGCAAAACGCAGAATTCGTGTAAGTTTAGCAGCCTCCACCGTACTCAACACGCAGGAGTAATCCGCATCATGTTTGCTTACGTCGGCTGTTTTACCACCGCGCATCGCAAAGCGCGCGGCAAGGGCATCAGCGTTTACCGCATCGATACGCAACCCGGCTCATCAAGCATCTGGTCGCTGATTGAGGTTTTTGAAACCATAGCCAATCCCGGCTATGTCGCGCTCGATAGCAAGCAACGTTTTCTCTACGCTTCGCACGGCGATGGCGATATGGTGAGCGCCTACGCCATCGACCCGCAGAGCCGCAAATTGAAATTTCTCAATCAGCAGCCCAGCAGCGGCGACAACGGGCCGCATTTGATTGTTGAACCGAGTGATCAATATGTGGCGGTGGCCAACGGGCCGGGCATAGCCGTACTGCCGATCAACGCCGATGGCTCGCTTGCCCCTTCGAGCGACGCGGTAGTTCCGCCGGGTACAGAGGGGCCTTACAAAAGAGAACAAGGCCTCGGCGCCCATCCGCATCAGGTGGTGTTCGATGCCGGCGGCCGTTTTCTGATTTCCCCCGACAAAGGCGTGGACGCCACACATATTTACCGCCTGGATCTCGCGAGCGGAAAACTTGCGCCGAATGATCCGCCGTTTGTGAAATCTCGCTACGGCGCGGGGCCGCGGCATCTTTCGTTTCATCCGACACGGCCGTTTGCGTATCTCATCAACGAACTTGATTCGACGGTGACTACCTATCAGTGGGATGGCCTGCGTGGGGCGCTGACACCGCTGCATATCATTTCGACTACGCCGCCCACGTTTATTGGCGACAACACGGGTTCGGAGATTGCTGTCGCGCCGTCGGGCAAATTTGTCTACGTGTCGAACCGCGGCCACAACAGCATTGCCACATTTGCGGTTGACGCCAAAGACGCCACCCTCGCGCCCGTCGGCTGGGAGCCGACGCAAGGCAAGAAGCCGCGTTTCTTTACGCTCGATCCCGCGGGTGAAAATTTGTACGTGGCGAACGAAGACAGCGATACCATCGTCGCGTTCAAGCTCGATGCCGCGAGCGGCAAGCCCGTGTCCACGGGTTTGATTATCGAAACCGGTTCGCCGTCGTGCATTGCGTTTGCTGCGTAGAAAAATTTCTAGCAATTGAATCACGGTACCTCCTTCCCTCACCCCAACCCCTCTGCTCCGCCTCAAGTGTGCCCTTGTCCCGGAGGGCGGGGGGCTTTTCACCCTTCTCCCTCCGGGAGAGGGGTTGGGGTGAGGGAGATTTTGATCTCGCCGCCAATTAAAAGAGGACATCACTCATGGATTTTGAACTCAAAAACAAGGTCGCCATCGTCGGCGGCGCAAGCAAAGGGTTGGGCCGCGCGTGTGCGGAAGTGCTCGCCGAGGAAGGCATGAAAGTGGTGATGTGCAGCCGCAGTCAAGCTGATCTCGATCAAGCGGCACAAGACATACGCGCTAAAACCAAGGCGGATGTATTCGCATTCGCGGGCGACCTCGAAAAAAACGACACCATTAAAAAATTGATCGCTGCTGCCGCCGAAAAATACGGGCGCATCGATGTGCTGGTGAGCAACTCCGGCGGGCCGCCGCTGGCAAAATCATATGAGGCCACCGAAGAACAATGGGCCACGGCGGTGCAGCGCTCACTGCTGTTTTTCGCGCGCATGTCGCGCGAGGTGTTGCCGCATATGCGTGCTCAAAAGAACGGGCGCATCATCAACATACTCGCCAGCACGGTATATCAGCCTATTCCCAATCTGGCGCTGTCGGGCGCCACACGCATGGGTGTGGTGGCGTTTGCGAAGAGCCTTGCTGATGAAGTCGGGCGTGATGGCATCCTGGTGAACAACGTGTGCCCCGGCTCGTTGTTGAGTGAGCGCATGCTCGGCAACGTCACCGCGCGTGCCAAAGAGCTGGGCATGTCGCTGGAGAAAATGCTTGAAGAGCGTGCCAAGGAAACGGCAGTCGGTCGCATCGGCGAACCGCGCGAGCTGGCGAATCTGGTGGCGTTTCTGGCGTCGGGAAAATCGAGCTACATTACCGGCACCACGATACGTGTGGATGGCGGGCTGGTGCGCTCGGTGCTGTAGCGTGGGTTACCCAAAACAACACATGAGCCACAGAGGTCACAGAGAACACAGAGAGAATCAAGGGGTTGAATCAACGCGCCACATTCACCCTATGGGTGAATCATGGAACAAGTTTATCGATTTTTCTCTGTGAACTCTGTGTTCTCTGTGGCAAACGATTTTTGCAAGGATTGCAGGCGTGCGAGCAACGATTATTGGAGATCAAAAATGAAAATCACCAAACTCGAAACTTTTGTCGTCGATGGCGGCTGGCGCGCCTGGACTTACGTCAAGGTCGAAACCGACGAAGGCATCACCGGCTGGGGCGAGTGTTCCGATTACCGCGTGACTAACGCGGTGGAGGGCATGGTGCGGGATCTCTCACCCATACTTGTCGGCAAGGATCCGTGCGCGTACGAGATGCGTTTCATCGATATGACGCGCATGACGCGCTCCAGCCCCGGCGGCATCGCCGGGCGCGCGATTGCCGGCATTGAGTGCGCGCTGGTGGACATTGCGGCGCGCGCACGCAACATTTCAGTGGTTGAACTGCTGGGCGGGCCGACGCGCGACCAGGTGCGTCTCTACTGGTCGCATTGCGGCACTACGCGCGTGCGTCATCACGAGATGGTGGGCAAGCCGCCGATTAATAGCTGGGCCGACGTCATGGCACTGGGCAAGGAGGTTGTCGCGCGCGGCTTCACGGCGTTGAAAACCAATATCGTGATGCCGGGTCAGAACGGCACGTGGATGAGCGGCTTCGGTGGTTTTGGCGTCACCATGGGACCGAACGACGAGTGGGCGCCGAACGGGCTGATCGCGCATATCGAAAAACACATCGGCACGCTGCGCGATGCGGTGGGGCCTGACTTCGACATTAACCTCGATCTCAACTGGCATTTCAAGCCTGAAGCATGCATGCGCATAGCCAAGGCGTTGGAGCCGTTCAACCTGCACTGGCTGGAGATCGACACGCACGATGCGGATGCGCTGGTGCAAATTAAGCAATCGACCAGTACGCGCATCTGCACCGGCGAAACGCTGATCCACATGAAAGAATACCTGCCGTTTTTTCAGCGCCACGCCGCCGACGTGTTCATGATCGATGTGCCCTGGAACGGCATCGCGCAGGCAAAGAAAGTGGGCGACCTTGCGGCGACATTCCAGCACAACGTCGCGCCACACAATCATTACAGCCACCTGTCCACGCACATGAGCGCCGCGCTGTGCGCGACGTTGCACAATGTGCGCATCATGGAAATCGATATCGACGACGTACCCTGGAAAGACGAACTCGTCACCCACGCGCCGGAAA
>JANMXV010000330.1:0-1119 GCA_031381325.1 Betaproteobacteria bacterium | reverse complement strand
GCTGTTACGCAGATAGGTAAAAATCAATAAGTGCGTTCATCGTACCGGCGTCCCGAAATTCAATCTGATTTGATCAAATTGTTGAGATTTAGAACATGAGCAGTTCCAAACCCCCGTTACTCGAACACGCGACGCGCGACCTCGCGCGTTTCGCATCTGCCATTCAGTTCAGCGATCTGCCCAAAGAAGTCGTCGAGCGCATCCAGCTCTCGGTGCTCGATCACATCGGCTGCGCGCTCTATGGCGCAACGCTGCCGTGGACTCGGAAAGTAGCCGCGCTCGCGATGGCTGAGGGCGCAACACCCGTGGCATCGCTGTTCGGCATGGGCAAAAAGACTTCAGTGTCACTGGCCGCGCTGGTGAACGGTACATCGGGCCACGCATTTGAGCTGGACGATATCCACAAGGAATCGATCGTCCACATCGGTTCGCTGGCGCCGCCGGTGGCGTTCGGTTTCGCGGAAAGCGCTGGCGGTTCCTCGGGCCGCGACGTGATTACCGCAATGGTGGCCGGGTACGAAATCGGCGCGCGCGTGGGCAATGCCGCGACCATGGGACTGTTCTTTCGCGGCTTTCATCCGCAGGGCACCTCCGGCGTGTTTGCTGCCAGCGCCACTGCGGCGCGCATGCTCAATCTCACCGCGGAACAGTTCCAGCACGCGCTAGGCATATCCGGCTCGCAGGCGGGCGGCCTGATGGCGGCGCAGGAAGGCGCGATGGTCAAGCGCTTTCATTCAGGGCGCGCGGCGCAGAGCGGCGTGTATTCTGCGTTGCTGGCGCAGCAGGGATTTACCGGCATCACCGACGTGCTCGAAGCAGCGTATGGCGGTTATCTGACGGTGTATTCCGATACACCCAACGCCGCGCGGCTCACCGACGGTCTGGGCAAGGAATGGGAAACGCTGAATGTCGGCTACAAGCCGCATGCGAGTGTCACCAGCATACATACCGCGCTCGACGGTCTCGCGGAAATCATGCGTGAAAACAACCTTAAGGCCGGCGACATCGCCAAAGTCGAAACCGGTTTAAGCCCTATGACGCATGTACACTGCGCATGGGAATACAAGGCGCAGGGCGTCACTGCGGCGCAGATGAATCTTTATTACGGTCTCGCGGTGA
>JANMXV010000328.1:0-1043 GCA_031381325.1 Betaproteobacteria bacterium | reverse complement strand
TCGCCCCGCCGGTATTGAGAGGGAAAACCTCCACCGCCGGCTTTGCTGCGGTCGGATTATCCTGTGCAGGGCAGAGCAACCACCTGTAGCACTCACGGGCGACACGCGGCAGCACATCCTCTGCGCTTTGCAATTCTTTTTTGGCCTGTTGCGCCTGAAGATTGTCCAGCACCAGACGCATCGCTGCCACATCCTCCACGATGGAGTTCCATGCCAGTGCCACGCGGATGCAATCGCGCAGCCGCGTAAGCGCGCCATGATCCGGAGCGAGAAAGATCAGCCGGTTGCCGCGATAGCGGGGCGTAGTGCCGTGGTTTCGCACATGGTCAAGCACCCCATCGATTGCCAGACGGGTTTCTTCACGGGAATAAAACTGCTCTGGCGACAGTACAACCAGACGCAGCACACCATCGTCAGGCACGTCGCTGTGCGGCGTGAAGATATGCGCGCCGTCGAAGAAAGTAGCGCTGCCGGTGAGCTTTTTGAGCACCTCGGCCATGCGCCCGCGCACTTCATTCTTGTCTTCAAAACGCTTTTTCCGCTCCTCCATCTCCCGCCGCAGATTGGCACGGGTATCAAACCAATAGCGCGTTGCATCCTGCGCCTTGTCGCCGGACGAGTTCAGGTAGTGCAGTTGATCTGCCAGCCGATTCAGCGCATCGGAGTAGAGGGATGATGCTTGACCGGGTTGCAGACAGCCCAGCAGCACGCGCGCGCGGTCGAGGCCGCGTATTCCGGGCTTGGTGGTCACGGAGGAGGGCGCACTACCCAGGAACACCGTGCGTGCCACGCGGCGGGCGGCCTGCACGGAACCAAAGCGCGTCTCCCTGATCTCCAACACGGTGGTCTCAGCCCGCTCGCCATCGATATCCCGGTCCATTACCGGATCCCAGCCCGGCCCGAGATAGTAGATCAGTTCATTGCGCGCACTGCCGTCGTAGAGCGGCAGACTACCCGGCAGAATCATCAGGTCTTTGTTGTCGTCTTGCCATAGGCGGTAGATGACTTTGGCCATGAGTTTCAGCACGCCGCGCGTGCGCTGG
>JANMXV010000278.1:0-11329 GCA_031381325.1 Betaproteobacteria bacterium | reverse complement strand
GTGTTGATGGGATCGCCGTTCGTGGATAGTTTTGCCGCGCGCCGCTTGTGCCGTGTGCGCATGGGACGCGCGGCGGTGGGCGCCTCGGTAGGCGAGTGGTTGCGTGGCGCGCGGCCCGAAACCCTCGCACGCTACGACATTGGCGTGATCGCCGGCAATCGCGGCGTCGGCCTCGGCGTGATAATGGCGCCGGATCTGCCGCCGCCGCACGACGGCACCATCAGTGTGTCCGAAACGATCGTGCCGGGCGCACGCGATCACATCGTGCTCGCGGTGAGTCATACGCAAATGGTGATTTCTATTTTAGTGGTGCGCCAGGTGTGCGAGTTTTTGCGGCGCGGGTGCTTTGCACGCGGCGAAGGCGCGTGCTCGTGACCCTCGCCGGCGAAATGGCGTGCTCGTGAACCTCGCAAGAGGTGAAGCCGTATGACCTTCATTCGTGGCGTCGGAACGTTATGTATCCTTTTGTTTTTATTGATGTTTTCTGGATGTGCGCAATTCGGCTATTACCTGCAATCGGTACGCGGTCAGCTCGATATCTGGCGCAGCGACAAATCGATTCAGGCGGTGATCGAAGACGCGGCGTCGCCGCAAGCGCTGCGTGAAAAACTCGCGCTGGTATTAAAAGCGCGTGAATTCGCGAGCGCTGAACTGGGTCTGCCGCAAAACCAAAGCTACCGGCGTTATGTGGATTTGGGCCGGCCCTATGTGGTGTGGAACGTGTTTGCAGCGCCGGAATTTTCAACGCAGCCGATGCAATGGTGCTTCGTCATGGCCGGGTGCGTTAATTACCGTGGCTACTTTGCCAAAGCCGACGCCGACGGATTTGCCGCCGAAGCCGCCACCGGCGGGCATGATATTTACGTCGGCGGCGTGCCGGCGTATTCCACGCTGGGCTGGTTTGCCGACCCGGTGCTTAACACTTTTGTGAATTATCCGGCGGCGGAAGTGGCGCGCATTATTTTTCACGAGTTGTCGCATCAGGTGGTGTATGTAAAAGATGATTCCGTTTTCAACGAATCCTTCGCCGTCGCCGTCGAGCGCGAGGGCGTCCGGCGCTGGCTTGCCCGCAACGGCAGTGCGCAGGATAGGCAGACTTTTGAAAAAAGGCAGGCGTATCGTGCGGCATTTGTTGCGCTGGTGCAAACCTACCGTGCGCGACTGCACAGCCTCTATAAGCAACGCATTGCGGTTGAAGAAATGCGCGCCGCAAAGCAGCAGCTTTTCACTGACATGCAGCGTGATTACGTCCTGCTTAAAGCATCATGGGGCGGTTTTGCGGGCTACGACCGGTGGTTTGCACAAAGACCCAACAATGCGCTGCTGGCGTCGGTTTCTATTTATACGCAGCGCGTTCCGGCTTTTGAGGCGATGCTGCGTGAGGCAGGCGGCGATTTGCCGAAATTTTTCGAGGCGGTGAAAGCACTGGCGCGGCTGGATCGGCCCGCGCGCGAAGCGGCATTGCGCAAGTATGCGCCCGAGACGCGCACCACGCACATCACGCCCGCGACGATCGGCGCGCTATAATTTCTGCGTTGTTCAGCGCTCCGCCGCTTTCTCAAGACGGCGTTGTTCGCGCAGTTCTTGCTGCTTTTTCCGTCGTGCTTCGCGCTCGGATTTGTCGTGTTCCGGATTTGATTTAAGATTAGGGTGCTGCTCCTTGTGTTCCAGCGCCGCTTTCTTGCCGTCCTGGCGTTGCTGCATTTTTTCCTGGCGTTCGGGCTGCCTGGGTTGGCGCTGCTGCTGGATGCGGCGATGCATCGCCTCGCGCCGCACAGCCACGCGGCGGTCGATTTCGGCGTTGCGGCGGTAGAAAGCCGGCTCGTTTTGCAGCAGACGGGGCGCCGTGCGGCGGTCGTGGGACATGAACGCGACGCGTCCGCGATTGACGATGACCTGCTGTCCCTTTTCATTGCGTATGAAGGTCTCGCCTTCATTGACCTTGTCATAGGCGCCGGGTGGCTGATCCTTGTCCGCGCCGGCGCCGGGCGGATGGTAAGCCGGCTCGTGATCGGTGCCGCGTATGCCCATGGTCGCGGTGGCCGTGTTGATCGCATAACCTTGACGGTTGGTTTGTCCGATGAGGCCGGTAATCACACGCAATGCGCCCCTGGCGAGCTCGATCACGCTGCTGTTTTGCGCCGCAGGGCCGTTCGCGGCGTATCGATATCGGGTGATGCGCAACTCGGTGGCCGGACGCACCGTGATGGATGCGCCATCGCTCATTTCAAACAGCGCCCAGGCGTTGGCGCCGGTGCGAACCAGATCGCCTTCTTCGACTTCAAGCCCGGCTGCGACCGTCCTGAAGCCGCTCTTGGAGGAAATCTTTACATCCCCTTCGAAGGAATCGAGCTTTCCCACTGCACTCCACAGCACAGTGGGCCACAGGCAAAGCAGCAGCAGTAGTGTTCGTGTCATTCAATCTTCCTCCTCGAGACTCACGGTCAATCCGATGGCGCTATTTTATCGGGAAGCCGGCCCGTGCTGTAAAATGCGCGCCTCTGGCGGTATTGAAATGACTCGACGCACACCGGCTGAATTTGAAACACGGCTTGCTAATTTGCCGCTACCGGCCTACCCGGACGACCTGCCCGTGGTGGCGATGCGGGAGCCCATCGCACGCGCTATTCATGACCATCAAGTTGTTATAGTCTGCGGCGAGACCGGATCGGGCAAGACCACGCAGTTGCCGAAAATCTGTCTGGAATTAAAGCGCGGCGTCGCCGGTTTGATCGGGCACACGCAGCCGCGGCGCATCGCCGCGCGCACGGTCGCCACGCGCATCGCGCAGGAGCTGAAAAGCCCGCTGGGTCAGGCGGTGGGATACAAGGTGCGCTTTTCCGACAAGGTCTCCCCCAACACCTATATCAAGTTGATGACCGACGGCATCCTGCTCGCCGAGACGCAGGGCGATCCGCTGCTCAAGCGTTACGACACGATCATTATCGACGAGGCGCATGAGCGCAGTCTGAACATCGATTTTCTGCTGGGCTACCTGAAGCGCTTGTTACCACGGCGTCCGGATTTGAAGGTGATTGTGACTTCGGCGACCATCGATGCCGAACGCTTTTCGCAACACTTTAATGGTGCGCCGGTGATCGAAGTCTCCGGTCGCATGTACCCGGTGGAGGTGCGCTACCGTCCGCTGAAAACAAAAAGCAAGGCCACTGCTTCCCTCACCCCCAGCCCCTCTGCTCCGCTTCAAGTGTTCCCTAGTCCCGGGGGGAGAGGGGAGAAATTCATGGAGGAAGACGAAGATATCGAGTCTGCGATACTGGATGCCGTGGATGATCTTGCGCGTGAGAGAACGGGCGGGGATATTCTGGTGTTCCTCCCCGGCGAGCGCGAGATTCGCGAAACCGCCGAGGCGCTGCGCAAACACCATCCCAGCGGCGCGGAAATCCTGCCGCTGTTCGCGCGGCTGTCGTTCGAAGAACAGGATCGCGTGTTCAAGCCTCATTCCGGCCAGCGCATCGTGCTTGCCACCAATGTGGCGGAGACTTCACTCACCGTGCCCGGCATTCGCTATGTGATTGATCCGGGGCTTGCGCGGGTGAACCGCTATAGTTACCGCAACAAGGTCGAACTGCTGCAGACCGAGAAAATTTCGCGCGCCTCGGCCAATCAGCGCGCCGGGCGCTGCGGACGCGTGGCCGCCGGCGTTTGCATACGCCTCTACGACGAGGAAGATTTCGCCGCGCGCGACGAATTCACCGATCCGGAAATCCTGCGCACGTCACTGGCATCGGTGATCCTGCGCATGAAATCGCTGAAGATTGGCGACGTCGAGGATTTTCCGTTTCTGGAGCCGCCGCCGCCGCGCATGATTGCCGACGGCTATCAATTGCTGGCGGAACTGGGGGCGGTGGATGATGAGAATCAGCTCACGCCCGTGGGCTGGCAACTGGCGAAGTTTCCGATCGATCCGCGCATTTCACGCATGATCGTCGCCGCGAAGCAGGAGAATTGTCTGGCTGAGGTGCTGATTATTGCGTCGGCGCTGTCGGTGCAGGATGCGCGCGACCGTCCGTTCGACCGCGCCGAGGCAGCCGACCGTGCGCACCAGCCCTTTCAGGACGAGCGTTCGGATTTCATGGGCTACTTGAAGCTATGGAAATTTTTTGATGATGCGATCAAGCACAAAAAATCCAATCGCAAGCTGATCGATCAGTGTCAGGAACACTTTCTGTCGCACCGGCGTCTGCGCGAGTGGCGTGATATCCACGGGCAGCTCGCCGCGCTCACCGGTGAAATGGGGCTGCGTGAAAACGAAGTTCCGGCCACGTATGAACAAATCCATCGCGCGCTACTGGCCGGGCTGCTGGGCAATCTGGGATTCAAGAACGACGAAGGCGAATATCTCGGCGCGCGCGGCATCAAGTTCACTATTTTCCCCGGCTCGGTGCTGCGCAAGGCACAACCTAGATGGGTGATGGCCGGCGAACTGGTGGACACCGCACGACTCTACGCGCGCTGCGTCGCCAAGATCGAACCCGAATGGATAGAGCCGGTCGCGGCGGCGATGCTCAAGCGTCACTATTTTGATCCGCATTGGGAAAAAGATCGCGCGATGGTGACGGCGTACGAAAGAGTGACGCTGTACGGCCTCACCATCGTGCCCAAGCGCAGCGTGCATTACGGCCCGATCAATCCGACCGAGGCGCGCGAGATTTTCATCCAGCGCGCGCTGGTCGAGGGTGATTTTCAAACGAGTGCTAAATTTTTCGTTCAAAATCAAATAGTTATAAAGGAAGTGCAGGCCCTGGAACACAAGGCGCGCAAGCGCGACGTGCTGGTCGATGAGCAAACCCTCTTCGCCTTTTTTAACGCATTGGTGCCGCCGCATATTCACAATGGCGCGGCCTTCGAGCAGTGGCGCAGCGAAGCCGAGAAACAGAGTCCGCAGTTGTTGTATTTGACGCGCGAGTACCTGATGCGGCATGCCGCGATGGACATCACCGAAGCGCAGTTTCCCGAAACGTTGCGCGTCGGCGATGTGACCTACAAGCTGCGTTATCGCTTCGAGCCGGCGCATCCGCTCGATGGCGTAACCATCACCGTGCCGCTGCATTTACTCAACACGCTGGAAGAAACCCCGTTTGATTGGCTGGCGCCGGGCATGATTCGCGACAAGGTGGCCGCGTATTTGAAAGCGCTGCCCAAAACGCTGCGGCGGAATTTGTTTCCGCTGCCGGAGCAGGTCACTGCGTTTTTGACCGGGTGCGACACGCGCAAACCGTTTGTCGACGCGCTGGCGTATTTTGTGCGGCAGCGCGCCGGCCAGCCGGTCGCCACGGATGTGTGGGACGGCGCCGATATTCCCGCGCATTTAAAAATGAACTTTCGCGTCATCGACGATGCCGGGCGCGAACTGGCGAACGGGCGCGATCTCGCCGCGCTGAAAGGGCAACTGGGTCAGGCGGCGCAACTCACTTTTGGCACGGTCGAAACCGGCATCGAGCGCGACAATCTACGCGTGTGGGATTGCGGTGATCTGCCCGAACAAATTTCGTTTACGCGCAACGGCCGCAAACTCACTGGTTATCCGGCGCTGGTTGACGAACGTGAAAGTGTGGCGATCCGGCTGTTCGACGTGAAGCAGGCGGCGGATGCCGCGATGCGCCTGGGCGTCATCAGGCTGATGCGCCTCGCGTTGAAGGAGCAGATGAAACAACTGGAAAAAAATCTGCGCGGCTTCGAACAGGCATCCATGCAATTGCGCGGCGTGGCGGGTGTGGATGATCTGCGCGAAGACGTGATTGCGGCCATTACCGACCGCGCTTTCATCGGCGAAGACACGCTGCCGCGCAATCAGAAAGATTACGAAACGCAATTGAAGCGCGCACGCACGCGCCTGCCCGCGGTGAGCGAAGGCGCGTGCCGGTTGTTGGCTGCCGTTGGCGTGGAATACCACCAAGTGTCGTTGGTGCTGGGGTCGGCAAAGGGACCGCTGGCGCGTCCCGCGGCTGACCTAAAAGCACAATTGTCGCGTTTGATTTTTAAGGGTTTTTTCAGCAAGACACCTTGGGAACAACTCGCGCATGTGCCGCGTTATCTGCAAGCCATGCAAAAACGCCTTGAAAAATATCCGCGCGATATCGAGCGCGATGCGAAGCACGCGGCTGCCATCGGCGGATGGTGGAAACGTTACGGCGAGTTGTTGGAAAAGCAGACGCAAGCTGGGGCAGTCGATCCGCAACTGTTCGAGTTTCGCTGGCAGCTCGAAGAATTGCGCGTGTCGTTGTATGCGCAGGAATTGAAGACGCCGTACCCGATTTCGTACAAACGCATCGAGAAATTCTGGAACGCTATGCGATGAATGTATACTCGAATGAAGTTCCGGAGTGGAGGACATATGACTGCTTTATTTAAACAAAAACGCATGATGTTTTTTGCCGTCGCGATGGTAGCGCCGCTGGCTGCCGCGCAGTCCTACCCGACGAAGCCGGTGCGCATCATCACCGGTTCCGCCGGCACCAGCGGCGATCTGCTTTCACGGTATCTGGCGCAACGACTCAATGAGCATTGGAAAAAGCCGGTGATCGTGGAAAACCGCACCGGCGGCGGCATCATCGCCGCAGAACTGGTGGCGCATGCCGTGCCCGATGGCCATACCCTGCACATGGCGCAACAGTCGTCATTTGCCGCGGCGGTGAGCCTTTACCAGAAGCTGGCTTACGATCCGATCAAGGATTTCACGCCGCTCACGCTGGTGGCGCATATTCCGCAGTTGCTGATCGCAACCCCTTCATTGCCGGCGGCGAACTTGAAGGAACTGATTGCTTATGCCAAGACACGTCCGGGTGCGATCAACTTTTCGTCGGGCGGGCCGACTACCACCGGGAATCTTACGTTTGAGTTGCTCAACAGCACGGCCGGCCTGAAGCTTGTGCATGTGCCCTACAAAGGGGTGTCCCTGGCGACTACCGCTGTGATGAGCGGCGAGGTGCAGTTATCGATGGTGCCGGTCAGCGTGGCGCTGGCTCAAGCCAAGGCGGGTAAGGTGAAGGCGTTTGCGATTACCTCGCGCAACCGCTTTAGCGGCGCGCCCGACGTGCCGACCATTGCCGAGGCCGGACTGCCCGGATTTGAAGCCACCACGTGGTTCGGCATGGTGGCGCCGGCGAAGTTGCCCGCCGAGCTGGGCAAGAAACTCCACGCCGACTTGGTGGACATAATCCGCTCACCGGCGGCCCGCGAATGGTTTTTGAAGCAGGGCGCGGAACCAGCGTCAGGTACGCCGGAAGAATTCACCGCTTTCATGAAGAGCGAAATCGCCAAGTGGGGCAAGGTCATACGCACGGCGGGGATTAAGGCCGAGTAGACTTGTGCTGGTTCAAGCGTTGGGCATAGTCATGACACCCGAACATCCCACACGGGCCATCGCCGAACGCGTGTGCCCGATCACCTATGCCGATCTGGATGCAACTACGGTGGCGATGGTGAAGCGGCTGATCGCCGATGGCGTGGCAGTGGCGATCGCGGGCAGCGTGGAAGAGCCGCCGCGCATCCTGGCTGACCATGTTTTCGCGCAAGGCGGCGCTGCGCGCTCCACGGTATGGGGATTTGGCTTCAAGACCGCGCCGGCGCAAGCGGCGTACGTCAACGCCGCGGCCATGCATGTGCTGGATTTTGAACCAATGTCCAATCCGCCGACGCACGCAGTGTCGCCCACGGTGCCGGTGGCGTTCGCGCTGGCCGAAGCGCGGCATACCGGCGGACGCGAGATCATTGCCGCGTGCGCCAAAGGCTTCGAGATGCAGGGCCGTGTGTTGCTGGCGGCTGATCCGAAGCGCGGGTCGCTGCCGTTTCACACGCCGGGCGTGATCGGTGTGATGGGTTCCACCGTGGCGGCGGCGCACGTGATGAAACTCAATCCGCAGCAGCTTGCGCACGCGTTGGGCATTGCAACGTCGCGTTGCGGCGGCTTGTCCGCCAACACCGGTTCAATGGTGAAATGCACGCACTGCGGCAATGTGGCGGCTGCGGGGCTGGAAGCGGCGATGCTGGCGGCGCGCGGCTTTACCGCCAATCCCGAAATATTCGACGCGCCGCAGGGCTACGTAGCCACGTTTTTTCCGGCGCATTTCGATTATGAGTTGTTGATGCAGTACGGCAACCCGTACCGCTGCGTCGATCCCGGCATGGCGATCAAGTTTTATCCGTCGAAGTATCCGACGCATTTCGCGATTGCGGCTGCGCTTGATGCGCGCGCGGAGGTTGGCGGCCCGGCGAACATTCGAGCGGTGCGCATCGTCACGCCGGAAATCACCGATGCCAATCGCCCCCAGCCGCGCATCGGCCTCGAAGGAAAATTCAGTTTTCAGTATGTCGCGGCGGCGGCACTGCTCGATGGCGTGATCGGCAGCAACACGTTTACCGATGAGCGGCGCTTCAGTGCAGACATGGTCGCGCTGCTCGACAAAATCGTTGTGGTGCAGGACGCGAACATTTCCAAAGACACGCGCCGCATGCACGTGGTGATCGAGATCACGTTGAATGACGGAACGGTGGTGAGCCGCACCTGCCGCAAGCCGCCCGGAACCTGGGGCGAGCCGATTCCTGCCGATTTGCATCGCGCAAAGATACGTGCTTGCCTGAGCGCGCGTCTTGCCGAGCCCAAACTCTCACAGGTGATCGAGATGCTGGATAATCTTGAACGGCTGGCGACACCGGATGTCGTGGATTTGTCCACGTTGCTGGCGTGTAAAGCGGAATAAAGCAAAATGCCAAAAGCAGCGGTAGGCGGTGGTGAGATTTCCCGCAGCATTGGCGCAAGCGATTCCCGGCGCAAAACTCATTATGAGCAAAGGCGGCGGGCATTCGTTTACCACTACGCGTGCGGAACAATTCAACCGTGATTTGATGGCATTCCTGCGCCGGGCAGCTTGAGCATCTATCCGTATGACTCCCAAAGCGCCTCCGCCCGCGATCGCGGGCGGAGGCGGAAACTACTCTCTTTTCAGCAGCTAAAAAAGAGGTGAATCACCTTCTGCTCGTGCTATGCTTAATTATTATTCGTGGCAGCAGCATTGCCGGGGATTGTTGCAGACTCCGGTCACCGCTTGATTGAGGAATTCGCCACCCATCGCCAATGGAGGACATCATGACCACACTTGAACTCACGCTGAATCTGCCCGATGAGCTGGCAAGCAAGGCGCAGGCTGCAGGCCTGCTCAACTCCGAGGCCATCGAGAAGCTCTTGCGCGAGCAGTTGCGCAAGCAGGCCGGTGAGGAGTTGCGGGCGATGCTCAATAAAGTCAGCGCCTCGGACGAACCGCCGATGAGCGAGGACGAGATTCAAGCTGAGATCAATGCCTATCGCGCCGAGCGCCGCGCCCAGCGCGGCACGGCTTCGTGAGGGTCGTGCTCGACACCAATACGGTGGTGTCCGGGTTTTTGTGGAATAACGCGCCGCGCGCGCTCATCGAGGCGGCGGTTGATGGGCGGATCGAACTTTTTACCTGTGCGGTGCTGATCGAGGAACTCGCTGGCATTCTGCCGCGCCAGAAGTTCGCGCAGCGCCTGGCCCAGAAGCAACTGTCGATCCCGGCGTTGATCGAACGCTATAGCGCCCTGGCCGAGATCATCGAACCAGCCAGTCTCTCCGGCCCGGTGTCACCCGATCCCGACGATGATGTCGTGCTTGCCACTGCGCTCGCCGCTCGCGCCGAACTCATCGTCTCGCGCGATAAGCATCTGCGTAACTTGAAGTATTTTCATCGCATCCCGATTCTCAACGCCACCGACGCGCTCAATAGAATTATCGCGGTCGCTTGAGACGACCGCGCGGTGTGCTTGTCGCCGCTGCTCACCGCGTTCAGCCAGCCGGAGGCGATTTACGCGCTGTTTCGCACGCGGCGCAACCTCAGTCTGCGGCTGAAAGTCTTCATCGACTTCGTGGAAAACCGGCTGCGCAGCAAACCATGGAACCTCGACACACGCGCAGCGTAGTAGTTTGCCAAAATCAAACCTGTGAATCCGCGTCACAGCCTATGTGCCGCGCCGGGCATGTGCGCCTGATGCGATTCCCGGTATTCTGCGCGCAGCACACAACACGCAGAGAACACCATGGATTTTGCGCTCACCGACGACCCGCTGGCGATACGCGCTGCGGTCGAAAAACTGAGCTTCATCGCGGAGAAGGTGCTGGGGCTGCACAAGTCGTATTAATCCGGCGTATAAAAATATGACCCGCGATCACGAATTCACCGCAGTGGCCTCCGCGGCCTTGCTAACCGGAGTCACGGTTGTCGAATTTTCGCGTCATGTCGCGGGCGCCTATTGCGGCAAGCTGCTGGCGTTAATGGGCGCTTCCGTCACGCGTTTCGGTCCCGCGATCGACGTGACTGGCTCGCCGGATACCCGTCAAGCGATGCAGCAGGTGTTTCATGCGGGCAAGAATTGCGTTGCGCTGGATGTCACACGGATACAAGCCGCGCTGGGAGCAGCACGAATCGTTATTGTCGAAAAAGACGATCACGATGACCGCTTCACGGATTGCGTTGCGCAGATTATCGAGCACCGCACGGGGTTGAACGCGGAGGCGATTGTTGTAGTGATCTCGGCCAATGGCGGGCATGATGGCTACGTGCCGGGATGCGGGCTAACCAGCGCGGCGTCCGCTGCCATGAGTTGGGGTATCGGCGAGCCCGCGCGCGAACCGCTCACGCCTGCCTACGATATTGTCGATCACGAAGCCGGCGCCAGCGCGGCGGCGGCGGCGCTCGTCGCGCTGCTGTCCGGGCGCGGGGCGTCGTGCAGCCCTGTCGATGTGGCGTCACGCGATGTGGTTGCCCATTTCGTCAGCATGCTGGCGCAGAACTACCTGCCCTTTGGCCGGCCGTGGCAGCGCGATGGACGCAGGCCTTACATGTCGGGCGGCATTTATCCGCTGGGGTTGTTCAAGTGCAAGGACGGCTATATTGCGCTGTATTGCCGCAGCAATCACGAGTGGAAAGGCATTGTGAATGCGATGGGCGATCCGGCGTGGAGCGAAGCCGAACGCTTTCAGGACCCGCGCGTGATCGCGCGCAAGCATATCGAGGAGGCGGATACCTACCTGTTGCCGTGGCTTGAACAATATACCAAGACCGAGATCATGGAACTGGGGCTCAAGTGCGGATTCCCGGCGGCCCCGGTACGCTATGTAGGGGAGACCCTGGATGATCCACAATTCAAGTTCCGCGGCTCGCTACAATCGCTGGTGCTCGAAACGGGCGCCACGGTAATGACGCCCGCGGCGCCTTGGCGCCTGATGCAGGCGAAGCCTGTCGCGGCCACCGCCGCGAAGCCCAGGCCACTGCAAAGCACAACAACTGCAGCGCCG
>JANMXV010000176.1:0-1262 GCA_031381325.1 Betaproteobacteria bacterium | reverse complement strand
TTAACTTCCCTCGCCCACCGGGAGAGGGAGCGAGGGTGAGGGAAAGAAGCACCGTGTTGCAATTTGTCTCAAGGTAATGTAATCCTCAATAAGTCGCTACCGCTATTCGACGGGCACCACCACGAAGATTTCATACCATCCGTTCCGCGTGCCGTTGCGGTCATTGCCACACACCCGATTTATTGAATCTTGATATTCAGCCGCTTCACCTGCTGCTCGATCACGGCATACTCGCGCGCCATCGATACACGCAGTTCCTCCGGCGTCATGCGCTCGGCGGGTTGACTGCCATCGGCGGCCAGCCGCTGTTCCATTTGCGGCGTATGCATGCCTTCGTTCACCACGCGATTGATCGCTGCGATGATCGGGCGTGGCGTTCCCGCCGGGGCAAACAGCGCGTAGCGATTGGTGATCTTGAAGCCGGGGTAACCCTGCTCGGCAACCGTCGGCAGGTCCGGCAACGCCGCTATGCGCGTCAAGCCCAGCGTCGCCAGGCCGCGCAATTTGCCGCTTCTGATCGCGCCGCTTGCAGCGATTGCGCTTGCACCCGCCAGATGAATCTCGCCGCCCATGGCCCCGACGATGGCAGGCGCGCTGCCCTTATACGGAACAAACAGCAATTTCGCGCCGGATAGCTGTGCCCACCCTTCCATACCCAGATGAACCGTACCGCCCACCCCGGCACCGCCCGAGTAGGTCACGGTTTGCGTGGCCGAAAAGGCAACCAGCTCCTTCATCGACTTGACCGGCAAGGTCGGGCCGGTGAGCAGAATATAAGGTTGAGCAGAGGTCGCGACGACGGGATCAAATGCCGTGAGCACGTCGAAGGGCACGCGCTTGGTCGCACCCTGAAGCAGGACGGTTTCGCCCTGGCTGAGCAGCGTGTACCCGTCAGGCGCAGAGCGGGCGACCAATTCCGTCGCAATCACGCCACCCCCACCTGATCGGTTGTCGATCACCGCATTCTGGCCCAAACGATCGGTCAATATCTGGCCCGCTATGCGCGCCATCGCGTCGCCGCCTGCGCCGGGGGCCACGGCCACGATGATGCGGATCGGACGATTCGGATACCCGCCCGCTTTGTCCTGCGCGATCGCCGCGCCATTGCAGGCGAGCACGGCTGGCGTAAGCCAACAAGCCCATCTTTTGATCATGATTCGCATGGATACACTTCCTCCGATTAGGACTGCGATGCTTTGCGGTGATGCCTACAATGCTACACTGCCCCGCCTAAAAACAGGAGACAAAACACCCATGACAAC
>JANMXV010000158.1:0-1790 GCA_031381325.1 Betaproteobacteria bacterium | reverse complement strand
GGTAGGACGGGGTGTGGCGAGCTGATTGTCCGGTTCATTTTTTCCTTTGCGTGGCGAAATGATAGAAGCCGATCAGCATTGTGGGGGGGGGGGCTGATGTTTCCCCTACTTTTCCGATTAAAAAGCTGTACAAATCAAGAGGTTGGATGTACGGTGATAGTAAACGGCGTGTGCATGAACGTTTTTTTCTTTGTGTTGGGACCAACCGACACGGAGAACTATCATGCACACGCACGCGAGAAAGATTGTACAAGGCTTTGTTCACAAGCATTTGAATCTGATCCATGGCGCAAGGCGCGAGCTGTACTGCGCGGCGGTAAGCGCGGTGATGGGCGGGCATCTGCTGAGTCTGTCGCGGCTGGCGCGTGCGCTCTTGGGGCAGGGCACGCACAAGGCAGCGCTCAAGCGCGTGGATCGGCTGATAGGCAACAAGCGCATTGTGCAGGAAGCCCAAGTTGTCGGAGCAGCGCTGCTGCGCACTTTGCCCCACGGCGGGCAACCCTTGGTGATCGCGGTGGACTGGTCGGCGGTCGCTCCCGATGGGGCGTTTGTGGAGTTGCGTGCATCCGTCATGCGCGCGGGCATGGGACGAGGGCTGACGATCTACCAGCAGGTTTATCCCGAAAAGAAGCTGGGCAATGCCCGCGCCGAGCGCACGCTGCTCAAGACGTTGAGTCGATGGATGCCTGCGGGTGTCCCAGTGATCATCCTCACCGATGCCGGGTTTCGCCGGCCGTGGTTTACCCAAGTCGAGCGCCTGGGCTGGTCGTGGATCGGGCGCATTCGCGGCAGCGTATGCGTCTCGCGCGACCGCACGCATTGGGAGCAAGCCACGGCTTGGTTTGCAAAGGCCACCGGCAAAGCCTGCCGCTGGAGCGACTGCTGGCTCACCAGCCGTTTTCGCTTCGCCTGCGATATGGTGTTGTATCGACGACGCATAAAGGGTGGCAAGCGGTATGGCCGCGCCGGTCACGGCTCGACACCGAAGGCACGGCGCGAAGCCCGCGCCAGCGCATACGAGCCGTGGCTGTTGTCGCACTCGCCATGCCTGCGCGGCTATCGTGCCGAGGAGATTGTGGCCCTGTATGGATTGCGTATGCAGATCGAGGAGAACTTCCGCGACGGAAAATCGATACCATTGGGCATGGGACTCGAGGTCAGTCAATCGCGTTCGGCGTTGCGCTTGCATGCGTTGCTCCTGATCGGCACTCTGGCGGCGTTTCTGCTCTGGCACATCGGGCAGTTGGCCGAGGAGGACGACTTGCATCTGCGATACAAAGCCACCACGCGTGCTGCTCGCGAACTGTCGATCATCACCTTGGCCAAGTTATTGTGTACCCTGCATTCACTACCACTGACTGATACTGCATTACAAACACTCTATGAACGACTCGGATTGCGCATATGAAAAGCCGGGGAAACATCAGCCCGCGCCCTCCCCCGCGCACGGGAGAAGGTTGGCGTAAGAGGATTTCAATCGCTTACTTCTTCATCAACGGACATTCACTATTCGCCGCCGGCCCCACCGCATCAGCAGCCGGAATAATCTGACGCACATGGTAAAAATCCCATGGCCCCTTCGACTCTTCCGGCTTTTTCACTTGCAGCAAATAGAAATCATGCACATGGCGGCCATCCTCACGAATCTTTCCATTCTTTGCGAAAAAGTCGTTGACGGGTATTTCTTTCATCTTGGCCATTACCGCCTTGGCCTCATCCGTGCCTGCTGCCTTGACCGCTTTAAGGTAATGCATCGTCGATGAATACACACCTGCCTGTACCATGGTCGG
>JANMXV010000114.1:0-27069 GCA_031381325.1 Betaproteobacteria bacterium | reverse complement strand
TGGGAGCCGTACAGTTCCGCGATGGTGGTGAAAACGCGCGCCACGCTTTCGGATGATGGCCACATTACCTCGTGGCACATGGATGTGTGGAGCCACGGTCACAGCTCGCGGCCGGGGCGCGGGCCGGGCAGCAATCTGCTGGCGTCATGGCACTTGGAAAAGCCGTTGGTGCGCGCGCAGACCGCGAATCCGGGGTTGCCGGGCGGTGGCAGTCATCGCAATGCAATACCGATTTATGAGTTTCCCAATCAGCGTGTCAGCAACCATTTGATTCCCGATCCGCCGCTGCGATCCTCCGCGCTGCGCGGGCTGGGCAGTCAAGCCAATGTGTTCGCGATTGAATCTTTCATGGACGAGTTGGCGCTGGCGGCGGGTGTCGATCCAGTCGAGTTTCGGCTGCGTCATTTGAAAGACCCGCGCGGGCGCGCGGTGATCGAAAAGGTCGCCGCGATGGCGCATTGGAAAGCCCATGCAAAAGGTGACGGCAACAGTGGTAACAGTGGTACAAGGGGACGCGGCATCGGCTTCGCGCGTTACAAAAACGGCGCGGGCTATATGGCGATGATTGCCGACGTTGAACTCGCCGAGACCCTACGCGTGACCCACGTCTGGGGAGCGGTGGACGTGGGACAGGTGATTAACAGCGATGGTCTGCTCAACCAGATCGAAGGCGGCATCATTCAGGCGCTGAGCTTCGTGCTGAAAGAGGAAGTGAAATACGACCGCGAGCGCGTTACGCTCAAAAGCTGGGATGACTATCCGATACTGTCATTCACTGAGGTGCCCGAAGTGGAAGTCGCGCTCATCAACCGGCCGGAATTGCCGCCGTTGGGCGCCGGCGAAGGCACCCAAGGGCCGGTGTCGGCGGCGGTGGGCAACGCTTTATTCAACGCGGCGGGCATACGGCTGCGTGATATGCCGTTTACGCGCGAGCGTTTGATTGCAGCGATGGCATAGTTAAATCTGCGTGGCCAATGCGTAGGCGCGGTCGATGAATTCCTTGGCGTTAAAGTCGTTAAAGTTATCCGGCAACACGGGGCTGGCCGCATCGCGTGACGCGTATTTACGCACGGGCAGGGCGTTGCCGCGAACATGCCGGTAGTCTAACGAGTCATCGCAGTAATGTTGCGCGGGCAAGCGAAAATTGTCCATCGGGATAATCATAGTAGTTTCCGTATTGTTAGAATTGAGTCACTACGAATGCAGTACTTGTGCCATGTCGAAAATGCACCGTGCAGTATTACTGGAAAATTTCTTAACTTATTGTTTTAAATGATACGTTTATTCACATCCCCTGCGGTAAAACACAGGTTCACTGCAACGCTATCGACCGTGCAAGTTGATAAATCATCAAGGTGGCACGTGTCATTTCGCAACCATCGCTCGATTGCGCCGCCAAATTTGGATCGCAAACCGGCAATTTTTCACACATGAACGACTCAACGCGCGCAGCAGTGCCCACCGGCGTTGCGCTTTATATGGCGGTGGTGCAGTTCTTTTTTGTCACTACCTGGACAATTTACGTCATATACCTGCCCAAGCTGCTGGCAATGGCTGGCCTGCCCGCGAGCCTGACGCCGGTGATCCTGATCATCGATCAACTGGTGTTCATGGTGATGGATATCTATGTGGGCATCGCAGCCGACCGCGCGCAAAAAATGTTGGGCAAGGTCGGGCCGCTGGTGATCGGCATGACGGTCGTGTCATGTATCGCGTTTCTGCTGCTGCCGTACGCCGCGCATCTGGGCGCGGCGGCGCCGGTGGCAGCGTTGAGCTTGATGCTGGTGTGGACCGCGACTTCATCCGCGCTACGCGCGCCGCCGTGGGTGTTGCTCTCCAAATATTCCGCCGAGCCCAGCACGCCGCGTCTGAATATGCTGATGCTGTGCGGGCTGGCTGTAGGCGGCGCGATCTCGCCGTATCTCGGCGTCGTGTTGAAAAACGTCGATCCCCGGATACCCTTCGCGCTGTCGAGCTTGACCTTGCTGGCGGCGACTTCGGGCATCATCTATGTCGAACGCCGGCTCAGGCTCAGCCCGCTTGCACCGCCTTTGACCACGCCTGAACCCGCGGAAGTGGCGGGACAATCCTGGCCGTTTCTGTTGGGCTTGCTGCTGCTGGCTGCCGGGTTCCAGATACATTTTTCCATCAACACCGCGGCGCAGTTTCTCAAATTTACCAAGCCAGATGCTCTGGAGTGGCTGATGCCCGTGTTCTGGATAGGCTTTGGCGTGGCAATGATGCCCGGCAGCGCCCTGTGCAAACGCTACGGCACGTTTCACGTGATGGCGGTATCCGCCGTGCTCGGCGCAGCGGGGGCTTTCGCGGCTGCGTCAGCCGGCTCACTGGATATGTTGATTGCGGCGCAAGTGGTCACCGGCGGCGCCTGGGGCAGCATGTTGATGTGCGGTTTCACCGCGGCGATGGCGGCAGGCCGCAGCGGGCGCGAAGGGCTTGCCTTGGGCCTGCTGTTTGCGGTGCTCGCGGCAGCGACGCTGAGTCGCATCGCTACCGTGATGAGTGGTACGCCCAAGCAGGCGCACTACGCTGCGCTGTTTGCATGGGCGCCCACGATTTGCTGGCTCGCGGGCGCGGTGCTGGTGGGTATGCTCGCGTTGCGTAAGCCCGGCAAGCCATACACCGCGCGCGCGGCGTGAGCGCGCTGCCGGTCAGTTATGCCGATCATCGGGCAATCATGCGCAAGCGGCGCCAGAACGACAGCAAACGCTAAGCCTTCTTGTTTATACTCACGCGCAATTCTTCATACAGCGCCGGTTTTTGATCACGCAGCAAAGCCGCGATACGCAAGTCGGCGCCGTTGGCTGTGACTAGCGGCACCTGTTGCAGAAACACCAGACGCAGTAATTCGCGCACCGGCTTGGACATCGAACGGCCGCTTTCGTAACGCGAACCGCCACTTTGCGTGACGCCAATTTGCGACCAGAAATCCATCTGGTTCAATCCGAGTTTCTTGCGAATGTCGCGCGGATTTTTGATTCGGGAAAAAGGTTTCAAAAAATTCTCCTCATGATTATGTCGCCCCTTCTATGACAGATAGTTGGCGACTCGGTTCGCTGCGCTACGTAGGAATCCAAAATACCGACCGCGCTTGCGAGCGCAGCCCGTTTCCAAAACCTAGAATATATCGATTTTTTCAATAAAATCAAATATAATCGCCGGCCTTTTTGACTAAAATCACACTCGACAAAGCAGTATGGCACTTATTGTCCAGAAATACGGCGGCACATCGGTCGGCAGCCCGGAACGCATCAAAAATGTGGCGAAACGCGTCGCGCGCTGGCATGCACGGGGACATCAGTTGGTGGTGGTGGTGTCCGCCATGTCGGGCGAAACCAACCGCTTAATCGCGCTGGCGAAGGAAATTCAGGCGCAGCCCGATCCGCGTGAACTGGATGTGATGGTGTCCACCGGGGAGCAGGTCACCATAGGCCTTCTGGCCATGGCTATCAAGGAAATCGGCCTCAAGGTGCGAAGTTATACCGGTGCACAGGTGAAGATCATCACCGATAATGCGTACACCAAGGCGCGTATCCTGAAGATCGACGAAGATCGCATACGCGCTGACCTGAATGACGGTTGCGTGGTTGTAGTCGCCGGCTTTCAGGGCGTCGATGAACAAGGCAACATTACCACGCTCGGTCGCGGCGGTTCGGATACCACGGGTGTTGCGCTGGCAGCGGCGTTGAGCGCCGAAGAGTGTCAGATATACACCGATGTCGATGGCGTATACACCACCGATCCGCGTATTGTGCCGGAAGCGCGGCGGCTGAAAACCATCACCTTCGAAGAAATGCTGGAGATGGCGAGCCTCGGCTCCAAGGTGCTGCAAACCCGTTCGGTGGAGTTCGCCGGTAAATACAAAGTGCGGCTGCGCGTGTTGTCGAGCTTTGAAGACGACGGCGAAGGCACGCTGATTACGTTTGAGGAAGACGACAGTATGGAACAGGCAATTATTTCAGGCATAGCTTTCAGCCGCGACGAGGCAAAAATCACCATCCTCGGCGTGCCCGACCGGCCCGGCATCGCGTATCAGATTCTGGGGCCGGTGAGTGACGCCAATGTTGACGTGGATATGATCGTGCAAAACGTCGGCCACGACGGCCTCACGGATTTTTCATTCACCGTGCATCGCCACGATTATCAAAAAACGCTTAAAACGCTGGAGCCGGTGGTCAAACATATTCAGGCGCGCGGCATCATCAGCGGCGACAAAATCGCCAAAGTGTCCGTGGTGGGCGTCGGCATGCGCTCGCACGTAGGCATCGCCAGCACCGCGTTTCGCACGCTGGCGGAAGAAGGCATCAACATCGAAATGATTTCGACCTCCGAAATCAAGATTTCAGTGGTGATCGACGAGAAATACACCGAACTGGCGGTGCGTGTGCTGCACAAAGCGTTCGCACTGGATCAGGCGTAGTAGACTACGGCGGCGCAGATTTGCCTGTTGCGGTATCATTGCGGCTGGATTGCGCAGTGCATACCGGAAATATGGTCAGTGGTCACGGTAAAGCAGTCGTGCAATACGGCGCCGGCGAAGCAATAGCGCCTTCGACCCCTTGCCGCGAAGATAGTAAAATGGAATAGCCAACCGGTATGGCATAGAAAAACCGGAGAGATGGCCGAGTGGTCGAAGGCGCTCCCCTGCTAAGGGAGTATGGGCTCAAAAAGTCTATCGAGGGTTCGAATCCCTCTCTCTCCGCCAGAAAATTCGCGCATCCGCCCTTCAGCAGATTCGCGAGTTCAGAGTTCATGTGATGCAACGTTTGCTCTCCATCTTAGGGCCGATTCCGTTCATGGCGTTGGCCATACTCGCGGCGGGTTGCGGTTTGGGCGTGGGTTTTATTCCTGGTAAGGAGTCTTCACGACGTGTCCGCTGGATTCAACGAACCAGCGTTCGGACGCGAAGGGTTGTGCGTTGAGCCGCGCCGCCATCCAGTCTGCAACCAGCGTCTGTGGATGCGGCCCCAGGTGAGCGGACGGCACGTTGCCCACCGAATGGCGCGAATCCTGATACACCACCAGTTGCCTGGGGCATTTGAGCGTTTGCAGCAGACGTTCGGTGTGTTCAAGCGGACTCAGTTCGTCGGCTTCGCCCGCGACACACAAGTACGGCGCGCGGATTCTTTCGGCGTGACCTTCCCAGGTGAGCGTTTTACAAAAGTCGTTGAATTTTTGTTCGTCGGTGTAATTCGACATATACATGAAGCGGCGTTTGAAGGTGGGCGATGCTTCCTCGAAGAGGGTGTGGCAGGTGGGTTCCAGACATGTGGAGGTAACGGCGCAGGCGCGAAAGCGCGGCTCGTGCGCGGCCACCAGCGTGCCGAAGAAGGAACCGAAGCTGCTGCCGCCAACCGCGATGCGCTGTGCGTCGAGTTCAGGGCGCGCGGCCATCCAGTCCATCACCGCTTTGCCGGCTTGCGCCCAATTAGGCACGCTGACGTGGATGCCGTTGACCGCGCTTTCGTATTGGCCGGGGCCTTCGAGCGTGAGCACCGCGATGCCGCGCGACAGCCAGCGGTCGCCGTAAAGCGCGACGCTGGCTTCCTTGAAGCCGTCCATGCCCGGTATCCACCAGATCGCGGGCAGCTTTTCGCCGCTTGCGTTGTGATACCCCGGCGGCAAATGCAACCAGCCGGGCAGGGCTTTGCCCTGAAACGGTATCCACGCGGCTTCAACGTGATGGTCGGCGAGTGACGCGTAGCGTGAATAGCACTCGCGTTTGGATGCATTGAGTGCAATATTCTTGTCGCTGTTTTCATCGTGCGGCCATTGCGACGCCGCGTAATGAATCGCCGCATAAAAATAATTGTTGCGCGCGGTGACCCGTTCACCGGCGTCTGCTGCGGCGCGTGCCTTGGACTCGCGCCGGCGCGCGGCGCTTTCAAATACCGGCGAGATATCGGCGTATTTTTTCACGCGCTCACGGATGCCAGCGAAATCCGCGTTGGCCTCCGCGCCGCAGGGCGCGTTGTAGGTGACCGTGCGTGGCTGATCCCAATCCACGCCGACGGAACGAATGATGTTATCGAGTAGCCAGCGTTGCTCGGTCCAGCGGCGCATGGTGATGCCGGTGTGCGTGTTACTCATACGGATAAATTCTCGTAACTATTTGTTTTAAATAAATTTTCTATAAAGCGTAATGGAGATGCCAATAACGGTTGCGGCTGTTTCTTACTTACTGTATTGCCCAGCGCTGCGGGCCGCTCGCACCCGCACCAACGATCATCGATAATATAGCCGATTTCATACAAGGGAGAGCCATCGATGGATTTGCTGTTGAAAAGACGAAGCGCGTTGGTGACGGGCGCGAGTCAGGGTATAGGGCGGGCCATTGCAAGCCGCTTTGCGTTCTGATTCCTATTGATCGCGTGGCTGCAGTACCCGATGCCGCGCAAATCGCCACAGATGCGCAACGCGTATTCGACGTGGTACGCGATGGCGGCGTTGCGCTGATCCCGCTGGATGTGGCGTACGCACTGGTGGCGCGCACGCCGCAGGCGGTGCGCCGCGTGTATACGGCAAAGGGGCGCGAATTCGGCAAACCCATGGGGTTGGTGGGCGGGCAGCCCACGCATGAGGCGCTGCATGTGCTCGACGCCGGCAAGCGCGCCATGGTGCAGGCAATCACCGTGGAACAGGATTTGCCGCTGTCGGTGGTCGCGCCCTACCGCGAGAAACATCCGTATCTGGCGCGACTCGATCCATGGGTGCTCGCACAAAGCACGCAAGCCGGCACCCTGAATCTGCTGCTTAACGCGGGTGCGCTGCGAAGCAGCCTCGCGCGCCTGTGCTGGGAGCAGGGTGTGGCGATGGTGGGCACGTCGGCCAATCTGTCGCTGAGCGGCAGCCGTTTTAGCGTCGCGACGGTGGATGCGGCCATTGTGGACGTCTGTGATTTGGTGATTGACTACGGCAGATCCCGTTATGAAAATCCCCAAGGAAGCTCCAGCACCATCATTGATTTTGGAAACATGCGTTTGTTACGTCACGGTGTTTGCGGCGATTCCATCTTGCGGCTGTTGCGGTCGCAATTTGGTGTGACGCTTTTGTGATATCCAGTGCAGATGTGGTGCAACCACCTATAACCTAGACGTTCCTTGGGATAAAATACGACGTTACGCTGCTCCTCAATTGCCGCTTGGGAAAAAGAGGAAGAGATGCGCCGCTTGCGGCTGTGGAAAAGCAATGGAATTTGATTCAGAACAAGTACTGATAAAGACGCCGCAAGGTATCAATGCCACACGCAGTGGCGAGGGCCTGTCGTCCAAGTCGCACGCCGTGTTGAAGTCGTTCGACGGTTCCAAGTCGGCGTCCGCACTGAAAAAAGTTTGTGTGGGCGCGTCAATTTCCGAGGCGGAATTTGAGGTTGCGCTCAAACAACTGCGGCAGTTCGAGTACCTGCGCGTGGTCGATGCCGCTGGCGAGGCCAAGGCCAAGACGGCCGCGCAAGCCGAACGCAGGATGCTGATGACGCTCGATTTTACGGCAGCGGACGATGCGCCCGATCCCAATGCGGCTCCCGCCGCGATGCCTGCGGCGAGTGCCGCGCCGCTTCCCGCTACGGCCGCCGTGCCCGTCGAAGCGGCGACACCCACAGCGCCGGTAGCACCGGCAGCACCCGCGGACGAGGAAGAACGAGCACGCGAGGAGAAAGCCGCCCGCTTAAAGCTGGAAGCCGAAATTCGCCAAAAGCTGGTGGTGGCATTGCAGCCGCGCGTGGAAGAAGAACTGCGCGCGCGGCTGCGTCCCAGGCTTGAAGAGGAGTTGCGCCCGAAGCTGATCGCGGCGCTGCGCCCCGGCGTCGAGGCTGAAGTGCGCACGGCGTTGATTCAGGAATTGACGCCGCGGATCGAGCTTGAGTTGAAGGCGCGCTTCGCCAAAACACTGGCAGCGCAAAAGGTCGCGGATCGGCAGGCGGCGAAGCTTGAGCCTGTGGCGGCGCCTGCCGTACCTACGGCGCCCGCCGCGTCCATCGTGCCCGCTGCGCCTTCCACCGGGCCGGACAACGGGTTCGAGCGTGTGTTGGCGAGTATGAACCTGCCCGTATTCAGCGTGGAGAGGGACGGGGTGTGCAGTTATATGAGTCCGGCGTGGGCGCAATTTTCCGGGTATACGGCTGCCGAGGCGATCGGAAAACATCTGGTGGATTTTTTTATGCAAGCGGATCGCCGCGCGATCGGCACGCTGCTCAGCGGTATCGCCAGTGGCGCCGCGCTGCGTTTCGAGCAGCAAGGGGCACTCATGCGGCAGGGTAGCGAACCGTTGTGGGTGGAGATCAGCGCCGCGCCCCTGTATTCTGCCGGCGGCGAGCCGATGGGCGTTTGCGGTGCAATACGCGATGCTACTGAATCACGGCGCATCGCGGAGCAGGCCGAAGCCGACGGTGTGCGTTTGTTGCTGCTGGTCGATCAGATCGATACCGGCGTGGTGCTCGAAGACGGCGACGGTAATATTCAGCAGGTGAATCCGGCGCTGTGTACCCTGCTGGCGCTGGACGCGGCGCCGTATTCGCTCGAAGGCATGGCGGTGGCTGAATTGCTGGAGCGTGTATCCCAGGGCTTCATCGGGCCGGAGGGTTTTTTGCAGCGGGTTGCCGAAATTCGCAGCGCCGGCGAAGACGCCAGGGGCGAATCGTTTGTGATGGCCGATGGCCGCGTGATCGAGCAGGATTATCTGGCGGTTACGGTCGGCGATGACAGCGTGGGCCGCTTGTGGTTGTATCGGGAAATATCGCGTGCGCAGGCCCGCCCCGCCCCATAAATGCGCTTACGCCGCAGCGCGATTTTTGGTAAGGTAGGCGCATCACACCCTATGGCTTGCACTGTGCCGGGTGAGGCGACGCATGTTGCCCCCAATTTGACGTAACGGGCTGGAGACTGAGAATTTTTATATCTACGGAAATGGCGATTCGGGCGCCCCATCCGCCGCGCATCCTGCGCAGTGATCGGGGGCGCGGCGCATGACGCTACGTGCCCTGATTATCGATGATTCCGAAGACTTCCGGCTGCTGGTGAGCCAGTACATCGCCCTGGAGTGGGGCGACGCCGAGATCACGGAGTGGGATCCGGTCACGCAAGGTGATATCGATGATAACTATGATCTGGAAAAGTTCGATGTGATGCTGCTGGATTACGTGCTCGGCACCGCGGACGGGCTGGACTGGCTCAAGCGTTTGAAACGGCGCGAGGACTGTCCGCCGGTGATTTTTCTGACGGGCGCGGGCAGTGAAAGTGTCGCGGTGCAGGCGCTCAAGAACGGCGCGTTCGACTATTTGCGCAAGCATGATTTGTCCAAAGCGCGTCTGGTCGAGGCGGTGCGTGCGGCGATGGACGAACGCAAGGCGGCGGAGATCACGCAACGCATGTCACGCACCGCGGCGGTATCTGAACTGAGTAAACCGGCGGCGGTGGCGCGACTTTCGGACAGTGACGCGCCCGGTGCGCCGGTGGTGGAAATCAACGGCTATCGCGTGAATCGCAAGATCGGCGCCGGCGGCATGTCTACCGTCTATCTGGTTGATCGAATACTGGACAATCAGCCGGTGGTGTTGAAGATTCTCGATTCAAAACTGTGCGAAGACAACGAATTCCTGATGCGATTTATCCAGGAATTCGGTTTGATTGCCAAGATCGAGAGCCGGCACATTGTGAAGATTTTCGATCAGGGTTTCACCGACCGTCATGTTTACATTGCGATGGAGTATTTCGCCAACGGGGATTTGCGGGCACGCATCAAAAAGGGCGTGACGCCGGCCGAGGCAGTAGGCCTGCTCACGCAAGTGGCGCTGGCGTTGAAGGCGATTCATGATTTCGGCATCGTACACCGCGATCTCAAGCCGGAAAACATCATGTTCCGCGCCGACGACAGTCTGGCGATCGTGGATTTCGGCATCGCCAAAATGATTTCCGACGTGAACAGCCTGACGCAGACCGGCCACATCCTCGGTACCCCGTACTATCTGAGTCCCGAGCAGGCGCAAGGTGACACGCTCGACGGACGTTCCGATCTTTATAGCGCGGGCGTGATGATGTTTGAAATGCTCACGCGGCGCCGGCCGTTTACCGCAACCACCCCGATTGCACTGGTGAACAAGCACATTCACGAGGCGGTGCCGCGCTTGCCCGCCGGCATGGAGCGCTACCAGGAATTGATCGACACGCTGATGGCCAAGAGTCCAGGCAAGCGGTTTGCCGATGCGCAAGCGTTGCTGGACTATCTGGCGCCGTTAAGTCAGTGAGTGCGCGTGAGGGGCCGGCACGGAAATTTGAGTGAAGGGGACGGACAAAAATCATGACGGAAAAGATACGGGTTGAAATCGGCAAAGACCTTGAAGTGCTGATCCCGCGCTACCTGGACCGGCGTCACAAAGAAGTCGTCGCCTTTCGCACGCAGTTGGCCGCCGGGGATTTCGAAGCCCTGCGCATCGGCGGTCACAGCCTAAAGGGCAGCGGCGGCGGCTACGGCTTTCCGTTGCTGACTACCATTGGCGCCACCATAGAAACCGCAGCAAAAGAAAAAGAGGCTGCAACGATTGAAGCGGCGCTGGTGGAATACGCCGACTACATTCAGCGCGTGGAAGTGGTTTACGTCTGAGTGCCTGCGGCTGCCGGGTGATGTTCCAGCCGGTAGCCCTTGTGATACACCGTCGATAGGTCAAAGCCGTTTTCGGGCGTGAGCCCCAGCTTGGCGCGCAGGCGGCTGATATGGGTATCGACCGTGCGCGTGATCACGTTGGCGCTGGTGCGCCATACTTTTTCCAGCAGTTCCTGGCGCGTGAGCAGCCGGCCATGATTGCGCAGCATATAGACCGCGAGTTCCAGCTCCCGGCCGGTCAGATCAACCGCGACCCCGTTGCTGGTCGCACGGTGGGTGCTGACATCGATGCGGATGCCCCCTAATGCCACCACCGCCAACGGTTTGGCATCCGTGCCACGGCGCAGCAGCGCATGAATGCGGGCGATGGTTTCGGACTGCCGCAACGGTTTGATCAGGTAGTCGTCGGCGCCCTTGTCCAATGCCATTACCAGAGACGCTTCCTCGGCGCGGGTAGTGGCGAACATCACCGGTAGTTTGCTGCCCAGCGTATTGCGCAACCACACCAGAACCGCCAACCCATCATCATCCGGCAGCAACCAGTCGATGATCACGAGATCGACGGCTTCCCGGCCGATACCCGCACGGAATGCCGTCCCCGTGTCATAGTGAAGGGTCGTTATACCCGCCTGGGTCAGCCAGCGTTCGACAAGCTTGGCCTGCGATATGTCGTCTTCAAGCAGCGCAATTCGCATTGGAGCGCCTTCGTTCTGGATTTTTATCCACCCAGGTTCCCACAGATGCCGTTTTTTTGCTGAATTATCGAAACGCGTTTGTTTTCACTGAATTTTTTACTATCATACCCTGTTGCGCGATAACATATATGCATGCGTAAAAACCGAGGCGTCCAGCGGGGCGTCGAACCTGACATCCTACCCGGTCGTCGAGCCCGGACACTATGAGCGAAAAATCAAATTTTGCAGGCGTCAAGGTGATGGTGATTGACGACAGCAACACCATACGCCGCAGCGCGGAAATCTTTTTGAAGCAGGCCGGCTGCGAGGTCATACTGGCCGACGACGGCTTTGATGCGTTGTCCAAAATTGTCGAGCACTCGCCCGACATCATCTTTTGCGACATCATGATGCCGCGTCTGGACGGCTATCAGACCTGTTCGCTGCTGCGTCAAAACGAAACCTGGCGCAAGGTGCCGTTTGTGATGTTGTCGAGCAAGGACGGCCTGTTCGACCGTGCGCGCGGCGCGATGGCCGGTTCCACCGAGTACCTGACCAAACCGTTCACACGCGAGAGTTTGTTGCAGGCGGTGGAAGCGCATCGGTTGAAAAGACCCGCGTGAATTTGAGCGCTGATTGAAAACTCATTGAAAACTCATTGAAAGCTGATTGTAAGCTCATAGAAAGCTCAAGGATTTGTGACACATGCCCATCAAAAGAGTACTGGTGGTTGACGATTCCCCGACGGAACGCCACTGCCTGAACGAAATTCTCACCAAGGCGGGTTATCAGGTCGCATTCGCGTTCAACGGCGAAGAAGGCGTGGCCAAAGCGAAGAGCGACAAACCCGACCTCATCGTAATGGACGTGGTAATGCCCGGTCTGAACGGCTTTCAGGCCTGTCGCAGCATTACGCAGGATCCCGTGACCCAACATATCCCGGTCATTCTCTGCACCACCAAGAATCAGGAAACCGACAAGATTTGGGCCATGCGTCAGGGCGCTAAAGCCTACGTTACCAAGCCGGTCGATGGTGCGGACCTGCTAAAAAAAGTGACAGCGCTGGGGTGAAATGGCACGCAGCGTCGGACTCCGCGAATTTCAGGAAAACCTCGCCAAGCGCCTGGCCAATGCCTCGGCGCAAGACACACTGCGCTCGCGCCTCGCCTTTGAATCCGGCGGCCTGCTGTGGTTATTGCGCTTGCCGGACGCCGGTGAAGTGATGCCCGTGCCGTGGCTGTGCAAAGTGCCCTTGACGCAGCGCTGGTACAACGGGCTGGTCAATGTGCGCGGCAGTTTGCACGGCATGGTTGATCTGGCGGATTTCTGCGGCTACGGCGTCACGCCGCGCAGCTCCGCGAGTGCATTTCTATTGTGCGGGCAGCGCTATAGTCTGAATGTGGGCCTGTTGGTGCGTAAAGTGGTCGGGCTGCGCAATGCACAGGAGTTCAGTCCCGTCGCGGAGGCGCGTCCGGACAAAGCATGGATTTCCGCAATTGTCAGCGATCATGAAGGCCGGGAGTACCGCGAAATCAACATGGCAGGCCTGGTTCGCGACCCTGCGTTTATGGATATTGGCGCGGGGGCGCCGGGTTGAACGGAGAACAATAATGACTGGCGTACGGAATTTGCGAGGGATCGTGATGGCAAAACAAGATGCATTGAAAACCGGGCATTACCCTATGTCAACTACGCCGCCCATGCCACGTCAGCGGGGCCTGGCGGATTTGAATATTCTGATTCTGCTGGGGGTGATTTTTCTGGTGCCGGTGGCGATCACCACCTGGTTTCTGGAGCAAAAGCAACGCGACGAAATTGCGTTTGCCGAGCGCGAAATCGTCGGCGCGCAGTACACGGGCGCATTGCGCGCGCTTATGCAAAGCACAGGCAAACATCGCGCTGCGGCACGCGACGGCGGCGCCAGGCCGACGGACGAGGTCAAGGGCAACGTTGCTGCGGTAGACGCCGTGGAGGCGCGTGCGGGCGCGCTGCTGGGCTCCGCCGCTGGTTGGGGCCGGGTCAAAGCCGCGTGGGCGCGCATCGAAGCGGGCGCTGAAAAGATGGATGCCGATCAGGCACGCGAGGCCTATGGGGCGCTTGACGCCGCGCTCGCCGGACACATGTCGGATGTGGCGGCGCGCTCCAATTTACTGCTGGATCCGCAGATCGAAGCCAACAATCTGGCGCGGCTGATGACTTTTGATGTGCCCGCGCTGGCTAGCGCCGTGGTGGATTTACGCAATGCCGGCGCCAGCCTGGTGGCGGACCGCACGGCAGCGGACGCGCGTTCGCAAGCCGAAGCGCGGCGCTTGCAGATACTGGAACGCACCACCGCGATGCGGCTTGCATTCGACACGCTGTTCGAGGCGAATGCCGAGGTGCGCAATCAATTGCAAGCGCCTTCCGCCAACGCCCTGAAAAGCACCCTGGACTTGAGCGCATTGCTGCGCGGTGATTCGCTGCCCACCGGCGCTGAATGGCAGGCGGCGGCGGCTAAAACAGTGGCGGCGGTCGAAGGCTTGAACGGCGCCATGTCCACCGAGCATCGCAAACTGATCGATGCGCGCATAACGGCGCTCAAGGATTTTCAGTGGCGCATGCTCGGCCTTACCGCGATGTGCGTGGCCGGTGCGTTGATCGGATTTTTTCTGCTCGGCCGCAAGTTAATCAGCACCACGCACGAGCGTGAATTGGCGGCGCGCCGCGACGCCGATGAAAACAAGCGCAATCAGGATGCCATTCTGCGGCTGATGAATGAAATGGGCGCGCTGGCGGACGGCGATCTCACCACCAAGGCCACCGTGTCCGAAGACATTACCGGCGCGATTGCCGACTCCGTGAATTTGACGGTGGGTGAGTTGCGCAACCTGGTATCGGGCGTGAACAAAACAGCGGACGAAGTCACCAAGGGCGCCGCCGGCGCGAGCATGGTATCGCAGCGCCTGCTCACTACGGCCAGCAGTCAGGGCGAAGAGCTGCGCAAGGCGGGCGATTCGGTGGAACTGATGACCCAATCCATCGGTGAAGTGTCCAAAAGCGCCGGCCAGTCGGCCGAAGTCGCGCGCCAATCGCTGGTGACCGCCGAGCGCGGCTCGCAAGCGGTGCAAAATTCGATCAAGTCGATGAACCAGATTCGCGACCAGATCCAGGAGACTTCAAAGCGCATCAAGCGCCTGGGTGAATCGTCGCAGGAGATCGGCGAGATCGTCGAACTCATTTCGGATATTACCGAGCAGACCAACGTGCTGGCCTTGAACGCCGCGATTCAAGCGGCAACTGCGGGCGAGGCGGGCCGCGGCTTTGCGGTGGTGGCTGAAGAAGTGCAGCGCCTGGCGGAACGTTCTTCCGAAGCAACCAAACAAATCGGCGCCATTGTCAAAGCGATTCAGGCGGATACGCAGGACGCGGTAGCGGCCATGGAAAAGAGCACGCAGGGCGTGGTGGAAGGCGCACAGCTTTCCGACGCCGCGGGCAGCGCACTGTCGGAGATCGATACCGTAACCAAGGAATTGGCCGAGCGTATTCAGAACATCGCAGTGAGTACGGAAATGCAGGTGGATATTGCACGCGAAGTCGCCAAGAGCATGCATAACTCGCTAACCCTGACCAGCGAGGCCACCATGGGTACCAATGAAACCGCTGCCACGATCAAGGAACTGGCGGCGCGTGCGCGTCAACTTAAGGCCTCGGTATCGCGCTTTAAAGTGTAATAAAGGCGCTAGGACTGTGGTTGAAAAACGATATAAAAACAAATAGTTACGTGTATCCATGAGCACTGCGTCTCCCTCGATGATTCAGTCCCTGGCCACGGTGCGCGACGCCGTGCGCGAGGCGTTGCAAGCGGCAGCAGGAGGCCTTGCCGCTGGCGGTGACGAAGGCGCAGCCGCGGCGCAGCGCCATTGGCGCTCGGCTCATGCCGCGATGCAAGTGGTCAATCATCGTGCGTTGATGCAATTCAGTACCGAGCTGGGGGCGTTGATTCCGCTCGCCGCAACGTCGTCTGCGGCCGCGCCTGCTTTTACTGCGGGCAGCGACGCACGCGCCGCTGCGTTTTCCAGCGGCGTTGTAGCGCTATCGGCCTACATGAATGCGTTGATTGCCGGACGCCGCGATCAGCCCATGCGTTTGTGGCCGGCGTATGAGGCGATACAGCGCGCGCGCGGCGTTGAGCAACCCAATCAGAGCGATCTGTTTTTTCCCGATTTGAACGCACATCCGGGAGATCGCGCGGATGCCGCGTCGTTAAATGCCGACGAGTTGCGCGGCGCGCGGCGCGTGCTCGAAGCCGGGCTATTGCAATGGCTGCGCAAGGACGACATCGCCGGCCTTAAGCAAGTAGCAGCCGCCGTCAAGCGTGTTGAGGGTGCGCAAAACAGCGGGGCCGCACGGCGGCTGTGGTGGATTGCGCGCGGCGTGCTCGAGGCCGTGCAGCAGGGCGGGCTTGAAGCGGATGTGCTGGTGCGCCGTCTGGTAACACAACTCAATTTGCAGTTGGGCCGCCTGGTGCAGGGGCCTGCCGAAGTGCCGCAAGCGCTGTTGCGCGATGCGTTGTACCTGGCTGCGCGCGCGCAGCCGCAGTCCAACACCCTGCCGCTGGTGAGTGCGCTGGTCAGTGAGGTACAGCGCGTGTACGGCTTGCAAGGCATGCTTGAGATCGATGATGCGGCCACGGCAAACGGGTTCAGCGCCGAAGCGGCTGCCGAAGCGCGTCAGCGTGCCGATGGCTTGCAGGCGCTGTGGAGCCAATCCGCGGCAGGCACGGGCAGCTTCGCCGAATTCGAGCAACGCGCGCGAGCGCTGGCCGGCGCCTGCGAGGCGCTGGGCGAACCGGCACTCACCGCGCTGGTGGTGCAAATGGCCGAGGCCGCCGGGCATCTCGCACAGCCGGGCGCGAAGCTGCATGACGCCGCCGCTCTGGAAGGCGCGTGCGCGCTGCTGCTGCTTGAACAGGCGCTCGCAGGGGACAACGCGCCCGGCACGGCATTCGCGGCAGAACACCCGCTCGGCGCCACCTTCGCGGCGCGTGCGCGCAATATGGCTGCGCGCGTGAAGGTGAGCGTGGAGGCCCCGCAAGCGCTGGGCGCATTGCCGCCCGCGCAATTGTTCGACGATCAAGTGCGGCAGGCGCAATCGGCGCAACACAACGCGCTGGTGCTTGTAGAGATCGGTCGCGGGCTGCGCGATATCGAACTGACGCTCGACGGCTGGTTTCGCGATACGCGCAATCCCGGCGCCATTGCGGGGCTCGACAAGCCTTTTCGGCAGGCGGCGGGCGCGCTGAGTGTGCTGGGGCATGCGGATGCCGCGGCGCTGGCTGAGCACTGCCGCGTTGACGTGTTGCGCTATGCGCAAGGCGCCGCGTGCGCTGATGCGGACCAGCGCACGCTCGCCGGGCGCTTGGCGGCACTGTCGGCATTCGTCGATGCGGCCAAGCACGGGCCGGCAACACTTGCGCAGGGTTTGGGCACACTGACGCCGCATGCAACAGCGCTGGATTTTGCACCCGAACCGGTAGCGGCGGGAATTCCGGTAGTGCCGTTGCTGGAAACACCGCCTGTGCAGTTGACATCGGCGGAGAAAGCACCGCTGGAGGAAGCGCCCGCAGCGGCGCTGTCGCTGGAATATCTGCCGCCGGAAGACGTGCCGCTGGATGGCGCGGGCGACACCGATGCGGAAATGCTCGACATCTTCCTCGAAGAAGCGGGCGAAGTGCTCACCACCATCGCCGACACCGCGCCGCAAAGTAGCAGTAATCCGCAGGATCAGGAACTTCTCACCACGTTGCGCCGCGCGTTTCATACGTTAAAGGGCAGCGGCCGCATGGTCGGCCTGAAAAATATCGGCGAAGCGGCGTGGGCGGTGGAGCAAGTATTGAATGAAATGGTTGCGGAGCAGCGCCCCGGCATACCCGATCTGTACCGGCTTATCGAGCATGCGCACACTGATTTCACGCGCTGGATAGACGAGCTGCGCGAGCACAAACAAGCGCGCGTAAATGCATCACAAATTGTGGATTTTTCAGAGAAATTACGTGCTGGCCTAGCGTTGCCCATAGAGACCGAGGTAGCACCGCCGTCGCCTGAGCCGCCGGCTGTCAGCGATACCGTACTGGTGGGCGATGTGAGCGTCAGCCGCGCGCTCTACGAGATCATGCTGCCGGAGGCGCGCCAGAACGCGAGCGTGCTTGAAGCACAGAATCTTCGCCTGCAAAACGGCGCGAAGATTGAGCCTGAATTTCTGCGCGCGGCGCACACACTCAGCGGTATCTCGGGTACTGCGGGGTTTACCGCGATACGCACGCTGGGCGCAAGCCTCGAACGCGTGCTGCAAAGCGCGGTCGATCTCGATGTCGCGCCGCCCGATGAAGCGCGCGCCGTGATCGGGCGTGCGGTAGCGGCGCTGTCCGCGCAGGTCGCCAGTATTGCCGTGCCGCAAGCGCCAGTGGTGCAGGATGAACTGGTTAACGCGCTCGACGCTGTGAAACTGGCGCGTCCCGAAGCGGCGGTGCCGGCAACCGTGCCCGCCGCAGTCGAAGCGCCGCCTGCCGAAACGCTGACGATGGGCGCGGCGCTGGATTTCATGGCGGATTCAACCGCGGCGATACTTGCTATTACCGCGGCGCCGGTGCTGGAAGCGGCTGCGCTGGCGCAGCCGCCGGCGAATGACATGGGCGCACAGATGATGTTGATGTCGTCGCCCGCCGAGGGTGGGGGCATTGAACGGCGTGAATACCGGCTCAAGGATGACATCGATCCGCAGTTGTTGCAGATTTTCCTTGAGGAAGCCGCGGAACTGGTGCCGCAGGTCGGGCAGGATCTGCGCGACTGGCGCGCGCGTCCCGGCGATCAGTTGGTGCCGCAGTCGCTCAAGCGCTTGCTGCATACCTTGAAGGGCAGCTCGCGTATGGCGGGTGCGATGGCGCTGGGTCAGTTGACGCACAGCATGGAGTCGCGCATCGAAAACGCGCAGTTGCTGCCGGCGATTCCGGATCACCTGTTCGACGATCTGGAAACGTCATTTGATCGCATCGGCATGTTGATTGGGCAGTTGCAGGGCACGGAGCCGGATGCGCCGGACGATGAAGCTGCGCCGCTAACGCCGCTAACGCCCGCCATGGAAGAGATGGCGCGCACCATGCACATGGCGGCCGCATCGGGCGACATGACGCAATCCATACCGATGCAGTCTGCGGCGGTTGCAGAGGCTGCTGCCGGACACCCGGTCGCAGGCGTGCAGCGGCCGTTGATCCGGGTGCGCGCCGATCTGATCGACCGGCTGGCGAATCAGGCGGGCGAGGTGAGCATCGCGCGTGCGCGCGTGTCAGCCGAGTTGCGCAGCGCGCGCGGCTCGCTGCGTGATTTGACCGAGAACATCGGCCGCCTGCGCGCGCAGTTGCGCGAACTCGAAATTCAGGCCGAAACGCAGATGCAGTCGCGCTTTACGCCGCAGCCGGAAGCCAGCGGCGATAAATTTGATCCGCTGGAATTCGACCGCTTCACGCGCCTGCAGGAGTTGACGCGCCTGATGGCCGAGAGTGTGAATGACGTGGCCACGGTGCAGCACAATCTGGCGCGCGACCTTGACGAAGGCGAGAAGGCGCTCGCCTCGCAGGCGCAAATCACGCGTGACGTGCAGCAGGATTTGATGGCGATACGCATGGTGCCGTTTTCCAGCATTTCCGACCGCCTGTTTAGAGTCGCGCGGCTCTCCGCCAAGGATAACGGCAAGCGCGTCGAACTCGACATCAGCGGCGGTCACGTTGAAGTGGATCGCGGCGTGATCGAACGCATTGCGGCGCCGATGGAGCACTTGCTGCGCAACGCCATCGTCCACGGCATCGAAGCGCCGCCGGTGCGCGCGCAAGCCGGCAAACCCGAAGCGGGTGCGTTGCGCATTGAAGTGCGACAGGAAGGCAACGAAGTAGTACTCACGCTGACCGACGACGGCGCGGGCCTGAACCTCGAGCGCATACGCGAAAAAGCCATCAGCGTGGGCCTGATGCGCGAGAACGAACGCCTGACCGATCAGCAGATCGGCAACTTTATTTTCCGCTCCGGATTCAGCACTGCGGGCGCGGTCACCACCGACGCGGGACGCGGTGTCGGCATGGATGTGGTAATGAGTGAAATCACCGCGCTGAGCGGTCGCGTGGGCACCAGTTTCCAGCGCGGCAAAGGCACCACGTTTACCATTCATCTGCCGTTGACGCTGTCGGTGTTGCAGGCGGTGGTGATGCGCCTGGGTGGCAGCTACTATGGCGTGCCGACCATGATGGTGGAGCAGGTGCAGCGTCTTAAGGCTGACGTGTTGGGCGCGGCGCACGGCGCGCAAGTGATTGAGTGGCAGGGTAAGCGTTATCCGTTTCATCACCTTGCGACGCTGCTGGACGCGGGGACGGGCGTTGCAGACGGGGGTGCGCCGCTGTATGGTTCAGTGGTGTTGCTGCGCAGCGGCGCCAATCGTGCCGCGATTCAGGTTGATGACATCGTTGGCGGTCAGGAGATTGTGATCAAGAACATCGGCGCGCAACTCGCGCGCGTGCCCGGTGTCACCGGCGCGGCAGTGCTGGGCTCCGGCGAGACTGTGCTGATATTGAACCCGGTGGTGCTGTCGTTGCGGCACATTGAAGCGGCGGCAAACGTAAAAGCGGATGGTTCTGGCGCGCCGATAGCCGCACCTGCTGAAGCCGAACCGGAACGTCAGCGCAGCGTGCTGGTGGTGGATGATTCGCTGACGGTGCGCAAAATCACCGGGCGCCTGCTCACGCGCGAGGGCTACATCGTGCTGGTGGCCAAAGACGGCATCGAAGCGCTGGAGAAAATGCGCGATCAAGTGCCCGACGTGATGATCACCGACGTGGAAATGCCGCGTATGGACGGCTTCGATCTCACGCGCAGCGTGCGCGCGGAAGAAACCCTGAAAGGTCTGCCGATCATTATGATCACCTCGCGCACCGCAGAGAAGCATCGCCAGCACGCTGCGGAATTGGGGGTGGATGTTTTTCTCGGCAAACCGTACGAAGAGAGTGAACTGCTGAGGCACATTGCTGCATTGGCCCGGCGGTAAGTCAAATTCGATTTAGCCACAGATGAACACAGATGAACACAGATTAAAACCCAAAACATTTTTTAGGTCTTGAAGTTATCTGTGTTCATCTGTGTTCATCTGTGGCAAAAAAGGGTTTTGATTTTTCTGGGTGTATTTCCGTGCGCCCTGCCGCTAACAATTATTCTTTAAAAACAAATAGTTAAAGTTGCTCTGTGAGCGGGCGCTGTTATGACTTTCTCGCAGCGCCTTGATTCCACGCGTGCGGCCCCCATGTTTGAAGCTATAGACATGAAACAGGCGGGGCGCTATGCGATTCGACAAATTTACCACCAAGTTCCAGCAGGCCTTCTCGGACGCGCAAAGCGCGGCGGTGCGGCATGACAATCCGTACATCGAACCGCAGCATTTGCTGCACGCGCTGATCCAGCAGGAGGACGGCGGCACGGCGTCGCTGCTGGGACGCGCGGGCGCGAACGTGCCTGCATTGCGCAGTGCGCTCACGCAGGCGCTGGAGCGTCTGCCCAAGGTGGAGGGCGCGGGCGGTGAAGTCAGTGTGTCGCGCGATCTAACCAACCTGCTGAATGTGACCGACAAGGAAGCGCAAAAGCGCGACGATCAATTTGTCGCCTCGGAGATGTTTCTGCTGGCGTTGACGCAGGACAAAGGCGAGACCGGGCGCTTGCTCAAGCAGAGCGGCGTGACGCGTCAGCCGCTGGAGCAGGCGATAGCCGCGGTGCGCGGCGGCGATGGCGTGCAAAGCGCCGAAGCCGAAGGCAGCCGCGAGTCACTGAAGAAATACACCATGGATCTCACCGAGCGCGCGAGCGCGGGCAAGCTTGATCCGGTGATCGGCCGCGACGATGAAATTCGCCGCGTGATCCAGATTCTGCAACGCCGCACCAAGAACAATCCCGTGCTGATCGGCGAACCCGGCGTGGGCAAGACCGCCATTGTCGAAGGCCTCGCGCAGCGCATCGTCAATGGTGAAGTGCCGGAGACCTTGAAGAACAAGCGCGTGCTGTCGCTGGATATGGCATCGCTGCTGGCGGGCGCCAAGTACCGCGGCGAATTTGAAGAGCGGCTCAAATCCGTGCTCAAGGAAATCGCGCAGGATGAAGGTCAGACGATTGTGTTTATTGATGAATTGCACACCATGGTAGGGGCCGGCAAGGCCGAAGGCGCGATCGATGCCGGCAATATGTTGAAGCCCGCGCTGGCACGAGGCGAACTGCATTGCGTGGGCGCGACCACGCTCGATGAATACCGCAAATACGTCGAGAAAGATGCCGCGCTGGAGCGCCGCTTTCAAAAAGTGCTGGTGGATGAACCCAGCGTGGAAAGCACCATCGCCATCCTGCGCGGTTTGCAGGAAAAATACGAATTGCATCACGGCGTGGCTATCACCGATCCGGCCATCGTCGCAGCGGCGGAGTTGTCGCACCGCTACATCACCGACCGTTTCCTGCCGGACAAGGCGATTGATCTGATTGACGAGGCGGCATCGCGCGTCAAGATGGAAATCGATTCCAAGCCGGAAGTCATGGACAAGCTCGACCGCCGCCTGATCCAGTTGAAGATCGAGCGTGAAGCAGTCAAGCGGGAAAAAGACGACGCGTCGAAAAAACGCCTGGCGCTGATCGAAGCGGAAATCAAAACCCTCGGACGCGAGTACGCCGATCTCGAAGAAATCTGGAAAGCCGAAAAGGCGCAGGTGCAGGGCAGCGCCCACGTCAAAGAAGAAATCGAGCGCGCGCGCGCCGATATCGTCAAGCTGCAACGCGAAGGCAAGCTCGACAAGGTGGCTGAGTTGCAATACGGCAAGTTGCCGCAACTCGAAGCGCAACTGAAACAGGCGGAGAAGGCGGGCGGCGACTTTAAACACACGCTCTTGCGCACGCAGGTGGGCACCGAGGAAATTGCCGAGGTGGTGTCGCGCGCGACGGGCATACCCGTGTCGCGCATGATGCAGGGCGAACGCGAAAAATTGCTCAAGATGGAGGAGCGTTTGCATGCGCGCGTGATCGGTCAGGACGAAGCAGTGCGCCTGGTGGCGGACGCCATTCGCCGCTCGCGCGCGGGGCTGGGCGATCCGAAACGGCCGTACGGTTCGTTCCTGTTTCTCGGCCCCACCGGCGTGGGCAAGACGGAATTGTGCAAGACGCTGGCGGAATTCCTGTTCGATGCGGAAGATCATTTGATACGCATCGACATGTCGGAATTCATGGAAAAGCATTCGGTCGCGCGCTTGATCGGCGCGCCGCCGGGTTACGTGGGCTACGAGGAAGGCGGCTATTTAACCGAAGCCGTGCGCCGCAAGCCGTACTCGGTGATATTGCTCGACGAAATCGAAAAGGCGCATCCGGATGTATTCAATGTGCTACTGCAGGTGCTGGACGACGGTCGCCTGACAGATGGTCAGGGACGCACCGTGGATTTCAAAAACACGGTGATTGTAATGACCTCGAACATGGGCTCGCACATGATCCAGCAGATGCAGGGTGACGACTATCAGGTGATCAAGCTCGCGGTGCTGGGCGAGGTGAAGGCGCATTTCCGGCCGGAGTTCATCAACCGCATCGACGAGATCGTGGTGTTCCATGGGCTTGATGAGAAAAACATCCGCTCGATCGCGAAAATACAACTCGACCATCTCAAGCAACGTTTGGCCGCGCTGGACATGAAGCTGGATGTTAGCGATGCCGCGCTGGGTGAACTGGCGGCGGCGGGGTTTGATCCGATTTATGGCGCACGGCCGTTGAAGCGCGCGATACAGGCGCAACTGGAGAATCCGCTCGCCAAGGCGATACTGGAGGGCAAGTTCGCGGCGAACGATGCGATTCAAGTGGATATCAGCAAGGGCGGCGGGTTTACGTTCGCGAAGCTGGCGCTGCACTGATCTGCACTGAGAGACTTTACGTCATGTGAGTGGGGCGGTAAGCTCACGCCTCATGAACATTCACCAGATACAGATGGTGTACAACGCGCAGGAAGATCGCATCCTGCTGCGCATTTTGTCCACCGAGCGCGCCGAGTTTCGCTTTTGGCTCACGCGCCGCTACGTCAAGCTGCTGTGGACCGTGTTGCTCAAAATGCTGGAACGCGACCCGTCTGCGGCGCAGCACGCCGACGAAAATGTGCGCCGTGCAATGATCGGCTTTCAACACGCCAACGCGGTGAGCGGCGGCGAGTTCGCCAAGCCGTACGAAGAAGGTGTGAGCGTGTTGCCGCTGGGCGCCGCGCCCGTGCTGTTATCGCGCATTACCGGCAAGCAGCCCGATCAACAGCAACAGTTGCTGAGCTTGCATCCGGAACAGGGGCAGGGCATCGACCTGGGTGTGAACACCGGCTTGCTGCACATGATCTCCAAGCTGCTGGTCGATGCCGTGGCGCAGTCCGATTGGGATATCAAGCTCGCGATAGACGCGGATTTCGCGCTGCCGCCACAGGTGCAGGGGGTGCCGCCGTATAAACTGAATTGACGCCGCCGCGGATTTTTCGGCGTTCAGATGCATTGCTATTGTTTGGTATATTGCCTGCCACAACAATTTAAACAGCCGCGCCGACACGCGTTATGATCGGCAGCGCGGGGAGCATGCGTGAACCGATTGTGGCTGTCGCAAGACATGGTGTGGCTGCTCGGCAGCCTGTGCCAACTGCATAAACTTCCTTTCGACCCCTCGCTGGTCACGCAACAGCATCCGCCGCCCCATTCGGAAACCACTTTTACCGAAGCCGCCACGGCGTTGGGCTTCAAGGTGGGGCGCTGTGATACCGCGCGCCGCAAGCTTGCGGATCTGACTTATCCGTTTGTGGCGCTGTTGCGCGAGCCTGCTGCCGGCGCGCCGGAGGATACCGACGCTGTAGCCACCGCCAGACCTGCGCTCGTGATTAGAGTCGATGGCGAACGCCTGCTGCATTTTCGCGCGCAAAGCAACGCAGCCGAAACCATCGCCGTAGCGGAATTTGATCAACGCTTCGAGCCGGTGGTACTGCTGGTGGCGCATGAAGCCAAGCGCACCTCGCCCGACGACGACCTGTGGTCGCGCGAACCGAAGAAATTCGGCTTTCGCTGGTTTCTGCCGGAACTGCTCAAGCACAAAACCATCTGGCGCGACGTGCTGATCGCCTCGCTGGTGCTGCAGCTGGTAGGGCTGAGCACGCCGCTGTTTACGCAAGTGATCATCGATAAGGTGGTGGTGCATCAGACGCAAAGCACCCTGATTGCCATTGGGATAGGGTTGGTGATCTTCTTGTTTTTCAACGCTTTTTTAACCTGGCTGCGACAGTATTTCGTTCTGCATACGGGCAACCGCATTGATGCCGTACTGGGCAGTCAGGTGTACCGGCATCTGCTGCGGCTGCACCTGCGCTATTTCGAACAACGCCCCACCGGCACGCTGATTGCGCGCATGCACGGGGTGGAAACCATCCGGCAATTCATCAGCGGCGCGGCGGTCACGCTGTTTTTGGATCTGCCGTTTCTGTTCGTGTTTCTGGCGGTGATGTTCTGGTATAGCTGGCAGCTCTCGTTGATAGCCGTGGGCACTGTCGCCTTGCTGGCGATACTCAGCATCGTGATCACACCGCTGCTGCGCCGGCGCGTGAACGAACAGTTTCTGCTCGGCGCGCGCAATCAGGCGTTTCTCACGGAATACGTGGTGGGCATGGAAACGGTGAAGTCACTGCAGATGGAACCCTATCTGGAAAAGCGTTACGACGATCTGCTGGCCGCGTACCTTGCCGCGGGATTTAAAACGCGCCAGCTTTCCAATACCACCAACACGCTGGCCAACGCCATTGAGCAAACGCAAACGCTGGCTATCCTGTGCGTGGGCGCGTTGATCGTGATGCAGAATGACGGCTTCACCATCGGCATGCTGGTGGCCTTTCAGATGTTCGCCAGCCGTATGGCGCAGCCGATGCTGCGGCTGGCTTCGCTGTGGCAGGAGTTTCAGCAAGCCAACATCGCCGTCAAACGCCTCGGCGACTTGATGGATGCACCCGCCGAGCCGTACACACTCACGCCCTCGCGTGCGCCGGGCGGCGCAGGGCAGATCGTCATCACGGGGCTGTCGTTTCGCTACAGCGAAAATCATGCCTACCTTTACCGCGATCTGTCGCTCACGTTGAAGCCCGGCCAACTGACTGTAATTACCGGTCCCTCCGGCTGCGGCAAGAGCACGCTGGCCAAGCTGCTGCAAGGTTTTTATCCGGCGGAAGATGGCCGCATCGAGATCGACGGCCGCGATATCCGCCATTTGTCGGCCAATGAGCTACGCCAATATTATGGCGTAGTGCCGCAGGACACCGTGCTGTTTGCCAACACCGTTTATGAAAATCTCAGCATGGCCAGCCCGCACGCGGCATTCGAGGATGTGATCAATGCCTGCCGCATGGCGGAAATCCACGACGTGATTGAAAAAATGCCCCAGGGCTATCAAACCCATATTGGCGAACACGGTGTAGGGTTATCCGGCGGGCAGAAGCAGCGTATTGCCATCGCCCGCGCGCTGCTCAAGCGCCCGAAGATACTGATCTTTGATGAAGCCACCAGCGGCCTCGATCAACAAACCGCTGAACAATTCGCGCAGACCATCAATCAGTTGAAGGGCCAAGTGACGCTGCTGTTCATCGCGCATAACCTGCCGCGCACGCTGAAGGTGGATGAGGTGTTTAATATTGGAGCGCCGCCGGCGGCGGAAAGGACGGCGCAGTAGCCCAGGTTCCACCAATGCTGAGGCGATGGATCGGGTGGGATAACTCCACAGTATTTTCGTCCAATGCCGATACCGTGGTCCAGCCTAGCTCCGCGAACAACGCGATGGCGGGCTGTTCGGCTAGCTGGTCTTCGGTGTAGGCGTGAGCGCTCATGGGTCAATCCCAAACATAAGCCTCGTCGTATTCGACGCCGTATTTTTTCAGGAACATCCGATACTCCTCCTGCATCGTCTGTGTTCGATGATGCTCCTCCTGCTTGTCAATGTAAGCGCAGAGTGAATCCAAATCCGTCCGACTAACCGAGAAGCAGCCGTAGCCGCGTTGCCATGAAAATGCCGTGAGCTCGGGCGCTTGAGTTTTCAGCCATTTGGACGACGAGGTCTTCAGGTTCTCTACCAGATCGGCAATGGTGAGGGTGCGCGACAAACGGATGGCAAGATGCACATGGTCGGCCACGCCGCCCGCCCGGTAACATTCGCAGCCGGCATTGCGCGCGACGGTAGCAAGGTAAGCATGAAGTTTTGGCCGCGTGTTGGCATCGAGCAGCGGGCTGCGCTCCTTTGTGCTGAAAACAACGTGAACGACAACAAGGCTCAGAGATTGCGGCATGGCATAGATTTTGGGCCAAAGGCCCGATCTATACCAGCCTGGGGCGTTGCCCCAAGGATTGAGGCAAGACGAAATTGTGGGCCAAAGGCCCAATTCATACCAGCCTGGGGCGTTGCCCCAGGAAAATGTTCACAAACAAACCACGAGCGCCAACGGCGCGGTTCATCCGTGCGGCATTGTTTGTGATGGGATGATGAATGAGGCATGGGCGATGGGATGGGGCGGGCTTTCAGCCTGGGGCGTTGCCCCAGGCTGATATGACGGCGCGCCGTTGGCGCTGACAGCCAACTGCCCCGATAGCAGACGCGGCAGCAACAGGTCGCGCGTCCGGCGGAGGTTTTGGATTTGCAGGTGGAGTTTCTGAATCATGCGGAAACTCGGTGCGACGATGGCGGGGAAGCGGTCG
>JANMXV010000866.1:0-1200 GCA_031381325.1 Betaproteobacteria bacterium | reverse complement strand
TTTCTTCCGGGGCAGCGTCGATCTGGTCGTAGTTCTTCGCTTCACCCCCATACTTTTTGCTCAGCACGTGCGTCAGCGCCGCCGTCAGCGTCGTTTTACCGTGATCAACGTGGCCTATTGTCCCCACGTTTACGTGCGGTTAGGTCCGCTCAAATTTACCCTTGGCCATAGTCAGTTCCTTCCATTCCCTTATTTCTTGTCGTCTTTACCCGTGTGCTTGGTGATGATCGCTTCAGCCACGTTGCGCGGAGCCTCTGAATAGTGCTTAAATTCCATGGTGTAGGTTGCACGGCCTTGCGACAACGAGCGCAGCGTCGTCGAGTAGCCAAACATGTCCGACAACGGCACCTCTGCGCGCACGGTCTTGCCACCGCCGGAGATATCGTCCATGCCCATAATCACGCCACGGCGGGAATTCAAGTCACCCACCACGTTGCCCATGAAATCTTCAGGCGTTTCCACTTCCACGTCCATGATCGGCTCAAGCAATGCCGGACTGGCACGGCGCATGCCTTCCTTAAACGCCATGGAGCCCGCCATCTTGAAGGCGTTTTCGTTCGAGTCCACTTCGTGGAACGAGCCGTCGAGCAACGTCACTTTCACGTCGACCACGGGGAAGCCCGCCAGCACGCCGTTGGGTATGGTATCGACGACACCCTTTTGCACCGCGGGAATGTATTCACGCGGCACCGAGCCACCCTTGATGGCGTCGACGAATTCAAAACCCTTGCCCTTCTCGTTCGGCTCGACTTTGAGCCATACGTGACCATATTGACCGCGGCCACCGGACTGTTTGACAAACTTGCCTTCGACTCTGTCGCAGGATTTCTTGATGGTTTCGCGATACGCCACCTGCGGCTTGCCGACCGACGCGTCGACGCTGAACTCGCGCTTCATGCGATCGACAATAATCTCCAGGTGCAACTCACCCATGCCGGAAATGATGGTCTGGCCTGTTTCTTCGTCAGTACGCACACGGAACGACGGGTCTTCGCGCGCAAGCCGCTGCAACGCTATGCCCATCTTCTCCTGATCGGCCTTGGTCTTCGGTTCGACGGCCTGCGAAATCACCGGCTCCGGGAATATCATGCGTTCCAGAATAATGGTGTGGTCGGGATCGCACAGCGTCTCGCCGGTAATCACCTCTTTTAATCCCACGCACGCGGCAATATCGCCCGCGCGCACTTCGCTGATTTCCTC
>JANMXV010000839.1:0-4822 GCA_031381325.1 Betaproteobacteria bacterium | reverse complement strand
TGAAAATCAAGAATCCCCAGGACTTTTGGTGCGGGATCCTCTTTATTGCGTTGGGGGCGCTGGCGATTCATTTGTCGCGGGATTATGAGATGGGTAGCGCGTTGCAAATGGGCCCTGGCTATTTTCCCACCTGGCTGGGGGGCATCCTGATGGGTTTCGGGGTGGTCATTGGCGGCCTCTCGTTCAAGATGTTCAAGATACAGGGCGACGACAATCAGGGCCTGGGGCTAGCCTCGTGGGCTTTCCGGCCCTGGCTTGTGTTAACAGCAACGCTTGCACTATTCGCAGTAATGATGGAGGCAGAGTTTGGGTTTGTGCCGTCCCTGATCGTGCTGATCATCGGTTGTGCGCTCGCACATAAAGACGTGCATTGGCGGGAGACCATCGTGCTCAGCATTGTCGTCACCGCAGGCGCCGTGGCCATATTCTCCTACGGCCTCGGTCTGCCGTACCGGCTGTTTTGGTGGAGCCAGTGATGGATCAACTCCTGCAAAATTTAGTACTGGGGTTCAGCGTGGCGCTCACGCTGCCGAACCTGATGTATTGCTTCCTGGGGGTTTTCCTCGGCACGCTGATCGGCGTATTGCCGGGCATAGGCCCGTTGGCCACCATGGCAATGCTGCTGCCGCTGACCTACACGCTGCCGCCGGTGTCGGCCCTCATCATGTTGGCGGGAATCTATTACGGCTCTGATTACGGCGGTTCGACAACGGCGATACTGGTCAATCTGCCCGGCGAGGGGTCCTCGGTGGTCACCCTGCTCGACGGCCATCCGATGGCCCAGCAAGGCAGAGCAGGTCCCGCCTTGGCGATTGCAGCTATTGGCTCGTTTTTCGCGGGTTGCATAGGCACCCTGCTCATAGCGCTCGTCGGCCCGCCGCTCGCGTCGATCGCGCTCAAGTTCGGCTCGCCGGAATATTTCTCGCTGATGGTGATGGCTCTGGTTTGTGCTTCGGTCGTGGGTTCAGGCTCTTTGCTCAAGTCGCTGGCGATGGTTATTGCGGGACTGCTTATCGGGATCGTCGGAATCGACGTCAGTTCGGGCAAGTCACGCTTCACTTTCGGCGTTCCCGAGTTAAGCGATGGTGTTGGAATCGCGGTAGTGGCCATGGGCGTGTTCGGCTTGACCGAGATTGTCAAGAATCTCGGGGGCGCACAGATGACCTCCACCATTTTGAAGGGGGAAATTAAAGGGTTGATGCCACGCTGGGAGGACTTGAAGATCAGTTTCGGGCCTATGTTGCGTGCTACTTCCATTGGCGCCGTGTTCGGGCCGCTGCCGGGCCTGGGCGGCACCATCAGTGCGTTCACGTCCTACATGGCGGAGAAAAAGCTCGCTAAGGACCCCTCGCGCTTTGGCAAAGGCGCCATCGAAGGTGTGGCTGGGCCGGAAACCGCCAACAATGCCTGTGCGCAGACGACCTTTGTGCCGATGCTGACCTTGGGCATCCCCGGCAGTGCATCGATGGCATTGATGTTGGGCGCCATGATGGTGCATGGCATTACGCCCGGGCCGCAGGTCATGACATCGCGACCCGATTTATTCTGGGGACTGATTGCGAGCATGTGGATCGGCAACCTGATGTTGCTGCTCCTCAACCTGCCGTTGATCGGCATCTGGGTCAAGCTGCTGCAGGTGCCCTACCGCCTGCTGTTTCCTATCATCATGACCATGATGGGGATCGGCATCTACAGCCTGAACACCTCCGGGACTGATGTTTTGCTGATGGCGTTTTTTGGTTTTGCAGGCTACATCCTGGTGAAGCTGGGGTGCTCGTTCCCGCCCTTGATTCTTGCGATGGTGCTGGGGCCGTTAATGGAGGAGAACTTGCGACGCTCGATGCTGTTATCGGATGGCGACCCGATGGTCTTCTTTACACGGCCGATCAGCGGCGGCTTCATGGCGGCTACCGGTGTTCTGTTGCTGTTATTCATGCTTCCGGCATTGCGGAAAAAACGCAAGGAAGTCCTCACTGAGGAAGGATAAATGAGGGCAGCGTCCGGCGCAGCTTCGCAATAGTTTCCAAGTGCCGCTCGTGGTCGCCGGCGAAGCGCAGGACGAGGTAGCAGGCGCCTTCCTGCACATAGCCGTTGGGCCATTCCGCCGCCGCCCCGGCCGAGCCCGAGAAACAGGCCTGACGCATCGTAGCCGCGCGCCTGTGCTATTCTTAGGTTTCGTTCTCCTGCTGACGGACGATGAAGGCGGACAGTGCCCATCGATACGGGAGGACCCTACGCGTTGTAGATTGTGTTGCACAGATCATCGAGGTCAGAAACACGGATTCATCCCATCCCCTAGTTCAGTTCACACCAAGGAGCCCACCATGGCTAGTTATCCAAAGATACTTCACACAGAAGAAGGCATGCGCGACGGATTGCAGATCGAGAGTGCCGATATTCCTATCGCAGCAAAGATTCGTCTGCTCAATGCCCTGTCCGAGACAGGACTGCGGGAGATCAACGTCGGTTCTTTCGTAAGTCCCAAATATACGCCGCAAATGGCAAAGGTGGACGAGCTCATGCAGGGCTTCACACCCAAGCCGGGCGTGCGCTACACCTATACCGCTTTGAACGATAGAGGCAACGAGCGCGCGAAGGAGTACACCCCGCCGCTTAGCCCAAAGGTGAGCGAGTCCTTTACCCGCGTCGACATGTGCGACGTCTTCGCCCAGCGCAATACCAATCGCACGCAGGCGCAGCAGATGGCCGTGTGGCCGAAACAGATCGAGAAGGCGGCGGAGAAGGGTGTGACCGAAGCCGGTATGTCCATCAGCAACGTCTGGGGATCCAACTGGATTGGTGAAGCGCCGTTTGAACAACACATGCTGATGTTCGACAAAATGTATCGGATGTGGGACGAAGCTGGCATCAAGGTTACCAAGATCGGCATGGCCGATGCGACCAGTTGGTGCATGCCGCATCAGGTCGAGCGCACGGTAGCGGGCATCAAGGAACGCTGGCCCTCGATCAAAGACTTCAACCTGCATTTGCACAACGGTCGCGGTGTTGGGCTCGCTTCCATCTATGCCGGGATGAAGCAGCTCGATAGCAGCGACACCATGCGTTTGCAAACCACCATCGGCGGCATGGCCGGTTGCCCGTATTGCGGCAACGGACGCGCAGCCATGATGATCGCCACCGAAGACGTGATGCACATGTTCGAAGAGATGGGTATCGACACCGGCGTCGATTTGTACAAGCTCATCGAAGCGGTGTGGCTCGCCGAAGAGGTTGTCGGCCATTCACTCTATGGCTTCGTCTCCAAGGCCGGACCGCGGCCGCGCTTCAACAAGCTGTATCCGATGGACATGCCGCATATCGAAACGCTGGAGCAGGCGAAACATTTCATACGCGGGCCGAAAGCGTACGAGGGCGCGCACTCGCCGTGGCAGGAGCCGATCACGAGCTGGATGCGTCCCGAAGCGCCTGGCTACAAAGAGAAGGCCGCCAAGGTCGCCGCCGCACCGGCGCAGCTCAAGGCGGTTGGGTAATGACGTAGCCGGCAACACCGCAGGCTGTACGTACACTGCGGCGACGCATCTCCGGATGCGTCGCCGCAGTGCTGTTGGGGAGCGCAATGGTCCAACACACGCTGGCGGCACCCGTCCACTGGAATGCCTGGCGTGGCGGTAAACTGGTGCAGCGTTATCTGTTAGCGCCGATCTCTGGGGCCGGCGTTACGCGCCGTCCAGGAGTAGGAAACCTGTTCGCTGGGGCCGAACGGGATCTCGACTTCAGTGCCGGGCGGATATTCTTTGCGGTGCTGCTCGCGCAGCCGAAGACGTTGCGCTTCGCGTGCATGGACGAGCTCAAGAGGTTCAGCATAGCCGAGCGCACGCGCCGCATGCAGCGGCCAATTGGGGTTGTCCATTAACTCACGCGCGAGCGCAATGAGATCGGCATGCCCCTCGCGCAAGATCGTCTCCGCATGGCTCGCCTCGGTGATCATACCCACTGCAACCGTCGGAATGCCGATCTCTCGTCTAATCTCGCGCGAATACCCGACCTGATAGCCGGGTACGCGAGGAATCGCAGGCATGGCGCCATCACCCGAGATTCCACCGGACGAGCAGTCGACGACGTCCACACCATGCGCCTTGAGCTCGCGCGCCAGCGCGAGCGTATCTTCGATGCCCCATAATCCGCCGGCGCCTTCAACGGCCGAGGTGCGGAAGAACAGCGGCCGGTCCGCAGGCCAGACGCTGCGTACGGCGTCGACGACTTCGAGTGCAAATCGCATTCGACCCTCGAGGCTGCCGCCGTAACCATCCGTGCGCTTATTCGAAAGCGGGGACAGGAATTGATGAATCAGATAGCCATGCGCGCCGTGAATCTCGCAGATATCGTAGCCGGCATCGATGGATCTTTGCGTGGCCTCGCGCCAGGCGGCGAGGTTTGCGCTTATGTCGTCACGGTCCATCGCACGCGGAATCGATCCCCCAGGGCTTGCCGGCAGCGCACTGGGTGAAAGGCCTTGCCACGGCTGCAAGCCGCTACGTGCGTCCTGCTCGGTTAGCGGTGCACGGTCTTGCAACGGTCCATGCGCCGATGCACGCCGGCCGCAGTGCCCAATTTGAATGGCCGGTATGGAACCGAGTGACTTGATGAAATCGGTGATGCGGCGGTAGTCCGCGACGTGGCTATCGTGATAGATGCCGGCGCAGTGGTGGGTCTTGCGCCCGCGCGCCTCGACGGCAGTCTCTTCGCCGAAGACTATGCCACTTCCGCCCATGGCAAAGCGACCCAAATTGACGAGCTGCCACTCGCCGGGGGTGCCATCTTCCGAGATGTACTGACACATCGGTGAGCACACGATGCGATT
>JANMXV010000659.1:0-9873 GCA_031381325.1 Betaproteobacteria bacterium | reverse complement strand
GCCCGAATTGAGCCCATGAACCGTATTTTTGTAACCCATTGAAAATAATGGAAAATATTTACGGTTCATGGGTAGGGGCCAGGGGTGAGGGAAGAAGTCGGTTCACCACTCAGGCTGAATAGAGACTCAAAGCTGTTCTAGGGACTTCGTGTTACCGCAGGCACAGGGGCCATCGTACGAGTTCGCGAGAGATGCCCAGCGAGAGTCAAGAGTCAGAGATGACATTCAATTACCCAACCGCACAGTCGCTGCGAAAAGTGCCAGCTAAAACCCGAACAATCACGCTGGATTGCTGACAAGAATTTCTTGTGTACGGCCGCATAGGGCTCTCAGGCCGGCAGCAGATTGATGACCACTGCGTCGTCGATGTCGCGCCACGGCATTCGGTCGGTTATCACGTACCCCGGCGTGCGCGCGCCGGGATGCGGCCAGTTGCTGCACCACAGTATGCGGTTCGGGTTGGCGGCGATCAGCGCTTTCGCCATCGCCGCTCAGGATCCTGGCTAGTCCTCGTAGATCGCGCTGCGATGCCCGGTCTTGATGATGATGACCGTGAGGATTGCGTCTTCAAGCTTCGCTATCAACCTGAAGTCGCCGACGCGATATCGCCACAGCCCCGACAAGTCGCCTCTTTAACGCGCGACCGAAGTGGCGCGGATCACCGGCGAGCACATTTTCGTTCAAGTAGGTCTGGATGCGGCGCTGAACCGACCGGTCAAGCCGCTCAAACTGCCGACGCGCTTCGGTCGTGAATTCAGCCTTCCAAGAGGCCACAGCGGCGCTGTACTTCTTTCCACGGGATGGTTTTCTCGCCACGCGCCAGGATGCGCTTCGCTTCGAGCACGTCGAACAAATCCTCGATATATTGTTCTACGGCTTTCAACGCGATTTTACGGGCAGGCTGGCCAGAGAGCTTTGCTACGTTGTTAAGTCCCTTCGTCAGGCGCGGCGTGAGCTCGATAGTCGCGGTCAATCCCGCCCCTGCCCTGTGCGCTTTGCCGCCACTCGAAGAACTTGATTTTCCGCTCATGGTTTAACCCCAAAAGGATGCGGGGAAATTATAACTGATCCGCTCTCATGATTTTGCTTAAGTACTCAACGAAAAGTTTACAGGATCAGGCGTACGCGCCAGATGGCGGTTGTATCCATTATCCGCAGCGCTTAACATTGGCAACTCACCTTGCCTGTATACCCAGAATATTCACATGAACATGTCCCTGCTCATGAATCTCAGACGACAAATATACTTGGTGGTTGGCGTAGTTGGGGCGCTGGCGTGTGCGCTGGCGCTGCCGGCAAACGCGCAGTCACCGGCGCCGCCGGCCGTAAATGCCGCCGCGCCGCGCAAACTGCCGCCGGTGGATGAAGGCAGCACGGACGCCACCTGGGTGCAGTTTCGCGCGACGCTGCTGGAATCATTGCAGCGCGGCGACCGGCGTGCGCTGGCGGGCATCATCGACGCCAATGTGCTCAATGCGCTGGAAACGCCGCGCGGCATCGCCGAGTTTCGCAAGATGTGGGATCTCGACGGCACGGATAACCGCCTGCTGCGCGACCTGTCCATTTCGTTGCAGATGGGCAGTGCGTGGTATCAGCCGAAAAAAAGCGCGCGCATGCTGTGCGCGCCGTATGTGCCGATCAAGTGGCCGCTGGATGACGTTGATCCTTACGATAACGGCGCCATCGTGGTAAAAGAAGCGCTGGTGAAAGACGCGCCCTCACACGCCGCGCAAACCATGGGCAGTCTGAGTTACGATATTGTCGCGGTGCTCGATTGGGAGGTTGCAGACAGCGAACAGCGGCTGCAGCAACGCTGGGTGAAAGTCCGCTTTGCAGGTCACGATGGAAGCCGCGATGGCTATGTGCCCGTTGAGCACATCCGCAGTGCTATTGAACATCGCGCCTGTTTCGCGCGCACGGGCGCGGGGTGGCGCTTGGTGGAATATGTGCTGGGTATCGAATATTTGGGTGATCTGGACTAAGCTGTAGGTGCGTAGCGTTGGATTTTATTCGAGGAACTGACTATGGCTGCTGCATCCGGCAAGGCACATCTGCGCGACTCGCCGCGCTTTGCCGTCACGCCGAAGAGCGATATTTATTTTGGCGAAAAAATGTACAAAGCGCTGGTGCAGGACCTCAGCGACAGCGGCATGCTGCTGATCTGCAGCCGTGAATTCGCTGTGGGCGATATTCTCGGCGTGCATCTGAATCTGGCGCCCGGCGTCGCCGTCGATTGTGAAGTTGAAGTCCGCCACAGCACCGAACTGGGTACCGGCGTGAAAATCGATTACATGGATGAACAAAACCGCAATAACTACCAAGGCTACTTGCAGGAGTTCTTTTCGCAGCAATTGAACAAGCTGGGGTAGGTGCAAGCCACCGCACGCCTGGTTCTAAAATTATTGTTTTAAAACAAATAGTTACGTATCCTGCGGCGCGGCGGTCGCCCGCGCTCAGCCGCCGTGCAACACCAGTTTGGCGTCCTTCACCAGCCGTTGCCACTTGGCGATTTCGGATTTGATGTGCGCGGAAAATTGATCGGGGCTGGAGCCCACCGGCACGGAGCCGTCCGCGGCAAGACGCTTGATCACTTCCGGATCCTTCAGCGCCTGACTCATCGCTGCGGATAATTTATTGACGATGGGGCGCGGCACTTTTGCACCGGTGATCACGCCGTACCATTGATCGACTTCGTAACCGGGTATGCCGGCTTCGGCCAGCGTGGGAATATCCGGCACCGCCGGCGAACGCTTGCCGGCGGTAATCGCCACCACTTTCAGGCGGCCGGTCACCATGTGCGGGCGTACGCCGAACAGGGTGCCGAACCCCACCTGCACTTCGCCCGAGAGCATCGCGGTAATCACCGCTGACGTGCCTTTGTACGGTATGTGCGTGAGCTTCGCTCCCGAAAGATGGTTGAACAGTTCGCCCGCGAAATGCTGAAGGCCCCCGGTGCCGGACGAGCCAAACAACAGTTTGTTGGGATTGGCTTTCGCGTAGGCGACCAACTCTTTCGCCGACTTCACCGGCACCGACGGGCTGTGATACACGGCGTAGAACAGCGACGTCGCCTGCGTGATGCCTTGCAGATCGCGCGCAAGATCGTACGGCAATTTCGGATTGGTGGCCGAGTTCACCGAATGCGAAGCCGAGATCAGACAAATGGTGTACCCATCCGGTTGCGCGTTCGCCGTAATTTCCACGCCAATGGCGCCTGCGGCGCCGGTGCGATTGTCGACCACCACTTGATGCCCCCACGTATCGGTGAGTTTCTGCGCGATGGTGCGCGCCGTCGTGTCGGTGCCCGCGCCGGGCGTAAAGGGGGCGACGAAACGAATGGGGCGGTTCGGGTAGTTTTTGGCTATGTCGGCTTGGCCGGCGCCTTGCGCGGCGGCCAGCGATGGGGCGAATGCGGCGCACGCGTACAGCACGGTCGCCGCGATGGGGTTACATTTATTCATAAGAGGGTCTCGAATACAGGATGCGTGGGGCCGCGATTTTACACGCTGCGCTGCGTTTTAACGAAATCACCTCGAAACCTGCGCAGCGCAATGGTAGACGCCTCGTGGCAGAATAGCGTGATGCGACTGACTGCGACGGTTATTCCTCACCTGCGGCGCGTGCTTGCGCTATGCTGTACTTTGTTTATTATCGTTTCCACTATGAGTCAGGCGCGCGCAATCGCAATCGCAATCGCAATTGATATCCAGGGCCATCGCGGCACACGCGGTCTGCTACCGGAGAACACGCTGCCGGCGTTCGCGCGCGCGCTGTCCATCGGCGTTACCACGCTGGAGCTGGACTGCGCTATCACCAAGGACGGCATAGTCGTTGTCAGCCACGACTCGACGCTGAACCCGGACATCACGCGCGAGGCCGACGGACAATGGATTAAGAGCGCTGATCAAGCGATTTCGCAACTTAGCTTCGACGAACTGCAACGCTACGACGTGGGGCGGATCAATCCCGCGTCTGCTTATCGCGCGCGTTACCCGCGACAACAGCCGCTCGACGGCACGCGAATGCCGAGGCTCGAAGACGTGTTCGCGCTGGCGCGTAAGGCCGGCAACCACGCAGTGCGTTTCAATATCGAAACCAAGATTTCGCCGTTGCATCCCGAACGCACGGTTGCGCCCGACGCCTTTGCGAAGGCGCTGATAAACGTTATTAAAAATAATAAGTCAGGCCATCGTGTGGTGATTCAATCTTTTGACTGGCGCACACTGGCGGCGGTGCAACTCGAAGCACCGGAGATCAAAACGGTTTACCTCAGTGCGCAGCAAAGCTTTATGGACAACATCCGGGCGAACGACACCTCTTCGCCGTGGAACGCGGGACGGCATGTCAGCCAGTACGGCGGTTCGATTCCGCGCATGATCCAGGCGGCAGGAGGGGCTACGTGGTCGCCGTACTTCGGCGACCTAAATGCCGGCGGCGCCGCCAACGTAAAAGAAGCGCAGGCGCTGGGCCTGGCGGTGGTGGTGTGGACGGTAAACACCGAGTCCGACATGCGCCGAATGATGGCGCTCGGCGTCGATGGCATTATCAGTGATTACCCCGATGTGCTGCGCCGCGTGGCCGGTGAACAAGGTTACGCATTGCCGGTTGCCACACCGGTTTCACCGTAAAATACGTGTAGCACCACTTACACAATCCGGCCTTCGCTTGTTACGCTTAAGCGCACCCTTCACGAGATAAAACCATGAAACTACTCGGCTCCCCCGGCAGTCCGTATGCACGCAAAGCGCGCATCGCGATGCTGGAAAAGAAAATCGCCTGCGAATTCGTCGCCGATCGTCCCTCCAACCCCGAATCACAAGTGCCGAAATACAATCCGCTCGGCAAGGTGCCGGTGCTGGTGCTCGACGACGGCAAAGCTATCTACGATTCCTCGGTGATCGTGGAGTATTTCGACCATATCGGTGGCGGCAGCGGGCCTAGACTAATACCAGCGGATTTTACCGCGCGCATCGCGGTGCGCCTGTGGGAAGCGCTGGGCGACGGCATTGTCGATGCGATCGTCGCGCTCACGCATGATTCGCGTTATTCGCAGACCTGCGATGCTCATGCAGCCTGGTATCAAAAGCAACTCAGGAAAATCGACAATGGTCTTGCGACACTGGAACACGACATCGGTGCAAACGAATTCTGTTTCGGCAACGCGTTCGGCCTTGCCGATATTTGCGCGGGCATGGCGTTGGGCTACCTGGATCGCGCTTACTCAAGCTACGACTGGCGTGGCAAGTATCCGGGCTTGAAGCGCTACACGGAAAAACTTTTTTCTCGCGCGTCATTCCAACAAACGCAGGTTCCCGCTGGAAAATAAATCGTAACTATTTGTTTTTAATGAAATATTTTTTCATCACGTGGGTGGCAGCAATTATTGCATGGGTACCCGCCGGCGTTGCCGCGCAGGGTGGCTCGACGAATGCTGCCTACCCCAACCGTCCGCTGCGCTTCATCGTGCCCTACGCGGCGGGCGGCAACGGCGACATCGTGTCGCGCATCATCGCGCAGAAGTTGATCACGCAAATCGGCCAGCAAATCATCATCGACAATCGCGGCGGGGCGGGCGGCAATATCGGCGCAGAACTCGCCGCGCGCACCGCGCCCGACGGCTACACCCTCATGCTCGGCACTAACACCCATGCGATCAACATGAGTCTGTATGCGAAGCTCGGCTACGATCTGCAGAAGGATTTCGCACCGATTACGCTCGCGGCATCCGCGCCGATGGTGCTGATCGTGCATCCATCGCTGCCTGTGAAAACGGTGAAAGAATTCATCGCGCTGACGAAAGCTTATCCCAACAAACTCAACTACGGGACCGGCGGCAGCGGCAGTTCGGCACATGTGATCACCGAGTTGTTCAAGTCGATGGCGGGCGTGCAGCTCGTGCATGTAGCGTACAAGGGCGTGGCGCAGAGCACCACCGATCTGATCGCCGGGCAAATCCAGATGACGTTCAGTTCGCCCGCCAGCGCGCTGGCGCACATGCAGGCGGGCCGCGTGCGAGCGCTGGCGATTTCGAGCGCAGCGCGCTCGGCTGCAGCGCCCGGGTTGCCGACCTTAGCCGAATCCGGCTTGCCGGGATTCGACGCCAGCATCTGGCAAGGCGTATTCGCACCGGCACGCACGCCGCCGGAAATCGTCGCGCGGCTCAACCGCGAAATCACCGGCGTGCTGGGCACCAGCGAAATCAAGGAGCAACTGGGTGCGCAAGGCGTCGATGCACACGCTTCGACGCCGGGGCAGTTTGCCGCCTATATCGGTGTCGAAATTGCCAAGTGGGCGAAAGTGATCAAAGTCTCGGGCGCAAAGGCGGATTGAAGGAAGAGTCATGCCGCTCATTGCCGAAACCCTCGCGCAATTCGTTCATCAACTACGTTACGAAGACATCCCCCTGTCGGTGCGTGAACGCGCGAAGGAATTGATGCTCGACGCCATTGGCATCGCCTTCGCTTCGACGAAATTCGAGTTCGCCGATAAGGCGCTCGCCGGTTTGTCTTTTTTCGGCAGCGCATCGCGCGCGGTGATCGGCATGTCCGCCAAGCTCGCGCTGCGCGACGCAGTGGTGATGAACGGCGTGCTGATACATGGCCTCGATTACGACGACACCCATCTTGAAGGCGTGGTGCATGCGAGTGCGAGTTGTTTTTCGTGCGCATTCGGCGTCGCGGCAGAGGTCAACGCCTCGGGCCGCGATCTGATCACGGCCTACATCGGCGGCCTTGAAACCATTGCGCGCATCGGCATGGTGGCGAAGGGCGGCTTGCATTTGAATGGGCTGCATCCGACCGGTACGATAGCGGCCTTCGCAAGTTCGCTTATAGCGGGCAAATTGATGGGACTAACGGTCGAACAACTGGTGATGGCGCAAGGCAACGCGCTTAGCACATCGGCCAGCAGCAGCCGCCAATATAGCCGGGAAGGCGCGTGGACCAAGCGTTTGCATCCGGGCTGGGGCGCGGCCTCGGGCATCACCGCGGCGGCGATGGCACGCGGCGGTTTTATCGGCCCGCGCGAGGTGTACGAGGGCGAATACAGCCTTTACCGCACGTTGGCGGGCGCGCGCTACGGCGACTGTGATCTATCGCTGGCGACCAAAGACCTGGGCGTGGTGTGGGAGGCGGCGCGCGTGGCGATCAAGCCGATTCCTGCGTGTCACCTGGTGCATGCGTGCTCGGATGCCGCCGTGGCACTCGCACACAGGCACGCCATCAAGGCTGCGAATGTGCAATCCATACGCGCGTTGATTCCCGCGCAGGCCGTGCCCATTGTGTGCGAACCGGCGGCGCAGCGGCGCCGCCCGGTATCGAGCTATGCCGCGCAGTTCAGTATTTATCACGCGGTGGCAGCGAGTCTGGTGCGCGGGAAATTCGGCTTGGCGGAGATGGAACCGGAGGTCTATAACGATGCGGAAATTCTCGCACTCGGCGATAAAGTTACCTATGAAGTTGATCCGAAATCCGAGTACCCGAAATATTTTTCCGGCGAAGCGGTGATCACGATGAACGACGGCCGCGAACTGCGCCATCGTGAACACATCAATCGCGGCGCGGCGGATCGGCCGATTGTGCGCGAAGACGTTGTAATTAAATATTTGGACAACGCACAGATGGCGATGCCGCAGGCGCGGGCGGAGAAGATTTGCGATACAGTTTTAGCTGCAGATGTTATGTCCGCACGGGCGCTGGAAGCGGTACTGGCATCCCCCGATTGACAATATGACAAAAATCCTCAAAATGCGGTCTCCCCGCGCTCTATTCCCGATTTTCTCCGATTGGAAAGCAATGCCATGAGCAAACTCATAGATGCCATCCGTGATCGCCGCAGCGACCGTCATTTCGCCAACAAGCCGCTCGAAGCCGAAATTATCGAAGCGCTGCTCGATGCGTTTCGCTGGGCGCCGTCTTCCAACAACCGCCAGCCGTGGCGCGTGCTGATTGCGTCGAGCGTGGAAGCGAATCGGATTTTCGACGACGCGTTATCGGCGGGCAACAAGCAATGGGCAACCGTTGCGCCGTTGAAGATGGTGATCATCGGCGTGCCCGAAGAGCAACCCGAGAAAAACGGCCTGCAAAATTTTATGCTCGATGTCGGATTCGCGATGGAAAACATGATGGTGCAGGGCTACGCGATGGGCCTCACCATGCACGGGATGGCGGGTTGGGATTACGACAAGATCAGCAAGGGATTTGCGATTCCGGCCAATGCCAAACCGGTAGCGCTGATGGCGGCGGGGTATCGCGGGCGTGTCGAAGATTTAATCGAGGAAGTGCGCGCCAAGGATATAAAGCCGCGCACACGCAAGGCGATCGGCGAATTCACTTATCGCGATGCTTACGGGGCGGCGTTCAAGTAATAAGCGGGCGCGACAGGGGCGTAGTGTTGAGGGGCTTGCCCTTCACCCCTACTCCGCCCGCGCCCCGGTAGCCTTAACCACTTTCCCCCACTTCTCGATCTCACGGCGGATGAAGGCGCCGAATTGTTCCGGCCCCAGCACCGTCGCTTCGAAATCATTGGCATCCATTTTTTCGCGGCTCGCACGATCCTGCAATATTGCCGCGCTTTCCTTGTAAAGCCGCGCAATGATTTCCGGCGATGTTTTCGCGGGCGCAACCATGCCATACCACACGCTCGCTTCGTAACCCGCCACACCTGATTCGGCAATCGTCGGCAGATCGGGCAGCTTGACGATGCGCTTGGCACTCGAAATCGCCAGCGCTTTCATGCGGCCCGCCCTTACCAACGGCATCGCGCCGGGCGTAGAGGCAAACGACAACTGTATCTGCCCGGCCACCAGATCATTGTTGGCAGGCGCGGCGCCTTTGTACGGCACGAATACCATGTCGATCCCCGCCATGCTCTTGAACAACTCAGACGCCAGATGCGCCGCCGCGCCCGGCACCTGACCATAGTTCAACTGGCCGGGTTTTGATTTCGCCAATGCAATCAGTTGTTTAATATTGCTTGCCGGAATCGAGGGATGCACCACCACCGCGAACGGCGCCGACGCCGCAAGGATGATCGGCGCGAAATCGCGTAGCGGGTCGTAACCGATTTTCGGATAGAGGCTGATGTTGATCGACATCGGCCCCGAGGTGCCCATAAACAGTGTGTAGCCATCGGGCGGCGACTTCGCCACCATTTCCGCGCCGATGTTGCCCCCCGCACCGGCGCGATTGTCCACGACGACTTGCTGGCCCAGCCGTTCACCCAGCGGATACGCAATCAGCCGTGCGAGTATGTCCGTGGGGCCGCCCGCGACCAGCGGCACGACGAGGCGCACGGTTTTGGTGGGATAGCTTGCTTGCTGGGCGTGGGCGATTGTAGTGACGGCGAGCAAAGCCGCGATTGTCATTCGATGCATGATTAACCCTCACCCAATTCAAAAACAACAATCTCGTGGTCTGCCAGATTCGGCACGGTAACCTCAACTGCGCCGCCAAGCATCGATAGCGATAGCGGCGTTTCACTGGTAGCAAGCCGCGCCGACTTAACGCGCTGCCCATCCGGTGGCCGCAATCGAACAACGATATCGCGCACCTCTACCAGGTTGCGTCCGGGATGCCGCCAGCCGGTATTTAGCGGCTTATCCAAAGGCAAATTGATCAGATGCACCAGCGCGCGCCCCGGCTGGCCCATATGTGTGACATCGACGTAATCGGGCGCTTCGACTTCAAGTGCCAGCGGTTCGCCCAATGCCCAACGCACGGCGTTCGCCAGTACGCGACCGAGGTCGGGGAACCCGTAGTGGTAGTACAGCCCTTCCATGGTGTTGGCGAAATACACCACGCGGCCAGTGCCGTACGCGCCACGCGTGACCACGGGAATATTCGTGGTCGAACGGATCGCGCTGTATTCCGGGAT
>JANMXV010000793.1:0-6956 GCA_031381325.1 Betaproteobacteria bacterium | reverse complement strand
AAACTATAACTTGACCGGCACGTCCGCGAACGGCACGGGTCAAGACCAGCAAGCGGTTGCGTTAACCCTGTATCACACGTTCTAATCAAGCCGCAAAGTTCTACCTTCAAACGGGCGCTTCGGCGCCCGTTTTTTTATGTGTAAGAATGTTGCGATCCCCGCCTTTGCTCGGCTTCCACAATAAGGCCCTCATACAAACGCTCCAGATCGCGCGCGAACTGCTCCGAATCAAACAGCGGCGCGTTATCACGCGCCAGACTGACTTTCGCGCGAATCTGACCGAGCAGGACGGTGTCTGTTGCAAGTTGCAAGGCGCGTTGTTCGTAATCGGCAATCGATCCGCTGATCAATTCGTCCAACCCCGATGCGCTGAGCAGGCTGCCGGAAACGCGCGAGGCGAATGTATCACCCGCCAGGCCCACGGCGGGGCAGCCGCACCACAGCGCGTCGCTCATGGTAGTGTGCGAGGTGTAGGGAAAGGTATCGAGCGCAAGATCCGCAGCGCGGTATCGAGCCAGATGTTCGCTATGGGGCCGGCGTGGTGCAAATACCAGTTGTTGCGCGGTGACACCATGGACAAACGCGGCTTGCAGCAGGTTGCGCTGCGCGGTCGCGCCGCCGTCGAGCAACCACAAAACGCTTTGCGGTACGCGTTTTAACAAACGCATCCATGCTGCGAATACCCGGGGGGTGAACTTGTAGGTTTGATTGAAGCAGCAGAACACGAATCCGCCATCGGGCAGACCATACGCATGCCGGCTCAAGGTCTGCGCGACGACGCGCTTGCGGTCGTTGGGCTGGTAGCAATGCGGCATGCGCAGCACGCGTTCGGAAAAGGCGGTTTCTTCGTCCGCCCGGATAAGATACGGGTCCGCAATCACCGCGTCGACATACGGCGTTGCCGTCGTGCCGGGGTACCCCAGCCAGGTTACTTGTATGTCGCAGGGACGGCGCGCCAGGATGGTCAAACGATCGCCCAGGGTGTAGCCCTTGAGATCGACGAGGATATCAATTTCGTCGTCGCGAATGCGCGCGGCAGACGCATCGTCGGTATCCCATGCAATGTCCACGAAATGTTCGCAGGCATTGCGTAAACGCTGCCGCGTCGGACTGTGATCTTCCGGCCCATAGGAATAGGCGAATATTTCAAAGCGGCCGCCATCGTGCTGTTCCAGTACATCCGCAATCAGATAAGCCGTGGCATGTTCATGAAAATCCGATGATAGATATCCAATGCGCAGCCGCTCATGCCGCGCTTGCCGGGACGCGCGGGGTGAAAGCGTCTTGATCCCCTTGAATCGCGCCGCGGCCCACGCCTGCGTATACCTCAGTTGCTGTTGCGCGGTAAGGGGTTCACACAGCAGCCAGAACGGGCTGCCGAGCGCCGCATGGGTATCTATCAGCAGCGCCAGCGTGGCCCATGCGCGCTCCCATTTATTCCAATCGCACAACTGGCGGTACTGAAAGGCAAGCATGCCCAGCAAGCCGCTGTTGTGGGTGCGTTCGTATCCTGATTCGAGAACGGCGACGCTTTGCTCAAGCGCGCCGCGCACCCCATAAAGAGTGGCCAGCATTGCGTAGGGCTCCGCGGCAGCGGGATTGAGTTCACACGCACGCCGCGCAAGCGGCTCAACCTCATCCAGTTGTCCCGCTTCGAATAAGGCGTTCGCAAGCGCCAATAGCGCGCCATGATTGGCAGGTTCGGCTTCGACGGTAAGTCGCAGATGCGCTATGGCTTCTTTGACGCGGCCAAGGGCAAGGCAAACCGAAGCCAGCCCCTCATGTGCAGCGATAAATTCCGGCGCCAGTTGCAATGTGGCAAGGTAGAGACTGCGCGCTTCTTCATGCTCGCCCAGCGTCGCATAAACATGTGCAAGATTATTACCCGCCACCGGCAGGCGCGGCTCGATTTCCCATGCCTTTCGATACGACGCCAGCGCCGCATCAAGGTCCGGCTGACGTTCCTGCACAATACCCAGATTGACCCAGGCTTGTGCATGCGCGGGCGCACGCGCGATGGCTTGCTTAAACCAGTGGGTAGCGGTATCCAGCTCGTTCTGTTCGAGACAGACAACGCCCAGATTGAACAAGGTGTCGGCATGGTCCGGCGCCAGTGCAAGTGCGGATTCGAATTCGCTGTGTGAGGCCGCTGCTTGTCCAGCAAGATGCAGCGCGCGGCCTAAATTCATGTGGCCATCGGCATCCCGCGGCGCCATCGCCACGGTGCGCTGAAGAAACGGAATCGCCTCGACGGCTTTTCCCTGATGCAGCAGCGCCAGTCCGAGACGCATAAACACCAGCGCCGGCGCCCGCGGTATGGAAGCGGCGCGGCGTAACACCTGTTCTGCGTCGGTGAAACGGCTTTGCATGAGATAGCACAGGCCCAAGCTGTCCAGTGCCGCGCCATTATGGGGATCGGAGCGGAGGGTGATTTCAAGCGGGGCGATGGCGCTTTGTGCGTTGCCATTAATCAGCCGTGTCAGACCGAGCAGATAGTTGGCGTCTGGATTAAACGGTGCTTTGCGCAATACCGTTTCTATAATAGCCAATGCGCCTGGGGCGTTGGAATTATTCAGGCAGTCCCGCGCCTTCTGCAGTTGATCGTTTGGATTTCGGGCCATGAGTGTTGTTCGCGCCTGGTTCGCGTCCTGGCCGTGCATTATAGGCGTGGCGATGGTCGCTCATGCGGCTTGTCTGGGCAGCAGCGACAACGGATGGTGCGTGGTATTCTCAGCGTCACGCGCAGGATGCAGCCGCCGAGGGCGTGCCGGATTAATATTTATTAAGAACAATAGGTTATTTGTGATCAACGTTACTATCGGCTATGACCCACGGGAAGCTGTAGCCTTCAGCGTACTCGCCTACAGCATCCACACACGCGCCACGCAGCCAGTGTCTATCGCGCCGTTAATGCTCTCGCAACTCAAGGGCGTGCTCACGCGCGAGCGGCACGCCTTGCAGAGTACTGATTTTTCGTTCTCGCGATTCTTGACGCCTTATCTGTCGGGCTTCACCGGTTGGTCGCTGTTCATGGATTGCGATATGCTGATGCTCAATGACATCGCACAACTGTGGGCATTGCGCGATGCGCGTTACGCAGTGATGGTGGTCAAGCATGATCACGTGCCCAAAGAGACGACCAAGTTTCTCGGCGAACCGCAAAGCAAGTACGAGAAAAAAAACTGGTCGAGCGTGATGCTCTTCAACAACGCAAAATGCCGGGCGTTGACGCCGGCATATGTGAACACTGCGCCGGGTTTGGCGTTGCATCAGTTCAAATGGTTGAATGATGCCGTGTTGATCGGCGCTTTGCCGGATCGCTGGAACCATCTGGTGGGGTACAACGCGCCACGCGCGGACGCAGCGCTGGTGCACTACACGCTGGGCGGTCCATATTTCGCGGACTATGCTGACTGCGAATACGCAGAGCCATGGCGTCATGAACGGGCTGCCATGTTGCGCACTCAGAGGTTATCTGGCAGCAAAATATCTTAGACAAAACAATCAGATAGCCATAAAATCGGGCGCACCCCGCGCGGCCCCGCGCGGGGATATTGCGTGCATGGACCCGCTATGGAACCGGCCCGAAATCCTCCTGTCGATAAGCATGATGTGCAGGATGCGCTTGAACGTGCCACGGACTTGCTGCGCACGCACGACGAGTTGCAGGCCTGGGTTGCCGAGGCGGCAGCGGAGCCGGGACAACGGCCCGCGGAGGCGCAACGGTATGCGCAACGCCAAGCGCAAAACCTCGAAGCCATAAGAGCACTGCTCGATCCGCTGCACCCGGCGGACGTGGCCTACATCCTCGAAGCCTTGCCGCTGGCGCAGCGGCTGGTGGTGTGGGATCTGGTCAAGGCGGATCGTGACGGCGAGATTCTGCTCGAAGTCTCCGATGCGGTGCGCGAGACGCTCATCGAGTACATGGACGACCATGAACTGGTTGCCGCCACCGGACAACTCGATACCGACGAGATCGCCGACCTCGCGCCCGACCTGCCGCGCGAGGTTATCGAGGATGTATTCAAGCTGCTGCCGCCCGAAGAGCGCGAGCAGTTGCGCGAGGCGATGTCTTACCCGGAGGACACTGCCGGCGCGTTGATGGATTTCGATATGGTGCAGATTCGTGAGGATGTCACGCTGGAGGTGGTGCTGCGTTATCTGCGCCGTCTGGATGAATTGCCCGACCATACCGACCAGTTGTTCGTGGTGGATCGCAGCGAGCATTTGAAGGGGCTGGTGCCGGTCAATCGTTTGCTGGTGAGCGACCCGGATGTGGTGGTGGGTGAGGTGATGATTAAAGATTATTCCCAATTCAACGCGGGTGACGATGCCGCGGACGTGGCGGCCGCGTTCGAGCGCTACGATCTGGTATCAGCCCCGGTGGTGGATGCCACCGGTAAACTGGTCGGACGCATGACCGTCAATGCGGTGGTCGACTATATGCGTGAAAAGACCGACAGCGAAAAGTTAAGCGCCGGCGGTCTGCGCGGAGACGAAGATATTTTTGCGTCGGTGTGGAAAAGTGTGCAAAACCGCTGGACGTGGCTGGCGTTGAATCTGATTACCGCGTTTGTGGCTTCGCGCGTGATCGGTATTTTTGAAGGCTCCATCGCAAAGCTGGTGGCGTTGGCGGCGCTGATGCCCATCATCGCCGGTATCGGCGGCAATTCGGGCAATCAAACCATCACCATGATCGTGCGCGCGCTGGCGCTGGGGCAGATCACGCGCCAGAACGCGAGCAAACTGTTTGCCAAAGAGATCAGCGTCAGCGCATTGAACGGCTTGATCTGGGGCGGGTTGGTGGGTGTTTTTGCTTTTATTATTTATCATAACTGGCAGTTGAGCCTGGTGATGATGCTGGCGATGATGCTGAATCTGCTGTTGGCGGCGTCCATGGGCGTGCTGATTCCAATGGCGATGGACAAACTGGGCCGCGATCCCGCCGTGGGGTCGAGCGTGCTGATTACCGCGATTACCGACAGCGGCGGATTTTTTATATTTCTGGGGCTGGCGACGCTGTTCCTGGTGTGACACGCTTCGCGGACAAAGCGGGAATAATTGCCCGCCGTCGCTGTTAGCGTTATTGAAACACTTAAAACAACGGAGAAACAAACATGAAAGCCCAATTTACGGTATTTGCCTCATTTGCCCTCGCGGGATTTTTAATCTTCGCGGGTTGTGTCGCAACCGGACCCGCCGCGCAGGTCAGTTACGCAGGCGGCGTCATGGTGAATTCCGCCGGCATGACTCTGTATACCTTTGAAACGGGTGATGGCGTCGGCAAAGTATGGTGGGTAGTCAAGCAACCGGCAGGCTATTAGGTTTAGGCGGGCGGCCGCCCATCGGGCGCGCGGTTTGGACGACTTCGGTGCACAGGCTACGACGTTCATTCCGCGCTTGCGGCGGTACGCGCACGCGCTGACCGGCGATACCCTGCTGGCGGATGATCTGGTTCAGGATACGCTGGAGCGAGCGTTAGTGAAGCGTCACCTATGGCGGCAGGGCAGCGATCTGCGCGCCTGGATGTTCACCATCATGCACAATGTTTTTGTGAATCAGATACGCGCACGCGCGGCCGACGCCACGGTTGCGCTGGACGCCGAGGCCTACGATGTTGCGGCGCGTTCGAGCCCGGTAGATTTACTCGAGGTGGGCGATATCGACGCAGCGATACGGCGCTTGCCCGGCGAGCAGCGTGAAGTGTTGTTGCTGGTGGCGCTTGAACAGTTGAGCTATGGCGAGACCGCGCAGGCATTGGGCATTCCTTTGGGAACGGTTATGTCGCGACTCTATCGGGCGCGCGAACGCCTGCGTACGTTGCTCAGTGGCGACGGCGTGGCAGGCGCCCTTAAGGTGGTGAAATGAAAAGGCCAGTGATTACCGAAGCCGATTTGCACGCCTGGGTTGACGGGCAATTGCCCGCTGCCGCGCAGGCCGATGTGGAAGCGTGGCTGCGCGAGCATCCGCAGGACGCGGCGCGCATTGCACACTATCGCCGCCAGAATGCAGCGCTGCACGGCGCGTACGATGAGGTGCTCGAACAAGCGATCCCTGATCACTTGAGCGCAGCGGCGGATCGCGCGCCGCGCTCCAATGCGACGCGTTATGCAGCGGTGCTGGCAGGGCTCGCGATAGGGGGCGTGATCGGCGGCCTCATGGGCGGTGCAAGCGGCTGGTATCTGCATGCGCTTAAGGGTGACAGCGGCCGCGCGACAGCCGCTGTCCCCGCTTTCGCCCGGCAAGCCGTGGTGGCCCATGTGGTTTACAGCCCGGAAGTGCGGCATCCGGTCGAGGTGGGCGCCGATCAGGAAGCGCATCTGGCCGCGTGGCTGTCCAAACGTCTGGGTACGCAGTTGCGCGTGCCGCATCTGGCTGAACAAGGGTTTGCGCTGGTGGGCGGGCGTCTGCTGCCGGGGCAGCCGGATGACCGTTCGCCGGTTGCGCACTTCATGTATCAGGACGGCAAAGGTCAGCGGCTGACGCTGTATGTACGCGTCAACGCAGAGTCGTCGCGCGAATCGGCGTTTCGTTTCGCGCAGGAAAAAAACGTCGGCGTGTTTTACTGGGTTGATCAAAAACTCGGCTACGCATTGTCCGGCGAGATTGAAAAAGCCGATCTGCTGCGTGTGGCGACTGCCGTTTACAAGCAGTTGAATCCGTAGACCGCTCATCCGAAAACGGCAGTTCAGCCACCGCGGATTCTTTTTAATACCCCCTTGAGAGGTACACCGAGTCATTGTGGATGCACACTGCGCACCCTTCAGCGGTGTTTGCGCGTGCGTGATGAGCACCTTGCGGCACTATAACTACGGCACTATAACCATTTGTTTTTAAATGATATTTAACAATATTCACTATGCGTGGCGTGGTGTTGCGCTCAGGCCCTAAGTACGTTAACGGGCCACTCTGCGTGCATAATCCGCCGCACCATAAAACAACGGAGACCAAACTTC
>JANMXV010000772.1:0-3943 GCA_031381325.1 Betaproteobacteria bacterium | reverse complement strand
CGCTGCATGAATCAGGCTATCCCGGATACGAAGCCACCAACTGGTTTGGCGCCGTCACACGCGCCGGCGCGCCGAAAGCGTCTATAGACCGCCTGAGTGGGGAATTCGCGCGCGCACTGGAAACGCCCGAAGTCAAGACGGGCCTCACCAAAAGCGGACTCTACAACGCTTACCTGAACCCGGAACAGTACGCCGAATTCCTGCGCCAGCAATTCCGTGCCAATGAAAAAACCGTGAAAGCTACCGGCATGCGCATGGAGTAGTGACGGTGCAAGCCAGAACGACGCGGTGGGTTTTCTCTGTGTTCTGTGGCAAATCGGGTTTCGCTTTTACTGGGTAAAGGTCTCGTCGAACACCGGATAGTTGCAGGTAGCGCCGAATTTGCCCGTGTGCATCGCCGGTTTTACCCACGAAGGATTCAACTCCTTCAACGATTTCACGCCCATGAGACCCAGCGTGGTGTGTATCTCCTGCGCCAGCAACTCGAACATGCGCACGATGCCTTGTTCGCCGCCCGCCGCCAGCGCCCAGCCTTGCAGCTTGCCGACACCGACCGCGCGCGCACCGAGCGCAATCGCTTTCACCACGTCGGTGCCGCGTGTCACGCCACCGTCCCATAGCACTTCGGCTTTGCCGTTCACCGCTGCAACAATTTCCGGCAGCATTTCGATGGTGCCTTGCCCGTGATCAAGCTGACGGCCGCCGTGGTTCGACACGTAGACCACATCTGCGCCGTGCTCAACCGCGAGCTTGGCGTCTTCCGCCGTGGCAATGCCTTTGAGTATCAATGGCAACTTCGTATGCTGCTTGATCCATGCGGCGTCTTCCCAGGTCAGGCTCGCCTGGTGACGCGGATCACCCGAATCGGCGCGCTGCAAGTACTGATTGATAATGTCACGCTCGCGCCGGCTGTAATACGCACGGTCTACCGTCACGCATATCGCGCGGTAACCCGCGGCTTTGGCACGATCCAGAAAGCCGCGTATCCACGCGCGGTCGCTGCGCACATACAACTGAAACAGCAGCGGATGGTCCACACTTTTGGCGACTTCTTCGATACTCGGCTTGGCCGCGGTACTAATGAATGCCGTGGTGCCCGCCGCAATCGCGCCCCGCGCCACCGCTACCGCACCCGCTGGATCGGCGATTTGCAAAAAATTGCCCACCGGCGCAATGAACACCGGCAGCTTGAGTTTTTCACCCAGCAGCGTGGTGGTCATGTCGATTTTCGAGACATCCACCAGCACGCGTTGGCGCAGCGCCAGGCAATCCAGCGCCATGCGATTGCGCCGCAGCGTGGTTTCAGAATCGGAACCGCCGCACAGCGTATCCCACTGGAAGCGCGACAAATTCTGCCGCGCGTGCATCACCATCTCTTGCAAGGTGTTGAACTGGCGGGAGTGATCCTCGCGTCCGGCGGTGCGGGTTAGTTCGACTTCCTGCTTTTTGCCTGCTGGTTTTTTTGCTTTTGTCATGACTTGCTCGCTTATATCCCCACACCCTTCAACGCATTAGCCATATAGCGTTCCCCCGATCCCGCACCCATCGCAAATACCTCATTCAGTCGCGCAATATCCTTTGCGTCAATACGCAAATCCACCGCCGCCACATTCTGCTCAACGTTCCCGGCATTGTTGGTGCCGGGAATCGGAACAATGCCGTCCCACTGCGCAAGTATCCACGCCAGCGCCAGTTGCGCGGGGCTGGCGTCATAACGCCTGGCCATGGCTTCCAGTTCAGCTACCAGTTCGACATTGCGCGCCAGATTCTCCGGCAGAAAACGCGGATGACGGCGGCGGCGATCGGTCTCGGGAATGTCCTCAACGGTTTTGATCTTACCCGTCAGCAGCCCGCGGCCCAGCGGCGCATAGGCGATGTAGCCGACGCCCAACTCCTTGCACACCGGCAGAATGTCTTTCTCGGATTCGCGGAACCACAGCGAATATTCGGTTTGCAGCGCGGTGAGCGGATGTTCCGCATACGCGCGGCGCAGCGTTTTCGCCGACGCCTCGCAAATGCCGATGAAGCGCACCTTGCCGCGCGAAATCAGTTCGCTCATGGCACCCACGGTATCTTCGATCGGCACGTTCGGATCAACGCGATGCAGAAAGTAGATGTCGATCACGTCCACGCCCATGCGCTGCAAACTCTCGTCACAGCACTGATGCACATACTCTGGCCGCCCGTTGGCGGCTTTTTTGCCGTCGGGCAAATCGATATTGCCAAACTTGGTGGCGATCAACACGTCGTTGCGGCGGCCCTTCAACGCGCGCGCCAGCAGCACTTCGTGACGCGTCTTCCAATACGCGTCCGAGCTATCAAAAAAATTGACGCCCAGATCGAGTGCGCGATGAATGGCGGCATTGAAATCTTCTTCCAGCGGCGTGCCAAACTGCACCGCTGCCGCGCCCCGCCCCATGCTGATAGCTGAAACCTGGGGACCGTTGCGGCCTAATCTTCGGTATTTCATAAGTATTTGTTTTTAAACATTAAATTGCCGCTACGCCCTGAATCTCAAGCAGCATGCCGGGCCGCGCGAAATGCGACACGGTAATCAATGCACTGGCAGGAAATCTTCCGTCCTTGAAAATTTCGCCGCGAATTTTTACAAACTGATCACCGTATCGCGGGTCATTGATGAACACTGTCATCGTCACCAGATTGGCGAGCGTGCCGCCGGTGCGACGCAATGTTTTGTCTATCGATGTGAAGATCGCGCGCGCCTGCGCTTCGAAGTCGCCCGATATATCCTTGCCCGCCTCATCGACGGTAGCGGTCTGCCCGGCAAGCCACACCGTTTTGCCGCCCTGCGTAATCACCGCAGGCGAAAAGGCGCGGCTCTTCTGGAAATCCGTGCCTTCAAGATATTCGATTGGGGCAATCATTGCAGCCCGTCACCAACGTCGACGTTCTCGGATTTCAGTTCAATACCCGAAGCCTTTGCCTGTAACAGCAGCAACTGCGAAAAATCCTGGTCGTAGCCGTGGCCGATCATGGTCTGCACCCTGTCGCGCACCACCGACGTGGTAGGCATCGGCACGCCGAATTCGCGTCCAGCCGCAAGACCAAGATCGATGTCCTTGCGCAGAAGTTCCGGCGTAAACGTCACATGAAAATCCAGATTCGACAGCGCCGGTGTTTTGTACGCAGTGAACATCGAGCCCATCACGCTCTTGTTCAGGAAATCCAGAAACGCATGCCGCTGCATGCCGGCTTTCTCGGCCAGAATCGTAATCTCGCACAGGTTCTGGATCACCACGCCGAGCATCACGTTGTGGCAAATCTTCGCGATGCGCGAGAGTTCGCCTTCACCGACGTAAGACACGCCACGGCCAATCGCTTCGAGATAAGGCGAAACCGCATCAAACGCATCTTTCGGCCCGGACGCAACCACGGTCAGTTTGCCCGCCTGGATGACCTTGGCGTTGCCCGACACCGGCGCCGCCAGCATCTTCACGTTTTTCTCGCCTAGCTTGTTGCGTATCTCGGTCGATTCTTCGAGCGAAATCGAGGTGCTGTCCACCACAATCTTCGGCGCGCCCCCTTTGGACATCACGCCATTGGCGCCGAACAAAACTTCTTTCACATCCTTGCCGGTGGACACCATGGTAAACACGATGTCGCAGCCCGCCAGATCGCTGAGCTTATCCACCACTTTCGCGCCCGATTTCGCCAGCGGCTCGGCTTTCGACTTGGTACGGTTCCATACCGAAATATCGCAGCCGGCATTGGCGAGACGCTCCGCCATCGCGTAGCCCATGCGGCCTATGCCGATCCAGCCTAGTTTGTGTTGTTTTAGATTTGCCATGCTTGGTTCCTTGGTTATTGACATCCAGTGGCTCAATGCTGGAAAAATGAAAAGTCCGAATCAAAGCGGCCAGCGACGAATTCACCGAAACCTCAAGCTGCCTTTTTGACACTCAATCGCACACTCAGTCCCGCC
>JANMXV010000738.1:0-5061 GCA_031381325.1 Betaproteobacteria bacterium | reverse complement strand
CCTGTTTCAAACTTAGCTTCGCGTCGGGATGGCCCTGCTCAGCAGCCTTGCGCAGCCAGACGAGCGCTTCATCACGATCTTGCTTGACGCCCCAGCCCGACCATAAATACTTGCCGGCCATCAGTTGCCCCCAGCCGTCGCCGAGCCGGGCGGACGCGAGATAATCCGGAAACGCGAGTTCCTGTTTATTCTGTTGCTGGTATCGCCATCCGCGTTGCGCGAATGCGTTGCCCCTGTTTGGATCGGCTTCGATAACCTGGTTCAATAGCGCGATGGCCTCGTCTGCGCTGGATGCACGGGTTGCGAGCCACACCGCTCGGTCCATGCAGCGGCTGATATCGCGTGACTTGGACAGCGCGAGCCTGATGTCGGCGATGGCCTCAATATCGCGATTCAACTGGCCCTGCACGTAAGCGCGGTCGCACAGTATGTCCGGGGCTGCATCCAGCGCAACGGCTTCGTTGTAGAGCGTCAGCGCTTGCGAATAATTCTTTTTCCGTTGCTGTTCGTCGGCGCGGTCGGCTGGAATGCGCGCCGCAAGACGGTCGGCAGCTTTGGGGGCGCTAAGCTGCGCGCGGGATTCCTTCAGGAATGCCTCCATTTCCCCGTAGCTGCCGCCCCACCGGGGTTCGAGGTTGTCCATGTGGGCGAGCCGAAGTTCCACGCTTTGTGGCGCGAGTTTCACGGCCTCCCGATATTGGGTCCTTTCCTCGTCGTGGCTGCCGCTCGTGCGCGCGATCGACATCAGCGTCATGCGACTTAGAAAAGGCTTCGGCGTCAGCGAAAGCGATCGTTCTAGGTCGATTCGCGACCTATCAAGAAAGATTCGCATCGTTTGGAAGTTCCGCTCCGGTGTCTCCGGGGCGTATGCGGTCCCGCGAGCCGCCAAACCCTGGTAGTAGTTGAAGCGCGCGCGGGCCAGCAAGGCGACGTAGGAGGACGGCGCGTTCCGCGTCCACTCGTTTAATGTGCCGTCGGCGCTGCGCGGGACGCTTTGAAAGGTCCGAAACGCAGCCAATAGTTGGACGCTATTACTGGCATCTTCCTCGAACGCCTTTTGATAGCCGCCCAGCAGGCGTTCCAGGGCCTCGAAGTTTCTGTGTTCGATCAGGGCGACGATGTCGCGCTGAGCCGGGTCGATAACCCTGGCCTTTGGCTTGTCCAGCACCAGCGTCTCTTTGGCGCTTTCTTCCTGCGCCTGCGCAATGTCCTGCGCCGGGACTGCGGTGCCGGCGCGTGCCAGCGCCTCCCGTTCTTCGGTAGGCGGGTGGGAGGATAGAAACGGCGGCAAGCCGCCGCGCTTCGAACCCTTGGCGCTCATGCGGCCCAGAACGGCGGTCAGATGCCCGGGGTTGTAACCTGCCTTGCGCATCATGTCGATCGCGTAGCGGTCAGCCTCGCGTTCGTTGTCGCGCGAATATTTCGTGTGCAACAGCAGCGCCGGCGCAGCAGCGGCGAGCGAAGTTGCCGATGCGACATCCCCGGTTATTCCCGCGAGAATCAGTGCGGTTGCCGAACCTTGCAGCAGACGCCGCATGGTGTGCCGGTGATGCACATGTCCCAGTTCGTGCGCCAGTACGCCGAGCACTTCGTGGTCGTTGTTCGAGTATTTCACCAGTTCGTCGGTCATGACGATGATGCCCGAGGGCAACGCGAGCGCATTTGGCCCGAAGATAAGACTTGCGCGAAACTCCAGTCGATACGGTGTGGCGTCACGCGTTGCGCGCACCATGGCATCGAACTTCGCGCGCAGAGCCGCCTGCCGTGTCTGAGGCAGCTTTGACGGCTGTAGATAATGCTGCTCCAGCCCGTTCAGCGTTTGCTGTCCAAGGGCCGACTCGGTTGCCACCGGTATATGCGTGGCAGCGTAATCGGCTGCGCGCGGCACAACGCGGTCAATCAGCCACCATATCGTGGCCGCGACCATTGCAATCGCGATGGCCGCATAGGCTGGACGGGATTCCCAAAGGTGTAGTGTCCGTTCGTACAGGCGGTCGCGCGTCATGCGGTCCACCGCGTCGTTGTCGGCGGTAACGCAGGTGCCGCCGCCTGGCAGATAGAGCCAGCGCGGCGTATTCGCTACGCGCAGCGAGCGGCGCACGCCTTTCGCATCGAAGGCTTCGCTCACGTCACGGCCGATGACTTTTAACGTGCCGCCGGCGATGACGACGCTGACCGGGTGCTTGCGCGAAAGCTTGCCGTCGAAATAGACCGCTTGAAGGATGCTCATTTGCGGATACTCACGGGCCGCTCACAAGCCGAGGTCCACGTTGAAGATGTCGCCGAACTCCTGCCCGGTGGCGCCGACCCGTTCTAGCGCTGGATTCGCTTCGTAGGTGTCTGCCCCCTGATCGGTGATGGTGAAATTCTCGAGCCGGTAACGCAGGGTGCGAATAACGGCCCATGGAATCAGCAAGCCTGCGGTGGCGGCGATGGCAACCAGGTTGCCGATGTAAAGGCGCATCATCTTTCGCGCCTTGAGCGTGCTGGCGAAGCGCAGGCCCGGCCCATGCGCGCCGTTCCACAACAGGTTGATGGTGCGCGCCTGCACATAGGCGAATACGAGCGCGTAAGCCGCATACATCAAAATTACGGGGACCACAAAACGCGCCCACTCGAGCGCTCCCGGGAGATTAAGCTGGGTCATCACGAACCCCATGAACAACCCGATCGGGACGCCGAGGACAATCATCATCAGGCCGGCAAGCAAATAGGTCTTGAAAAAATCGCTACCGCGAAGCTCACACCCAAAGCGGGTTGTGCCCAGCGCGTGATGTGATACAACGAAGGCCTTGTTGCGGGCTGCGAACCACGCGTAAGCGATCCCGCCCGTGAGTGCAACCAGCAGCGGCATGCCAAGGAAAACCGGCACGGCCTCTCGTGGCGTGGCTACGAAATCAAAACGTAACCCTCGAAAAGCCGAATTGCGTGCGTTGAACGCCAATGTTCGCACCACCAGCCAGGGCAGCGCCAGCACGAATACCGCGATGAACATGAACTGCGACGACGGATAGAGCTCGGTGGTAAACGCATAGATCAGGAACAGCAACACTGCGACAATGCGCCCTTGAAGAATCGCCTTGGGGCTGCCAAAATAATCGAAGGTGTCGCCATCGATACGCGTGCAGCCGTAGAAGTAGCGTTTCTTGCGCACCTTGGCCCACGCCGAGTAGATGCCGAGCGTGATCAGGGTGAAAAACAGATTGACGATCCAGATGCGGAAATATTCCGGCGCCGAACCGGTGAACTCGGGGTGCAGCATGCGCTCGCGCGTCGTGGCGGCACCCGCTTGTGCAGCCCGCATTCCAGCCGTTGCTTCCGTTGCGTTGCCGCTCAACGACTTCTCCCGTGGACCGCTAATGTGTCGATACTATCGCAAATACGCATTTTGTCGTGTCGCGCTATTGACCGGATGGCGCAGTACCCAATAGCGTATTGAGCTCCCGCGTGCCGCGCGCCAGCAGGGTCTTCGCGTGGATGTTGAACCAGCGCACGCCTTGTGCTTTGAGGCCGCGGCCTTCTTCCCAGCGATGCAGATTAAAGCCGGCCACTGCGCCCCTCGCTGTATTCGCGATACTGATGATTTGAGGTCATGCCGGCGGCGCGCGCCGCGCGTGCAAGCTCTTCCGCGCGCTCGAACCCGGCGGAACCATGTTCACAGTCGATGAAGGCGACGTCGAATCCGAGTTCGCCGGCGTGCTCCACCAGCGCGGGCGACGGAAAATTGGGGTTGAACACCATCACCGTGCCGCCGTTGCGCAGTTTTTCTTTGACTTTGTTCATTGCGGTTTCTTTGCGTCACCCAGTTCGGTTAGCAGCGCCTCGAGGTACCGGTGGATTGCGTAGTATTTATATAGTGTGAAATCAATGTTCAATGCCGCAGTGGATCAGGGCGATAATACTGCATTGTCGAATGACGAGGGTTGAACGATGACTGAAGTTCCAGCAGATTTCCGTACAGGTCTGGTGTGCGTGATGTTGACTTCGGCGGCGTCGGCGTTTTCGATGGCCGCACTGGCGCAACCGGCATGGAAGCCCGAAAGACCCATCGAGATCATCGTCACCTGTCAGCCCGGTTGCGGCCCGGACATTGCGGCGCGCACCATCCAGAAAATCTGGCAGGACCACAAAATCGTACAAATCCCGTCGGTGGTGGCCAACAAGGCGGGCGGCGGTGGCGCGGTGGCCTACAGCTACCTTCAGCAGAAGCCGGGCGATGCGCATGCCATGGTGTTGTCCGGCGCGGGCGCGGTGGTGAATTCCATCATGGGACGCGGTGTCGGCTATAAAGACATCACGCCGGTGGCGATGATGTCGGCTGAGTATGTGGGTATCGCGGTGAAACCGGAGTCACCTTTCAAAAGCGGACGCGCGCTGCTCGACGCGCTTAAAAAAGACATCAATGCCGCCACCTTCGGCGTCGCCAACAGTCTGGGCAATGCCAACCATCAGGCGGTTGCGCTCGCGCTCAAGGTCGAAGGCATTCATCCCGCAAAAGCGAAGACGGTGGTGTTTCAGTCGGGCGCGAACGCCATCACCGCGCTGCTTGGCAGCCATGTGCAGGTGGTGCCGGCGTCGGTGGCGCTATGGGTGAATCCGGTGAAGGCGGGACAGGTGCGGCTGATCTCAGTGACCTCGCCCAAGCGCATGAGCGGCCAGTTTGCCAACGTGCCCACCTGGCGCGAGCAGGGCGCGGACGCCGTGGTGTCGGTATGGCGCATGATCACCATGGCGCCCGGCCTCACCCCGGCGCAACTCGCGTACTGGCAGGAGGCGCTGCGCAAGACCACCGAAACCGCCGAGTGGAAACGCGACCTGGAAGTGAATTACCAGAGTGATGAGTTCATGGCGGGTAAGGAACTCGCGCAGGGGCTGGATGCGCTTTATGCGCAGTTGAAGGCGTTGCTGACGGATTTGGAATTGGCGAAGGAGGCGGGGAAATAATTCCACTCAGTCCACTGGTGGAATCTGCGCACGTGCGACGATGTCTTTCCAGAGCTGGATTTCGCGCCGGTACCACTGCGTAAGGTCATTCACACTCACGGGCGCGGAATTACCGCC
>JANMXV010000734.1:0-2486 GCA_031381325.1 Betaproteobacteria bacterium | reverse complement strand
GCTACAGATCATCACCGCGGCGGTTTGTATGACGGGCACCTTCAGATCACTGCCGGTCGTCAAAAATATCAGCAGAAGAATAAGGCCGCCATACCAGGCGAAGGCGGGAGCGCCCAGCAGTTTTCCCCAGGTCATCGTCCACGGACCGATAGCCGACATGCGCTGTGCGTCCCAGGTACGGTCGCGTGATTCTTCGACCACGCTTGCGCCCGCAAGCTGCGTGCCCCATAGCAACACGATTGCCGCGAATCCATAAAGCGCTGTGCCCGCCAGTTTTTCAAATGCATCCTGGTTGCTTGCAGCGGCAATGAGCAAAGCACACAGTGCAATGACCATGGGTGCGGCCAGCAGCCGGTGCAGCGACAACTCCAGCCACAGATTGCGCCGCAGTTCGGGGTTCACATTATTCATTTCGGCCTCGCATTCGGCTGCACGCTGAGCTGCACTGAGCGCAGATACGATTGATGCAGATTTTCGTGCTCCTCGGCGAACCCCGATACCGGCACGCCGGCGCTCACCAGCGCACGCAGCACTTCGGACTGTTCGCCGGCGCCACCGTCAATCGCCAGCAGTGCATCGAGGGCATTGCATTCAATGATCCGCACGCCGGCGAGCGCGGTCAGCGCGTCTCGCAGGGGTGCGTGCGGCCGGGCGAGTTTCACGCGTATTTGTTGTGTGCCCGATTGAGCGACGGTGCCTGTGAGGGGCCGGTGCTCGATCACCTGTCCGTTGCGCAACACCAGCATATGCGTGGAATACTCGTCGAGCTCGGCGAGGATGTGCGATGAAACTACCAAGGTCATGCCTTCATTCTTGAGCCGCGTGAACAGCGCGGCAAGCGTATGCCGTGCTTCCGGATCCAGCCCCGATGCGGGTTCGTCGAGCAGCAACACTTCGGGCGCATGCACGATGGCCTGACCGATGGCCACGCGCTGCCGCAGACCGCGTGACAGCGATGAGCAACGTTGTTCGAGCCGATCCGCGATATCGAGACGCGTTGCCGTTTCGGTCACGGTTGCGTTCAGCGTTGCTTCGCCGATGCCGTTGGCACTGGCGGCATGTGCGAGACTTTGCCGTACCGTTAGCGCATCATAAAGTCCGAAAAAATCAGACAGATAGCCGATGTGCGCATGAGCGAGCCGTGGTTCTTCGAGCACGTCGATGCCGGCAACGCAGATGTTGCCGGACAGCGGACGGTCCAGTCCCGCGAGGCAGCGCAGCAGCGTGGTCTTACCCGCGCCGTTGGGGCCGGCCAGCGCGGTGACGCTGCCGCGCGTAATCTCGAACGACACGTTGTCGAGCGCGCGCGTGCCGGGATAAATGTAAACGATGCCGGATGCGGAGATGGCGGTGTCAGTCATACTCATCAATCCCACGCCGGCGCACGCCCCGCCGGGTTGGCAATGCGTCCGTCGGGGCGGGCGAGCGCATGAATGCGTTTCATCTCGTCATCGCTCAGCGTGAAGTCGAAAATGTTCATGTTCTCCGCCTGCCGCCCGGGGTTGGACGAGCGCGGAATCGGAATCACATTGGGTTGCTGCAGATGCCAGCGCAGCACAATCTGTGCAACCGATTTGCCTTTGGCGCGAGCGATTTCGGCGACCGCGGGATCGCTGATCATGCGTCCGCGTCCCAGCGGGCAGTAGGCTGTCATCGCCAATCCCAACCGCCGTACCGCCGCGAGTAATCTGGATTGATCGAGATAGGGGTGATACTCAACCTGCACGTTGATGATCGGCTCCGGGCACAAGCGGATCGCGTCCTCGATCAGCGTGATGTTGAAATTGGCGACGCCGACGTGTCTGGTTTTGCCGTCGCGTTTGGCTTGCGCCAGGGCATTCATGGTTTCGGCCAGCGGAACTTTTTCGGGGCTGGGCCAATGCACCATCAGCAGGTCTACATAATCGAGCTTGAGGTTGTTCAGGCTGTCATCGACCATGCGCGCAAAATCATCGGCGCGCAGGTACTCGTGCGAAACTTTAGTAGTGACAAAAATTTCATCGCGCGGCACGCCGGACGCGCGTATGCCTACGCCCACGCCTTGTTCGGTTTTGTACTTCCACGCGGTATCCAGATGGCGGTAGCCGAGCTTCAGCGCACTGGCGACAATCTCGCCGCAGTCGCCCATGCGCGAGGTGCCGAAGCCGAGTTTGGGGATAGCGACGCCGTGGCTGTCAATGGTAGGGATGACGTTCATTAAAAATGTTTAAAAACAAATAGTTACGTGAATAATTAACGGATGTGCCCGCTTGGAAAAGAGCGGATTTTTTCCAGCGAGAGGATGGAATGGATTGCTGCTGCAACGTGGAGCGAGTCCGATTTTCCTCAGTATATCCTCGAAATCATGGCGCCTACGTTGAATTCCCGGCCGTCAGCATAAAGCCCGACTGCCACGCGCCGTCGATGGGCAGCGCAGCGCCGTTGATATGCGCACCGGGGCCGCTGCACAGAAACACGCCGAACGCGGCAATGTCGGAGGGCATGAT
>JANMXV010000720.1:0-3665 GCA_031381325.1 Betaproteobacteria bacterium | reverse complement strand
CAACTCAACGCTTCCAATATTGCCATCGCCGATACGCCGAATTACAAAGCTATTAGTCGGATAAACTTCCTTGCAACAAGTAAGGCCGCAGCGGTTTAAGCATAGCTCCGTGCCTTGGAGATTTTGCCCTCACAAAGTGCGGTGCCGCACAGATAGTTAACACCAAGATCCTGATGATGAAGTTCCAGCCTTTGCGGTAATTTCCGAAAAGATATCAGTAGTGTCCGGTTAAAGGTCAAACAACATCAATTGGTTATCTGGTAGTGGTGAATCGGTTCTGTTGGTGTCGGGCTGCAAGGCGTATGAAATCTCGGTTTTCTCAAAAACCGATACTGACAATATCTGTAGCAAAGTGTAGAGCGAGGCATTGAGGTGCAGTTCCTTTTTGACGATGGCGATCAGCACGTAGGTGGAAACTGCGCACCAGATTTGCGTCTTCACGGCATTCTCGCTGGTGCCCAAGAAATGTTTGATGCGCAGATGCTGCTTGATCCATTTGAAGAACAACTCCACTTGCCAGCGGCTCTTGTACAACGCGGCAATAGTCAAGGGTGGCAGCGTCGTATTGTTGGTCAGAAACACCAGCGTCTTGCCCGATTCGGGATCGCTGAATCGGATTCGTCGCAGATGCTCGGGATAGTCCTTTGCGACGTAATGCCCGTTGAGACGAATCGACTGATCGCAAATGACTCCTGTGGTTCGGTCGGTACTGGTCGAGTACACGCGCCGGGCATTCATGCCCCGTTTGGCTCGCGTCACGAAGAAGGCTCCTGCCTGATGCAGTGCGAAGAGCCGAGCAAAATCCAGATAGCCCCGATCCATCACATAGAAAGCTCCGGCCTCGATAGGCAAGATATCGAGCACCTTCACGTCGCCCATCTTGCCGTCGCTGATGTGAATGAAGGCGGGGATTGCCCCACGTCCCACGGGGATTTCCTTCGGTCACAGGTCCAGCAGCGTGTGCATCTTCACCGCCGCCTTGGTCGAACGAAATGGCGCCCAGTCGAACAAGCTCAAGCACAGGTCGATGGTGGTCGAATCGAGCGCATAGACGGTTGCATCGAGTTCCAATCCCGTCGGCTCTTCGGCGTAGAGCGCACGGGCGCGTACGATCAGGCGCATGGCCAGTGCGTGATAAATTTTCCAGTCGCGCTGATTGAGTGCGTCCGAGAGCGTGGAACGCGCAGGCACGCCATCCAAGCCCATGTGAAACAGTTTGGATTGATTGGACGTCAGGCACGCCTCGATGTCGCGCAACCATTCGCGCCACGTCAATTGCGCGAAAGCCATCACCCGAAACAGGTCGGCGCAGTCCAAGGTGCGCACCCCCGCATCGCCACCGTAGCGGTCGATGATGCGTCCGAAGGTCTTCCATGGCACGTACTCCATGACTTGCGCCAACAGCGTCTTGCCGACATTCATGCCCCACTCCAGGTTCAACAAACCCGAAAGTGTCGCAAACACGCTTTCCGAAATTCAAATCGCGGACACGCATGAACCCCTAGAAACCCTCACTGCTACTGGCTTTGCAACATCGCCCCCTGAATTTAACCGGACACTACTGAGGCGTCAGGGGTACCTCCCAGAACTATTTTGAACGAGCAAATGCGGTAACCCGAGGCTTAGCACGAACCCCAGCACGACGAGCCCTGCCGTCAGGATGAATGACGCACCCGGCAGCGCCGCGACGTTGAATAACAGTCCACCGGCCGCCGAACCGAGGGTAACGCCAAGACTGGCGGCGGCCGTCTGCTTGCCCAGTTCCCAACCCTGCGCGCTCCCGGCCCTGGTCGATATCCAATAGGTCAGGATCGGCGAGAGAATGCCGGCGCTGGCTGCGACCGCACCGATCACCACCAGCATCCAGGTAAAGTCAGATGCAAATGGTACGAGGAACAACCCCGCCGCCAACACGGACAGCGCGGGCGCGATGAGCCAGCGGGTCTTGTCCGGCTTGAACCAGGGCGAAAATACGATTGCCTGCATCACGAACATGACCAGGCTGCATTCGACAAACATCAGCGCAATCTGGTTCGGGGCCAAGCCGAGTTCCTGTTTGCCGCGCAGCGCAAGCCCGACCTCGAAGACGCCGACGCCAGTCGAGACGATGAAGGTGAGGATAAGCAGCTTCGGCACCAGCCACGCAGTCTTGCCAGTCGAAACACCCGCACCCGTAGTCTTCCGTGACTGATATTGCTCCTTGCTACCCGGCACGGAAAACGCAACTGCGGCGGCAACGAGAAAGGCGAGCAGTGCCGTCGTCGCGAGCGGAACCGCCAGCGATCCTGCCGGCATGGTGGGAGTGAACAAATTACCCGCAAAGCGCGTAATGAACATCCCCAGCATCGGCCCGAACAAAAAGCCGGCAATGCTGGCCATGCTGACGAACGTAAGCCGGCGAGCGCGCTTCTGTTCGGTCGTGGTGAAGCTGCCCATCACGGCCGCCGCCACGGGTGTCACCGCTGAGGCGAACATGCCGCTCAGGAATCGCTCGGCATACACCGCGACGAAACTCTCGACGAACGAGAAGACCAGCATGGTTACGCCGAAACCGAGCAGCCCGACCAGCAACACACCACGCGGACCATGTCGATCTGACAGTCGCCCCCATAGAGGGGCAAACAAAAAGAGCGAGAGCGTGTAGACCGCCGTCAGCAGCCCCGTGTGTCGGGATACAAGTGCAGTCTCTACTCCCACTCCCATCAATCGCTCAATCAATGAGGGTAGAAGCGGTAACACAACGCCATAACCGATTGACACGACGAAGACGGCGAGCATGAGCGCGGCCATAATGGACGCGGACACCCCGGCTGTGCGCTCGATGTTGCCTCTCACGCGGCCGCTTTCTTGTTAGGCTGCGGGTTTGTCGGCACCGTAGAAGCCTTGGCTGGTTGTGTATTGCTGGCGTGCCGGCGTCCGAGCATCGCGTTCTTGCCGCATCCTGATTGCCGCAAAGTCGGGCGCTGTAGGTCCGTGCAATTGATATTCATGCGCTTCACTCCTTCGTATTTTCGACGCGAGTTAGCCGCCGCCGCGCTTGCCTTGAGGTTTCTGAGCAGTGTTGCTGATACCCCACCCTAGCCCGCGCCTTTCACGGCCGATTTCAGTAGATCGGGCGAGAGCGACCACGCGCGTCTCGCGCTGGCTCAGGTGCTCGACGATGCGCTTGAACGTGCCGTCGTTGCCGGTGGCGTCGCGCCCCTCCAGCAGCATGAGGATCTTGTCGCCGTAGCCGATGAAATGCCGCGGTAGCTTCACCAGCTCGGTCTGACGGATCCTGAGGTCGCGCTTCTTCTTCATCGTGATCTCAGGAGGCGAACAGCGCGAGCCCCAGCCCGGCGCCCGCGGCCATCGCCGCCATCGCGGGAAGGCAGCGCCGAAACAGCGCAGCGCCGCCGACGGCGCGCACCACCCCCAGTTTGAACACCGCGTTGGCCAACACCGCGAGCACGATGGCGATTGCGGCTTGCGCGGGCGTCAGGCTGCCAAGCCCATACAGGCGCAGGGTCGACAGCGTGATGGCATCGACGTCGGTGAGTCCGCTCGCCAGGGCGGCCACGTACACGCCTTTGCTCCCGACCAGCGCGTCGAGCCAGGCGACCAGCAGCAGCACGCCCGCGTACAGGAGCGCGAAGCCCAGCGCACTGCGCAGCTCGGTTGGATTG
>JANMXV010000691.1:0-7256 GCA_031381325.1 Betaproteobacteria bacterium | reverse complement strand
GTGCCGGTGGGTGTGGGGCAACCGACCTTGCGCATTGATGGACTTACGGTCGGGGGCACCGCCGCGTAGGATGCTGGTGAGCGCAGCGAACCGCATCGATGATGCTGCGCAGTTGCACCGTATTCAAATCAAGCCCGCGCTGGGCTATAATCCAACCCTTTGTTTTTACAGTAAATTGAGATAGCGATGCCGTACCGGACCGACGATTTGCGCATCAGGGAAATTAAAGAGCTGGTGTCGCCCGCCAGCGTGCTGGGTGAGTTTGCCATCACCGAAGCTGCGGCCAAGACGGTGGCGGAAACGCGCCAAGCCATCCATCGCATCATTCACGGCGCGGATGACCGGCTGCTGGTGATCGCGGGCCCGTGTTCCATCCACGACGTTAAAGCCGCCAAGGAATATGCGGGCAAACTCAAAGACTACGCGGACAAGGCGAGTGCCGATCTGCTGGTGGTGATGCGTGTTTATTTCGAGAAGCCGCGCACCACCGTGGGCTGGAAAGGCTTGATCAACGACCCCAAGCTCGACGGCAGCTTCAATATCAATGAAGGGCTGCGCGTGGCGCGTCAATTGTTGCTCGAATTGAACGCCTCCGGCATGCCGGTGGGTTGCGAGTTTCTCGACATGATCACGCCGCAGTACATCGCCGATCTGGTGGCATGGGGCGCCATCGGTGCGCGCACCACCGAATCGCAGATACATCGCGAACTTGCGTCGGGTCTGTCGTGCCCGGTGGGGTTCAAGAACGGCACCGACGGCAACATCAAAATCGCCATCGACGCGATCCGCGCCGCGCAGGCGCCGCATCATTTTCTGTCGGTGACCAAGGAAGGTCGTTCGGCCATTGTGTCCACCTCGGGCAACGAAGATTGCCATTTGATTCTGCGTGGCGGCAAAGCGCCCAACTATGACGCCGCGAACGTGGATGCCGCCGGCAAAGGGCTGGCCGAAGCCGGCATCGCCGCGCGCATCATGATCGATTTCAGTCATGGCAACAGCAGCAAAAAGCCGGAGAAACAAATTGAAGTCGGACAGGATGTCGCACGCCAGATCGAGGCGGGTGATGGACGCGTCTTCGGTATCATGGCGGAAAGCCATCTCAAGGCAGGCCGGCAGGATTTGGCGCCCGGAAAACCGCTGGCGTACGGCGTGAGCATCACCGACGGTTGCATCAGTTGGGATGAAACCCGCGCCATGTTTGATGGGCTGGCCGCAGGCGTACGTGCGCGGCGGCTTAAAGCTGAAGTCAGCGATTGATATTTGGAAATTCAATAGTTATACGAGCGTTTGCCTTCGCCGTAGTTAGCTGTCTGCTAGCGTCAGCCCACGCTGCCCCGCTGGAAGTTCACGATGATCGCGGCAAGACGTTCCGCCTTGCAGTGCCTGCCGCACGCATTATTTCAATCGCGCCACACCTCACAGAAATTGCCTTTGCTGCCGGTGCAGGCGCGCGTCTCATCGCCGTCAGCGAATACAGCGATTACCCGCCCGCAGCGATACGCTTGCCGCGCGTGGGCGATGGCGCGCGCGTGGATATTGAACGCATACTGACGCTGAAACCCGATCTGGTATTGGCCTGGAAGAGTGGCAATCAGGCCGGTGATATCGAGCGCCTGGAGCGGTTGGGGATTCCCGTGTGGGTGAGCGAGGCGTCGCGGCTAAGCGATATTCCACGCCTGTTACGCGATGTCGCCATTGTTACCGGCGAGTCTGCTGCCGGTGAACGCGCCGCCGGTGATTTTGAGCGCGAATTGCACCGGCTGCGCGAACGCCACGGTACGCAAACCGTCATGCAAAAGCCGTTGCGCGTGTTCTACGAAATCTGGCATCGGCCCCTGCTTACCGTCAATGGCGCGCATATGATCAGCGATGCGATTACCCTGTGCGGCGGAAAAAACGTGTTCGCGGCGGCGCCGCTGCTGACGCCCGCAGTGTCGCTTGAGTCGGTACTGGCGGCGCGTCCTCAAATCGTATTGGGCGGCGGTTCGGCCAAGGGCGAAACGGATTTTCGCGCACAGTGGGCGCGTATGCCGCTGGCCGCTCTGCGCACCATTCCCGTGCGTTACATCGCACCCGACAGCATTCAGCGCCAGTCGCCGCGTATTCTTGGAGGCATTCGAGCGATGTGCGCACACTTGGATGCCGCCCGCGTCCATCAATAAAGATACGGGTAAGTTTGGGGTAAGGCGCAACGCCGCAGCGCTACAATGCTACAATGTGAATCAAGCCGTAGCGCAGCTTGAACCTGCGGTATTGAATACCCGGATTCTCGAATACTGTTCGGCGCTGGCGCGTAGCGATCTCATCGCGAAATTGTTAATTGATTTTAGGAGACTCAAATGGCAGACCCGCAACAGACTCCGCAAGAAAGCGCACCCGTATGCCTCACCGGCAAGGCTTTTTCCGATATGACCGGTAACGAAAAGCTCGTGTTTATCGGTAAGGCAATAGTCATGCTGTGTACTGGCGGATTCGCGTTCCCGAACGTCTTCGTCGAGTAACGTTTTATCCATGCCGGGCTTTCTGCCCGGTAGGCAGTTCAACCTTGCAGTAGAAATGCTTCGATGATCGCGGCCAGCCTTTCCGGCTGGTCGTGATGCATCATGTGTCCGCTGTCTTCGAGCAGAATCTCGCTCAAGTTTCGGAAAGCCTGTTTGCGCTCGCTTAACTCGGCGGGCGTATCTTTGCGCCAATTGCGCATATCGACTTCGTTGGTCAACACCCACAGTACCGGGCACGTGATGCGATTCCAGCATGCGATCAACTGATCTACCTGATTCATGATGGGATTCACGATTTTGTGCCGCGGATCGAAACGCAGCACAATCTCGCCAGCCGCCGAGTGTTGCGCCCAGTGCGGCGCGAGGAAACGTGCTTTATCTTCGGTGAGCCTCGGGTTATTTTTGCGCAGCCGTTCAGCAACCGCCTCGAATGAGGCATAGGGTTTGAACGTGGGTTGTTCCTTCAATTCATTCAACCAGCGTTCGTAGCGCGCAGGCGCCATATCCGGCTTGCTGCGCGCGGCGCCGAAGCCCTCCAGCGAGATCAATTTGCCTACCCGTTCAGGACGTATGCCGGTATAGGTGCATGCGATGTTGCCGCCCATGCTGTGGCCGACAAGGTTGGCGGGTGAATCCGGCGAGTAAATGCCCAGCAGCGCATCGAGATCAGCGTAGTAATCCTGAAACCAGTAGCCTTCGCGCGACCAGTCGCTTAGTCCAAAGCCGCGCCAGTCGGGCGCGATCACGCACCAGTCCTGTTTGAACGCATCCACCAAAAACTGGAATGATGCCGAAACATCCATCCAGCCATGCAACAGAAAGAGCTTAGGGTGATGGGCCTCGCCCCACAGGCGCACGTGGTGGCGAATGCCGCGGATCTCGTGAAATTCGGAACGGCTGGGTTTCATGCAGGCTGCAGGGCCGGTTGCCCTGGATTATGTTTTTATAGCGGCCAAGTGCGGATGGTCTTAATCGCTTTCGCAATGTTCGCGAATCGCTTTACATGCCGCCTATAATACACTGAGGCATGTCCTCACCAGCGCGAGGGCAACCCGTACTGGTTGAGGTCAATGTACACGGCGCGCTGCAATCGCTGAGGATAAAAAACATGCTAAAGGAACGCAACGCCCTGCTGCTCTGCGCACTCGCAATATTGCCTGCGTACGCATTTGCCGCGGACAAAGGCGCGACGGACGACTATCCGAATCGTTCCGTGCGCTTTATCGTGCCTTACACACCCGGTGCGATCAACGATTTCATTGCGCGGCTGGTGGCGCTAAAGCTCGGGGATGCATGGGGCAGGCAGGTGGTAGTGGATAACCGTCCCGGCGGCGGCACGCAAATTGGCACCGATCTCGTGGCCAAGGCCAACCCGGATGGCTATACCTTGCTGCTGGCGCCCACGGCGTTCGCGGTGAACGTGTCGCTGTATTCGCGCTTGCCGTACGACACGGTGCGCGATTTCGCGCCGGTTACGCAGGTGGGCTCGGCGCCGTATCTGATGGTGTGCAACGCGCAGTTGCCGGTGAAATCGGTGAAGGATTTGATCGCGCTCGCCAAGGCCCGGCCCGGCCAGTTGTCTTATGCCTCCACCGGCAGCGGCGGCTCGGCGCATCTGATGGGCGAGATGTTCAAGTCCGGCGCCGGCGTCGACATGATTCATATTCCCTACAAGGGATTGGCGCCCGGTTTGACCGATGTGTTTTCCGGGCAAGTGAGCTGCACCTTCGGCACGCAAGTCGCACTCGGCGCACACATCAAGGCCGGACGCGTGCGCGCCGTGGCGCTTACCGGCGCCACGCGCTCCAGGGCGGCGCCGGACGTGCCTACCATTGCCGAGAGTGGTATTCCCGATTACAACGGCAGCGGCTGGTGGGGCGTGGTAGTGCCCGCCGCTACGCAGCGGCCCATTTTGAATAAACTGCACGGCGATATCGTGCGTCTGCTCAATGCGCCGGATGTGCGCGAGCGGCTGGAGGTACAGGGCGTGGAAGTGGCCGCCACCACGCCGGAACAATTCGCAAAATTCATACGCGAGGAGATCGTGCGCTGGGGCAGAGCGGTGAAGTTATCGGGGGCGAAGCCGGATTAATCTGCTCTGCTGTGACGCCGAGGTTGCTACAGGGGTAAAGGCCCAAATGCCGGCGGCGGCACGCGCCGCTTCGACGCGGCCTCGTATGCTGACGCAATTTTTAGGATCACATCTTCCTTGCCGGGCTCGGCGCGGAACACCAGCGAGAAGGGTAATCCCGGCGCTGCAAGTTCGGTGGGCGTTTCGGATGCGGCCATCTCATAACGCTTGCCGTCCGCGCTCAGCTTGAATGCCGGATCGTAGGCGGTGGTGACATAGCCCGCCGGGATCAGCACTTCGGTGAGGCCCGCGTTGGGGCCGTAATAGGTTTCCAGACGCAGGTTGCCGGGCATACCCGGCTGATGCGCGCCGCCGATCTTGGCCGGCGGAAACGGCGTGTGCAGCCGCACCAGCGCATCAAGATGGTTCTCATGAATCACCATCATATCCACGCGGCGCAGCAGCTCGCGCAACATGATGCGTTCGTTCACACCCTGACGCCCGTTAAGCGGATTGCGCGGGTCGGTGGTTTCTTCCCAGTTTTTGAACGCCGCGCGCTGATCATCGCCCCAGAATTTGGAGCGCGCATTAAGCGTTGCGAAATCAACGATGCTCTCGCTAAAGCCGCGTTCCTTCCAGTCCGCCGCACGGCGCTTGAGATACTGCGGGATGTGAAAGCGAAAGGTGTGCGCGAGCTTCTGCTCCTGTATGGTCGCGATGTCGAGATTGATGGGCGGCATAATGCGGTCATCGGCCAGCGCCACCAGATAATCGACAGGCGCCATCGTTCCCGTGCCAAACACCTTGCCCGGCGCGAATTCGGTGGGGGTGATGGCAGCGGCGAATGCTTTAAACAGCGGCTGTCCGTTTTTATCGAGTCTGAAAAGAATGTCCGGCATGAACACCGGCACCAGCCGTGCCAGCGCGCGCCGGAAATCCACTTTCATCAATTCGATATCGGCATCGCGCGGCCAGTTCGGATCGGAGGATTCCACCAGCGTTGCGCCGAGTTTTTCGCCGAGGATGGTTTTGATTTCTTTGGCGGCGGCAGTAACGATGGGCGCTTCGGTTTTCGATCCTGCCGGGTAGGCCATCGATTCGCGAATGATGCCGAGGCGCATGCCTTTGAGCGTTTGAGTTGCGCGAGTATGGCTTGAATAGGGCGTGCTCAACACCGACGAGCGCGGCACGGTGGTGTACACGTCGCGCGGATCGTAGTAGCCGTTTTCCGCATCCTTCAGCGCATCCAGCACTTTGGCGCAATCGTTGATGGTGCGGCAATGGATGCCGGTGCGGTCGCAGTAGATGTCCGCGCCGATGGCGCCGCCATCGAAGCCCAGCATAGCCTTGTGCGGAAGAATCAAAGCGACGGCATTGTGATTCGAAGGGCCACGGCACGAGGCGCGGGTTTCTTCGCCGAGACTCGCCATTACCATATTGGCGCTGACCGACAGGGCCGAGCCGGAACTCGAACCCAGCGAGGCCGCACGCGAGGTGTCGTAGGGGTTGGAGGGATTGCCGCCCCAGGTGGCGCGCTGATAGCCCAGTGTAGAGGGCAACACTGTGTCAGGCACATTGCGTCCACCCGGATCGCCCGCGCGGCCGTTGTATTCGGTGTTGACGGCCTTGGCGAAAATGATTGCGCCTTTCTTGCGCAACTGATCGATGAGGATGTGATCACGCGCCGGAAAATCGATGTCGTAGCGCGCATCGCCGCCGCCGGTGGAGCGCATGTCCTGGGTGTCGAACGGATCCTTGAACGAAAACACCACGCCATACATCGGCATCTGTTCGAGATCGGGATTGCGGCCGTATTGTGCGTCGAGTTCAGCGGCGCGTTCGAGTGCGTCCGGCTGCCGGCGAAACGAGTCACACACCGGCGGCGCGCCCTTGGGCAGCAGCCCCAGCGAAGGATGACGGTCGAAATCGCCTTTGCAGGTCACGGAACGTTCGCCACGAATGTTGAGCGTGGCGAGCGCATTGACCTGCCCCGCGTTGGGTACGCCGGCAATCATGCCGAATTGCTGTTGCACGGTGGGGTCGGAGGCGGTCGCTTCCATACGTCCGAATTCCAGGGGCGGGCCTCGGTATTTGTCGAGATCGGGCAGTATCGATGAGGCTTTGAGCGTTTGCGTCGGGAATTTAAGCGGCTGCTTGCCGCGCACCACGCCTGGCGCCTGCAGGACCGTTGCACCGTCTTCCGTCACCAGCATGCTGGACACGCCGTTGTAGGCGCGTACGCGGTCAATGTAACGTTGCACGACTTCGACCACGGTAATTTTGCCCGCTTTGATCGCGGCGTGCAGTTCGTCGATGGTGGCTTCTTCGAGATGGAATGCTGAGTCTGACATGATGATTTTCTTCTGGTTTTTTAGCGCGAATTCGGAAATTTCAGGGCGCGGGTGCGCTCGCAGCTTTCGATGCGGATTGAGCAAATGTCTCATACAGCGTCCAGTCGAGCGCGTGTTCTTCCAGCGTTTGCGGGTTCCACATGCGGCGCGGCAGATCAAGTATGTCGCCACCATAGACATGCAGACCGACGGCCGGCGCATTGCCTATACATTCCGCGACGTGCGCCGTGTCGGCGAGCATGGGTAAAATGGAGCCGCGTGTGAGCGTGACCTCGCTCGCTTTGCGCAGTTTGCCGTTGTCGTGGCGATAGAGCGTGTTTTTTTCTGCGCCCG
>JANMXV010000662.1:0-1082 GCA_031381325.1 Betaproteobacteria bacterium | reverse complement strand
GTGCGCAGATGCGGCATGGTGCCGACGATATTGGCGAACATCGAATCGACCTGCCCCGATATCAGATCGACGAACGCCGGCGCCGCGCCCTTGTAGGGGATATGATTCATTTTCACACCTGATTGTATCTGCAATAACTCCATGCCCAGGTGCTGCAGATTGCCGACACCCGACGAAGCGAAACTCAATTTGCCGGGGCTGACACGCGCCAGTGCAACCAGTTCTTTCACGTTTTTCGCCGGCAGCGACGGATGCACGCTCAACACCATGCGGCTGGCGTTGAGCAGGGTCACCGGCGCGAGATCGCGCTGCGGATCGTAGGGCAGCTTTTTGAACAGCGTCGGGTTGACCGTGATCGGCCCGGCGTTACCCAGTAGCAGGGTGTATCCATCGGGCGCGGCCTTTGCCACCACTTCGGCGCCGATATTGCCGCCCGCACCGCCGCGATTTTCAACGATCAGCGGATGTCCCCAGATTTCGGTGAGCCGCTGCCCGATGGTGCGCGCAATGTCGTCATACGGCCCGCCCGCCGCGTACGGCACGACGATGCGCACGGGTTTCCCCGGGTACGTTTGTGCGGCTGCCACGCCAGCCATCAGCAGTCCTGCGCTTATAGCGCATAAGCCGTGAAGGGTTTGATTCATCACCGCATCTCCTCGATCGGGTCTGATGCCCGCGTTGTCTATGGCGAAGCCTAACACCCGTCCCGCGCGGCTACTCTGGCGCAGTGTGCGACTTCAACGACTCCATGCCAAGATGCATGGAACTGCCCACCCCCGGCGTGCCATACGAAATTTTCACATCATCGCGCTTCGCCGCTGTGATCAGATCAGTCAATGATTTCATCGAAGAAACGGGATTAACCGCGATGGTGAACCCAACCGCCGAAGCCACGCGGCTCACCGGCGTGAAATCTTTCAATGCATCGTATGGCAATTTTTTGTAGCGCAACGGGTTCAACGCGAACGACGACGTCACATAAAGCAGCGGCGTGTGACCGTCCGGCGCACTCTTTGCAACGATGTCGGCGCCGATGATGCCGTTGGCGCCCGCGCGATTATCGATCACTATAGGCTGCCCCA
>JANMXV010000657.1:0-2176 GCA_031381325.1 Betaproteobacteria bacterium | reverse complement strand
TGTCGGGCCGCGCCAATATGTACTTGGTGTTGAAGATGTTGAGCCCTTTGTTCTCCATCGCGCCCGCGTTGAAATCGCCTACAGCGACGATCATGTACTGGTCGAGATCGAGTTCGAGACCAAAGGTGTCCTCGTCCCACTTCATCGCTTTTTTCAGTGCCTGCATGGCGAAGCCGGCCTGGTCGAGCTTGCCGGGTTCGACATAGATCGCGAGCCGTGCGTTTTTTCCCGAGCGCGTGACGAAGCTGTCTTCCAGCAGATCCAGCTTCGCGATGACCATGGCGAAGAGATAGCACGGTTTAGGGAAAGGGTCCTCCCATTTGGCCCAGTGGCGCGCCAATCCATCGGCGTTTGTAGCGGCCTCGTCTGCGCTGGCGACAAGGTTGCCGTTCGCCAGCAGAACCGGGTAACGCGCCTTGTCCGCGTGCAGCGTTGTCGTGTAGCGCGCCATCACGTCCGGCCGGTCTATGAAGTAAGTGATGCGTCGAAAGCCTTCGGCCTCGCACTGGCTGAAGAAACCGTCCTTGGAGGCGTAGAAGCCGCTCAGCTTGGTATTGGTCTGCGGCCGGATGCGGCATTGCGTTTCCAGCACGAACTCGCTCGGCACGTTGGGTATGGTCAAACAGTTAGCGGTCAGATTGTATTCCGCTGCGACGAGCGTTCGCCCGTTTATCGTCAGCGATTCCAGCGCGAGTTCTTCGCCGTCCAGCGCGAGGGGTGCGTCAGGCGCTTTCCCGATGGGATTGCGTTGTACCGTGAGACGCGAGCTTACGCGTGCGTAGTCATCGAAAAGCACGACATCCAACTCGACAGTCCGGATTAGAAACGGTGAAGGTGTGTAATCCTTGAGATAAGTCGTTTTTGGCGTGAAGTCTGGCAATGAGATTTTCCTTTTGGCTCCATCCTGTTAGTACGCTAAAACCATCGTTTTTTAGCGTTGCTGCACCCGTGTTTTGACAATGCGCTAGTACGTGGGTGAGGAGAATATAGGAAAATGTCCGTTGTGGAAGGATATTCCGCGCCGCAGCAACTAATTGCCCTTATTCGGGGCTAGAACTAATTCGCCGCGTTTCGAACAGCAGGCATTGCAATGCCTAACGATTGCCGCCGCGCGGCCCGAGAAAATACCACAGGATCAAGCCCAGCAGCGGCAGCAGCACCACTGCAATAATCCAAATCAATTTCTTCTCGTTAGAAGCGGAGCTTTGAAAAATATTGATAATCGCCCAGATATCCCCCGCGAGTATCAGAAGCCCCCAGAGGCTGTGGTATCCGAAGTTCATCATGTTTACTTCCTTTCGTTTTATCGAAAACCAGACAATTCGTGACGGCAATGGCGCTATCTTAAGGTATTGGCTATGGATAGAACGGCGTGAAAACTCCAACCCGTCATTCTGGCGAAGGCCAGAATCCAGTTCGTGCGCCCATGCGAAGCATCTAATAAGATCCTTCGGATCGGATTACGCACTGGATTCTGGCCTTCGCCAGAATGACGGAGTGGTTGTTTCCCCTATAGACTCCGGCTTAAGATAGTGACATTGAATTAGTGACGGCTTAGCCGACACCGGGCTTCCTCCAGCAATAAAGACCTCCGATCCGGGCATGCAGATCCCGGAATAACAAAAGGCCCATCTGAAAAGACCGCTTACGTCACACAGTCTAATTTCAACGACTCAATACGCCCGCTAAATCCCAGCTTCTTGATTAACCCAGCCTCTTTGGTGTTCGGGCCAAATGATACCGAGCGATCTTTAAACAACCGGTGTTCAAATACCGTGAGCGTGGCCTTAGGGCCGATCATCAGGCTGTCGATATTCCGGCGCATTTGCCGTCAACTCGCCTTATCGGTGCTTGCGATCACGATAGGACCCGCCATCGTAAACGTGTCACCCTTAAAGTTACGCTCGTCGTAGAGTTGCGCCCAGCAGCCTGCCTGCATCGCGGGCGAGGAAATTTCTACAGGGACCAACATCAGAATCAGCTCTGTTTCCTTCGGTGTCGCATCCTGAGGCTGCTGGCTGTATGACGGATTAACGGCGAGCAACGCGGCTGCAAGAACTGCGGTGTGACTTAGTTTCATATCATCTCCTTGTAAATAAATATTCGCGCATCTTCCGCAAGGACACTCTGGAAATTGTCCCTGAGTGTTGCAGTGTGCATCGTCATGTCGTGTTGT
>JANMXV010000620.1:0-2259 GCA_031381325.1 Betaproteobacteria bacterium | reverse complement strand
GATACGTGCGGTCATAAAAAATCCGCAGCGGCTCACGCGAACTTTTCCAATCCAGGCCATGGCGCAGGCCGCGCGCGGCGCTTGTTAACAGCGCGCTCTTTAACAGCCCCTGCGTGTCCACGATGGCGTCGTACTCGTGCTCGCGCAAGCGCTTGAGAAACGCGCAGCACTCGCCACGCGTATTAGCACGCAGCAGGTCACGCCGCCAGCGGCGAATTGCCACCGGTATGACCTGGCCTACGCCCGCGTGCAGGCGCGGAATCGCTGCAAATGTTTCTTCAACCACCCAATCGATTGCGACGTCGGGAAAGCGGGCACGGAGGTCGCTCACAACCGGCAGGTTATGCACCACATCGCCCAACGAAGAAGTTTTGACCAGCAGAATACGTGGCATTTTATGCTGCATCTATTTGTTATAATTGACTTTTCAGTCGATGCGCCAGAGTAGCTAGAGTAGCATCGGCGGCGCGGATTGCCTACTTTCTCACACGGCCACTTTCCAAAAATGATACTGGTTACCGGTGGCGCCGGGTTTATCGGCGCGAATTTTGTTCTCGACTGGATTGCGGCCGAAGGCTCGCCCGTGGCCAATCTGGACAAGCTCACATATGCGGGCAACCCGGAAAACCTTGCGAGCCTCGCCAACGACGCCCGCCATATTTTCGTTCACGGCGATATCAATGATCGCGCGCGCGTTGCCGAGCTGCTCAAAAAGTACCAGCCCGAAGCGCTTGTGCATTTCGCTGCGGAAAGCCATGTAGACCGCTCGATCCATGCGCCTGGGGAATTCGTGCAAACCAATGTGGTCGGCACGTTCAACCTGCTTGAGGAGACGCGCGCATATTGGTCGGCATTGCCTCAGTCCGCAAAAGCCGCGTTCCGCTTTCTGCATGTATCCACCGACGAGGTGTATGGCTCGCTGGGGCGGGATGATCCCGCGTTTTCGGAAACCACGGCTTACGCACCGAACAGCCCTTATGCGGCGTCCAAGGCAGCTTCCGATCATCTGGTACGCGCCTATCACCATACTTACGGCTTCCCCACAATCACCACCAATTGCTCGAACAACTACGGGCCGCTACAGTTTCCTGAGAAGTTGATTCCACTGATGATCCGCAACGCCTTGCAGGGCCAGCCGTTGCCTGTTTATGGCGACGGGAAAAACGTTCGCGATTGGCTGTATGTGAGCGACCACTGTGCCGGCATCCGCGCGGCGCTGAAAAAGGGCCGGCTCGGCGAGACCTATAACATCGGTGCCAGCAGCGAAAAAACCAATCTGGAAGTGGTGCATGCGCTGTGTTCCATACTCGATGCGCTGCGGCCCGATGGTGCGCCGCATGCGCGGCTGATCACTTTCGTGAAGGATCGCCCTGGCCACGATTGGCGCTACGCAATTGATGCATCGAAAATTCAATCCGAGATCGGATGGAAGCCCACAGAGAAATTTGAAAGCGGTCTGCGCAAAACCGTGCGCTGGTATCTTGACCACCCGCAATGGGTGGAAAATATAACCAGCGGCGCCTACCGCAACTGGATTTCACAAAACTACAGCAACAGGAACGCGACATGAAAGGCATCATACTGGCGGGCGGCTCTGGCACGCGTTTGTATCCGGCGACACAGGTGGTTTCAAAGCAACTGCTGCCGGTTTACGACAAACCGATGGTTTACTACCCGCTGTCAACGCTGATGCTCGCGGGTATACGCGACATTCTGCTGATATCGACGCCGCAGGATACGCCGCGTTTTGAGCAGTTACTCGGGCACGGGCGCCAATGGGGACTCAATATTTCCTACGCTGTGCAGCCGGCGCCTGACGGTCTGCCCCAGGCCTTTATTATTGGCGCTGATTTCATCGGAAAAGGACCCTGCACGCTGATCCTCGGCGACAACATATTTTATGGCCATGACCTGACGCGCGATATGAATGTGTCCATGGAAAAACCGGCAGGGGCCACCATTTTTGCCTACCAGGTACAGGATCCGGAGCGTTCCGGCGTGGTTGAATTCGACAAGAACCGGAAAGTAATCTCGATTGAGGAAAAGCCCAAGCACCCGAAATCAAAATACGCGGTCACCGGGTTCTTCGTTTATGACAACAAGGTCGTCGACATCGCACGCGCGCTGAAACCCTCCGCCCGCGGCGAACTCGAAATCACCGATGTCAACAACGAATACCTGCGTCGCGGCGAGCTTACCGTCACCCTGCTGGGTCGCGGTGTCGCCTGGCTCGATACCGGCACCCACGCGTCCCTGCTC
>JANMXV010000570.1:0-5348 GCA_031381325.1 Betaproteobacteria bacterium | reverse complement strand
GGCCTGGCGTTCCCAGTGCTTCATGCCGTGATCGTTGGTGTCGATTGGCCCGGCGGGTTCGCCACCGATGTCTGAAGGAATTTTTTTCACAAGTGTGTCGCCCATGGTTTGCGTGCCTGACATGTCGATTAATCAATGGCGGGGACTACTCCGGCTTGCTCCCCGCATTTTTAGCTACTTTCGCCCATTTTGCCACGTCTATCCGTCGGGCGCGGAGCGCGCGAGGATGTCGTTGCTGCCGCCAGGGGCTTGCGGCATCAGCAAGCGAATCGGTGTGGTGGGATAGTCCGGCGCCACTTCAATGCGCTACGCCAACGCCGCAGCGGACGTTGCAGCGGCAACCAGCCCGGAAAAACAAGCAGTTAGAACAGGTTTCACATAAATCTCCAGATGGGCGCTGTGCATAAAATGATCGACTATCAGCGAATGATAATCGCTCATGCGTCAGTATAAAACCTTTCGTTTGACCCAGGTATGGCGCGGGCGTAGCATGACTTTGCTTGGGATTCAGTACGGAACGGCTTTGCAGCTATTGAACGCCAACTTTGGAGTGTCATCATGGAACGCACGATACGCGACATCATTAAACACCAGCAGCCGGTTACCGCGCCGGCTGACATGTCCGTGCGCGAAGCCGCGAGAGTTATGAAGCAGCACCGCATCGGCGCGATAATGGTGGTCGAGGGGGGTATTCTCGCCGGCATCTTTACCGAGCGCGACGCGCTCAACCGCGTGGTGGCCGAGGGCCGCGATGCGCAGACCACCACGCTGGCGGACGTGATGACGAGCAATCCACGGGTCCTCAGCCCCAATGCTTCGTTCACCGCGGCGCTTGAGATGATGCATCAAGGACGCTTTCGCAATGTGCCGGTGGTCGAAGACGACCGGCCTATCGGCATGGTTTCAGTGCGTGATGCGATGGGGCCGGAGCTGGAGTCGTTTGTCTATGAAATGCTGCGTCAGGAGCAGGTTTCGGAAGTGCTGGCGTGATTTTGTAGGGCGGGTTAGGCGACGGGTTTTGTCGCCGTAACCCACCGTTGCGCGAGTTCGTCGATACCGCTCTACAACGGCATCACTTCCCCGCATTCTCCCGTATGCAATTTTACGCGGGCAGGCTGGATGAATCGAAGTTCGCCGTACCGCACGGCTATGCGGGCCGCTCGCACGGCTACCAGCGCGTGTCGTTGATCGATCGCGGTAGCGGCTCGGTACACATGGGTGTGGGCGTGTGCCGGCTCGCGCCCGGCGGCAGCGTGGATGCTTGCGTGCATGCCAACGAAAAAGGCATCTACATTTTCGAGGGTGAAATCGAATTAAAACGCGCTGGCGACACGTTCAAGCTTGCCCAGGACGATTATGCTTTGATTCCCACCGGCATGGCGCACGCTTACCGAAACGCGGGAGACAAGCCCGCGCGCTGGTTCGACATTTATGGAAAAAGAATTCGGCGCGCAATGTTTCTACATGATGCGCGGCGAGTTGATGGTGGGTGGTGTGCGCGGTTACCACGATCACCCGGTCGAAGAAAGTTATCTCGCGTTAAGCGGCGAGGCGATCATGTCGATCGAGGGCGAGGATTTTCATCTGAAGGCCGGCGATTTTGTGTGGACCGGCGTGGGCGCGTGTCACGCGTTCAAACACGTCGGTAGTGAACCGTTTCGCTGGATCGAGACGCAGGCGCCGCAATTTCCCGAGCATCAGGGCACGCGCAATTATAATGTGCGGGAGAAGTACAAGACGGCAGGCGATTCTCGCTGATACCGCGTAATTCAATTCGAGGAGTTATCATGAAGCAAGGTATTTTGTGTTCGGCCCTACTGACTGCTGCAATGGCCAGTGGTGCTGCATCCGCAGCCGAATCCGTCAAGGATTTTCCAACCAAGCCCGTGCGCATCCTCGTGGGCTACACACCCGGCGGCGGTGTGGATATGGCGGCGCGGTTGGTTGGGCAGTCGTTGGGCGAACTGTGGGGCAGCAGCGTGGTGATCGACAATCGCGCGGGTGCGGCGGGAGGCATTGCCACGGAGATCACCGCGAAGGCCGCGCCCGACGGCTACACCCTGATGTTATGCACCATTGCTTCGCACGGCATCACGCCGGCGCGCGTCAAAAAATTGCCGTACGATCACATCAAGGATTTTTCATTGCTGTCGATGGTGGGTGGCACGCCCAGCGTGCTGATGGCGCATCCCTCACTGGCAGCGCGCACGCTGCCGGAAGTTATCGCCTATGCGAAATCGAATCCCGGCAAGTTAAGTTACGGTTCATCGGGCGTGGGTGCTTCGCCACATCTGTCGATGGAGTTGTTGAAGATGATGGCCGGCATCAATATCGTGCATGTGCCGTACAAGGGCGCATCCGCGGCGCTGTCGGATGTGATGGGCGGACAGATTCCGCTGTCGGTGGGCAATCTGCCGGGCGGGCCGCTGGCCGCGATCAAGTCCGGCAAGCTGCGCGGACTCGGCGTCACTACCGCGAAGCGCAGCACGAAAGTGCCCGATGTGCCGACCATCGCCGAGAGCGGTGTACCGGGCTTTGAGGTGAACGGCTGGTATGGCATCTGTTCGCCGAAATTACCGAAGCCACTGGAAGCGAGAATCAACGCAGACCTGATCAAGGTGCTGGCGAGTGCAACGCTGAAGCAACGTCTCGACGATCAAGGCATCGACGTGCAATCTTCAACGCCGGAAGAATTTCTTGCGCACGTGCGCGCGGAAACGGCGAAGTGGGCCAAGGTGGTGAAGCAAGCAAACTTGGGCGCTACTGAATAAAATAAAAAGGAATCCGTATGTTCGAATATTTTCCGAATAACTACACCTGGAGCCTCGCGGTGATGTCCGCACTGAACCGCGGCGCGCAAATTTCCGAGATCGACGAAGCCTGCCGGCCGCTGAAAGAAGTCGCCGGCGTCAAGGCATTACTGGGTGATCCGACGCAGCAGCGCGCGTGGTTCGAGAGCTGGATGAAAGTTTCCGAGCGCGTGCAACGGCTGGGTGAAGCAGACGAATCCGCCGGGCATCCGCTGTCCGCCGGGCGCAAATATCTGCGCGCGGGCCTCTATTATCTGCTGGCGGAGCGCATGCCCAGTCACAAAGACCCGCGCCGTCTCGACGCCTACAAGCGCGGCATCGAAATCTACAAGCGCGGACTGATATGCCGCAAAGAGCCGGTGGAGTTTGTAGACGTGCCGTTCGGCAAACACAAGCTGCCGGCGATTTTTTCCAAAGCGCCGGTGCCCGGACGCGCACCGTGCGTGGTTCATTTCGATGGATTGGATGTGACCAAGGAAATTATCTACGCGGCAGTGGCGGATGAATTCCGGCGGCGTGGAATCTCATTGCTGATCGTCGATCATCCCGGCGTGGGCGCAGCGTTGCGCTTGCTAGGACTAACCAGCGGACCGGACACCGAAAAGCCCGCAGGCGCGAGCATCGATTATCTCGAGACGCGTTCCGACGTAGACCCAAAACGCATCGGCATCATGGCGCTATCACTCGGTGGCTACTATGCGCCGCGCGCTGCTGCGTTTGAAAAGCGCTTCGCCTGCGCGGTGGCGTGGGGAGCGATTTTCGATTACCACGCGTGTGTGTCGGATCGCCTCGGCGGCAGAGGCGAGCCCTCGGTGCCGGGCTACGCCGAGCATGTGAACTGGGTGTTCGGTTGTGACAAAATCGAAGACACGCTCAAGATCGTGAAGCAGATGACGCTTGAAGGCGTGGCCGACAAAATCACCTGTCCGTTATTGATCGTACACGGCGAGAACGACCGTCAAGTGCCGCTGTGGCACGCCGAGCGTACATACGAAGCGGCGGTGAACAGTCCGGGGCGGGAATTGAAGATTTGCCGTCTCGCGGATGGCGGCGCTGAGCATTGTGGCGCGGATAATGGGCCGCTGGTGGTGGATTACATGACGGATTGGGTGGCGGAGAAGCTGGGTGGTAATGTAAAGGGCATTTGAGCGATCCCTTAAAATCTTTCGCCACAGAGGACACAGAGGAACACAGAGTGAGCGTAGCAAGTTGGGGTTCTCTGTGCTCCTCTGTGTTCTCTGTGGCCGGCGTTGTTGACGTTGAGTCGTCCATGAAGTCATAAGGAATATTTGCAAGGAGTGCGTATGAATCATCCACAGGAAATTCCCGTAAGAGAACGCGTCAGCGCCGAAGAATGGGAGATGCGCGTCAATCTGGCGGCGTGTTATCGCTGTGCCGCGCATCTGCGCATGACCGATTTGATTTACACCCACATCTCGGCGCGCGTGCCGGGGCCGGCGCATCATTTTCTGCTCAACGCGTTTGGCTTGATGTGGGACGAAGTTAAAGCCTCGAATCTGGTGAAGGTCACGCTTGACGGCGAGATCGTTGATGATCCGACGGGGCTTGGCTTCAATCAGGCCGGGTTCGTGATTCATAGCGCGATACACGCGGCGCGGCCCGAGGTCATGTGCGTGATGCATACGCACACCGCGGCAGGCATCGGCGTATCCGCGCAGGCGCAGGGACTATTACCCATTTCGCAGCACGCGATGCGGCTCACCGGCAACGTGGGCTATCACCAGTACGAAGGCGTGGCGCTGGATCTGGATGAACGCAAGCGTCTGGTCGCCGATATGGGCAGCAAGATGACGCTGATTCTGCACAATCATGGACTGCTGTCCTGCGGCAAGAGCGTGCGCGAGGCGCTGGATTACATGTATTACCTCGAACGCGCGTGTCAGGCGCAGATTGCAGCGATGGCCGGCGGCGCCAAGCTCATCATCCCGTCGCCAGAGATCGCCGAGAAAGTGGCGCGCCAGTTCGAGCGTCCCGGCTATCAAGAGAAAAAGGGCGAATGGCGCGCATTCATACGCATGCTTGATAAGACAGATCCTTCGTACAAAACTTGAATTTTGCTGATGGTTTGCAAACAGTGCAGGCGAAGTGGGAATACCTGCCTCCCTCATCCCAACCCTTCTGCTCCGCTGCAAGTGTTCCCTTGTCCCGGGGGGAGAAGGGCTTTCCCCCCCTCTCCCGCCGGGAGAGGGGCAGGGGGTGAGGGGAGGTCGTTCGCAATTACGATAACTTCAGACCAGGAAACACAATCATGATCGCAAGCAAAGGCACGATGTCGCAACCCAAAGATTACAAAATGATCGTCGAGAAAGACGTGTGGATACCGCTGCGCGACGGCACGCGGGTGTGCGCCGATATCTTTCGGCCGGAAAACAAAAATGAGAGCAGCAGCGAAAAATTTCCGGTCATTATGACCCTCGGGCCATACTTGAAAGACAAATTGTGGGTGCCGCCGCCTGATCTGGAAGAAAAACCCAATCCCTACATGAATTGGGAAACGGTAAACCCCGAGTGGTGGTG
>JANMXV010000566.1:0-4623 GCA_031381325.1 Betaproteobacteria bacterium | reverse complement strand
GCACGCAACTCCCCACGTATCTGCGCATGCCGCGACGCCAGCACCAGCGCACCTAACGCGCAACACGAACCGGCTATGGTCAATGTCGTCGCCACGCCGATCACGTCGGCCAGTGCACCTGCCGTCAGCGCACCGAAGGGCGCCATGCCCATGAAGCTTGCGGTATAGAGGGCCATCACTCTTCCACGCTTGTCGTCATCGACTATGGTCTGCACGATCATGTTGACCGACACCGAGGTGGCGAGGATGCCGAAGCCAGTGACGGCAAGCAGCGGAATCGCGAGCCACACGATTTTCACGTGCGCCACCAGCGCCAGCGAAATGCCGGCGGCAAACGCGGCGATGGTGAGCAATCGCACCAGCCCGCGCACACTGGTGCGCGTGGCGAGGTAAAGCGTGCCGCTGACCGCGCCCAATCCTGCCGCGCCGATCATGAAGCCCATTTCGCGCGCGCCGACGGCGAACACTTCGCGCGTGAGTACCGGCATCAGATTGATGTAGGGCGTGGCGAGGAATCCTACTGCGGTCAGCAACAACAGCAACGAACGGATCGGCAGCGAATGCCATGCATAGCTGAAGCCTTCACGCATGCCTTGCATCATGGGTGTGGTGTTGGGCTCGCGCACGGTGGGCATGACCTTAATCATCAGAAACGAAATCATCACCGTGGTGTAGGTGCAGGCGTTGATGACAAAGCACGCCGACTCGCCCCACGAGGCAATCACCAGTCCGGCAAGCGCGGGGCCTACCAGCCGTCCGCAGTTGGCCATCAGTGAGGTGACGGCAATGGCGTTGGGCAGATCGGCCTTATTGCCGATAAGTTCAAGCAGATAGGCGTGGCGCACCGGCAACTCAATGGCCACCAGCACGCCGAGCAGCATAGCCAGCGTAACGATGTGCCACGGCGCGAGGATGCCGGCGACTGCGAGCGAGGCGACGGTGATTGCCTGCAGCATCTCCAGGATTTGTGTCGCGAACATCACACGATGCAGATTGCAGCGGTCCGACCACATGCCCGCGAATGGCGATAGCAGCAGTATGGGCAGGCTGCTGGCGAAGCCGAGTATGCCAAGCAGCGTCGCCGAGCCGGTCAATTTGTAGAGCAGCCAGCCTTGCGCGATGCTTTGCATCCAGTAGCCGATCAGCGCGCACACCTGTCCCGACAGGAACAGGCGGAAATTACGGTGATGTAACGCCCGTAATGTGGGCAGCGGATTTTTCATGCGTAGTGCGATGTGAAACGCCTGGCAAAAGGTGAGAAAAATCGTCGTATTGTACGCTGCTGCGTGCGGTAAAATCGGATGATCGCCATGACTTCCAATCCTGACTATTCCACATCGCGCAACGTCCAAATAGAAGCGGAGCGAGCCTGATGTCGATCTGGATCGTGATGCTGATGGTGGTGTGCAATATGCTGGCTTATAAGGGCAGCAAGATCATTATCACGCTGTTTTCCATCGAGCTGGGCGCTTCGCAGGCGGTGATTGGCGTGCTGGTGGCGCTGTATTCGCTGTTTCCGATGATACTTGCGATCTATGCCGGCAAGCTTGCAGACCGCCTCGGCGTGCGTTGGCCGATGGTCGCAGGCTCTTGCGGTATTGCGCTCGGGCTGACGCTGCCCTATTGGTTTCCATCAACCATCACGCTTTATTTTCAGGCGGCGCTGGTGGGCGCGGCACATGTGTTTTACAGCGTGTCGGTGCAAAACCTGATCGGCAGTATCGGCACGTCGGAAGACCGCACGAAGAACTACAGCAACTTTGGCCTCGCCATGTCGACGGGCAGTTTTCTGGGGCCGCTGATTTGCGGTTTCGGCATCGATCACTTCGGACACGCGCGCACCTATCTCATGATTGCCGCGTTTCCGTTGGTTACTGCGGCCATCATGGCGTCGGCGAAACATATGAAGAGCGGGCGCGTTAGCCGCAAAGCAGACGCGGCAGCCGTAACGCAATCGAAAGGTAACGGCGCGGCCCGATCCCATCCGTTTGAATTGCTTATTGCCAATCATCCGCTGCGGCGCGTGTTAATAACCGGCGCGGTGATCCTCACCGGCATCGATCTGTTTCACTTTTATATGCCGATCTACGGGCATCACATCGGCCTCTCCGCATCGCAAATCGGCATGGTGCTGGCCGTATTCTCGGCGGCGTCGTTTGTGGTGCGCGTGTGGATGCCGGCCATCGTCAAACGCCTGGGTGCGGAAAGGGTGTTGATCCTATCAATGTTCGTCGCGTCGGTAACTTATCTGGCAGTGCCATATATCACGCATATGGTGTTGCTGTGCGTGGTCTGCTTTATGTTGGGATTGGGCACCGGCTGCGGCCAGCCCCTGTCGCTGAGCATGATTTACGAACGCGCGCCGGGAGGCCGTTCCGGTGAAGCCTTGGGCTTGCGCGCCACGTTGAATAACTTTACCCACATGGTCACGCCGTTGTTGTTCGGCGCCATCGGCATGGCATTTGGTGTCGCGCCGGTATTTTGGTGCAACTCGCTGATGCTGGCGGGCGGCGGTATCATCATCCGCCGCAAGTAGTATTTTCTAATTTCACGTTTCAAACTAACGGAGTTCCCATGAAAATTGCCGTCATCGATGACTATCAGGACGCATTTCGCAAAATGAAATGTTTTGCCAAGTTGCAGGGCCATGAAGTCATTACCTACAACAGTTCCGAAAAAGACCCGGTCAAATTCGGCAAGCGCCTGGAAGGCTGCGAGGCCGTGGTGCTTACGCAGCAGCGTTCATTCATGCCGCGCGCGATTATCGAAAAACTTCCCGCGTCGGTGAAGCTTTTGGCGCAGACCGGACGCAATGTGCCGCACATCGACGCGGCCGCCTGCACCGAGCGCGGCATCATTATCTCGGCAAGCGGTGGCGGCAATTCCAGCCCGACGGTTGAATTGACCTGGGCGTTGATACTCGCGTCGGTACGTAATCTGGCGACTGAAATCAACAACATGCAGCAAGGCCGCTGGCAAACCACCGCCGGCATCGGGCTGCAAGGCAAGACGCTCGGCGTGTACGCTTTCGGCAAGATCGGCAGCAGCGTGGCCAAGGTCGGCAAAGCGTTCGGCATGAAAGTCGTGTGCTGGGGGCGTGAAGCATCTACTGCCAAGGCGCGTGAAGCCGGATTCGAAATTGCCGCCAGCCGCGAGGCATTCTTTGCCGAATCGGATATTGTCACTATCCACTTGCCGCTGAATAAGGAAACGCGCGGCCTGATTACCGGCGCCGACCTCGCATTGATGAAACCCACCGCGCGCCTGGTCAACAGCAGCCGCGCGCCGATCATCGCCGAGGGTGCGCTGGCCGAAGCGCTGAAAAAAGGGCGTCCCGGTTTTGCCGCCGTCGATGTCTACGAAAGCGAGCCGGTGGTCAATCGCGAGCACGCACTGATCGGCATGCCGAATGTGATTTGCACCCCGCATCTCGGTTATGTGACGTGGGAAACCTATGAGCTTTACTACGATGCCGTGGTGGGCAACTTACTCGCGTATGCAGCGGGTACGCCAACCAATGTGGCGAATCCGGAGGTACTGAAAAAATCGTGATGGGCATGGATGTCAACTATTTGTTTAAAAACAAATAGTTATATAAATTTCGCTGTGTTTTGCCGAACGCCACGCAAGGTCTCGTGTCCACGGAACAACCGTTGATTGCGTTGAAGAGGTACACCGTACTTTCATCGAAAGGATGCCGCCATGCGTAGCCATTTTTCCGCGCTGATGCTTGCCCTGTTCTTGTGTGTGCCATTGGCGGGCGCAAACCCGCGCGAGCCGATGGCCAGTCCGGCGGCCAACCCGGCGATCGATATGGAGGGCTACCTGCGCGTTTCGCGCGAGGCGGCGCAGCACCGTTCGACACGCCGCATAACGGAAGAAGAATTTTTGCGCATGAGCCGCGAGCCGGACACCATCGTGCTCGATGCACGCAGCCGCGAGAAGTACGACGAGCTGCACGTGACGGGCGCGGTGAGCCTGAGTTTTTCGGATATCGCGGTGGAAAGCCTTGCACAAACGATCCCCGACAAAAACACGCGCATCCTGATTTACTGCAACAACAACTTCGCCAATGCCGAACAGCCGTTCCCCAGCAAGATGCCAAGCGCGTCGCTTAACCTATCGACCTATATAGCGCTCTACAACTACGGCTATCGCAATGTTTATGAGTTGGGGCCGCTGATGGATTTGACGAAATCCACACTGCCGTTTGAGTCGACGCCGGTGAAGAAGGCTGGTGCGTAAGGGCGGTGAGCCGCACGGATGGCGTGTAACGGTCCGGCAATGCAGGGCTATCCTTTCTGCCTGGAAATTGCAGCGAAACATTCTACGCGAAGGCTCGCGTGGGCGGTCCGAGCCATGGCGGTAGCACTGCGTCGACGCGCAAACGGGAGGACAACCTCGTAGATCACAAGTACAGCGATCGCGGTGAGGGCTGCTAACCAGGCCATGGTGCGCGATAGGGCCGCTCTTTTACGCCGTGCGGTGGACAGCGATGCGACGGCGTCGCTCGATCCACTCGAACACGCCCATGCCAACCAGCATCGCGGCGACGAACACCAGCGCTTTGGCCTCACCCATGCCGAGCGCTACCAGCCCAGGACCAGGGCAAAAGCCGGCGCT
>JANMXV010000551.1:0-2807 GCA_031381325.1 Betaproteobacteria bacterium | reverse complement strand
TATCGCCCGGCACTCGTGCCGGGCGCGGATTGAATCTGGAATAGCCGAATGTGGTCCGTCGTGCGCTGGATCCCCTGATTCGCCGCCTTGATGCTGCGGATCAGCGCATCCAGCGGCGCATCGTCTTCAAAAGCGATCATCGTCACCGAGTTCGTGCTGCCATAGGTTTAAGGGGCAACCCGCTCGCATGACCGACGAGCGCGCTGAGATTCGGCATCCTTCCCGTCAGCAGATAATCAAGCAGTTCCGCCACCGGTCGAATCGCATTGCCGAATGGCAGGCTTTCGCTGCCCCGGAAAAACAATCCTTTCTTGACATCGCCCTTGAGCGCAAACGCCAGCCGCGTGTCGATGCAGAATTGGCCGATGCCGGCGATGCCGTCGCGCAGTCCGCACACCGTGAGGCACTTGAATCCAGGCACACAGCGGCGTGGGTCGGCTTTGGCATGGGACTGCAGCGCTTTCTCGTGGCGCAGATAGTTTTTCAGCCAGGGTGTCAGCACGGCCCTCGCGGGCAGACCGGCGACGCTCATGAAAGTAACGATATCCTCCGGCTTGGCCTCTGCCAACACCTGCTTGAAGTGCTCATGCGCATCGCCTTCCTCGGTGACGGCAAATGGCGTGCCGATCTGCACCGCAGTTGCACCCCATTCGAGTAGTTTGCGTATCTGTTCGTGGCTGTTGATGCCACCGGCGGGGATCAACGGAATAGGCTCGCGGTCAATGCCCAGTTCCCTGAACAAATTAAAGATGCCCGTCAGCACCGGCTCGAAATCAAAGCGCGGGTCGTTGATCTCCTCCGTCCGTGTTGCGCCCAGATGGCCGCCGGCGTAGCGCGGGTGTTCGATCACAATGGCGTCGGGCAGGCGGTTCTTGCGCAGCCATTTTTTAAGAACGATGCCGGTGCCGCGCACATCGGAAAGAATCGGGATCAGTGCGATGCCGGGGAAATCCCGCGTCATGTCGGGAAGATCGAGCGGCAATCCCGCGCCCATCACGATGGCGTGCGCGCCACTCTCGCAAGATTGGCGCACGTAGGCCGCGTGCGCGCCTACAGCTTTCATCACATTCACCGCAATGGCGCCGCGGCCTTGTGCATGGGCGAGTGCGGCTTTGATCTCGCGATCCAGGGCGACGAGATTGACCCGATCAAGCACTGCTTTGTCCCGGCTGCCATCGCTTGCAGCGAGCAGATCCGGATGATGATGGCGCAGATCGACGCTGGAAATCGTCCCCACCGCGCCAAGCTGCGCAACCGCGCCCGCCAACCGGTGCGCCGAGATGCCTATGCCCATGCCGCCCTGCACGACGGGCAGCAGCGTGCGGCCTTTGAGGCGCCACAAAGGAAATGCATGCCGGCTTGCTGTTAGTGTGTCAGGCATAGGCATGGACAAATAATGATTGTAGGACGCCTTGCGCCAAGAAGTCTTTGATGCGAATCAAAAAGCGGCTGCGTCCGCCGTGGTGAAAGTTAGCCGGACTCATGGGTGCGCAGCCGCTCGATGTCAGGAATGCGGATTTCCCGCTTGCTGATCTCGATCAAACCGGCTTCCGTCAATTGGTGCAGGATTCTCGAAAAATGTTCCTGGGTCAGATTGAGCCTTGAGGCGATGACGCCTTTAGCCGCCTGAAGCGTGATTATCATGGCATTGGACTCATCCCTAGACCCCTCATTCGCCCCGCCATTTTCGGAACTGTCGTGCAGCAGGTAACCGATCACGCGCTGTGTGCCGGAGTGTAACGTGTAGGACTCGACATCGATCATCAGGTGATGCAAGCGCCAGCCCAGGCCGGCCAGCATGCGTCGCGCGAAGCTCGGGTCGCGGTCGATTTCCGCGAACACGATTTCCCGGGCCACGTGCAGCAACTTGGAGTCGTCGATGGTTTCTGCTGTCACCAGGTAAGGCGCTTCGATAAACATCAATGCCTCGCCGAAGCTCTGCCCGGGCCCCATCAACGCCACCACCTTCTCGCCGCCCAGAGGCGATTGCAGAACGAGTTTTATCCGGCCAAAGACAATCACGTGAAAGCCGCGGCAGGGGTCGCCCCGGCGCAGCAGAACGGTGCCGCGCGGCGCATCAATGGCGACCGTCTTGCCCGCAATGCGCTGGATGTCGGCTCTAGGCAGTTCCCGGAACAGCGGTACGTGGGCGAGAAAATCTTCGGTTGGAAGTGGGGGTCTGGACACGCTGATGAGTTGGGCGCGATGATTGCGTCCACACTCAAACCGATTGTCAGGGAAGCGGCAGATTACGGCTTGATGTAGATCAAAAAAGGAACCCGGCGACATGAACCTTTTCACGCAAGACAGACCGTAAACGCGGGAAAGCCGCGCGCCAGCGCTTCACCGACAGGCCGGGTCAGGAACTAGCTCGTATTCCGCAGTCCACGCGCGGCGCAGCAGGACAAACGGCGCGGGGGGTCAGGGTAGCAAGGCGCGCAGCACGCGTAGCGCATCGCGCGGCGCCGGCAGTGACGGTTTGAGCTCCAGCGCATCGAGGAAATTTTTCACCAGCAATCCAAGCTCGGTGTCACCCTCCATCAACAGGCGCCTGCCGAAGAACAGCGTGTCGGGGTCCTCGCGGCGCAGCGCGAGCGCGAGAAAATCCTGTGCTGTCGCAGTCAGCGTGAGATCGGGGTTGGCTGTACTCGACGGCGCAAAGCCGCGCGGCGTTACACGCAAGGTGAGCGTCACGCCGGCATCGCTGACGTGCAGCCGGATCAGCTTGCCGGCAAATTCGGGGTGCGCATCGGCGCCAAGGCTTTCGCCCATCTGCAGCGTGAGCGCGGCGGCGAATAGCGCCGACG
>JANMXV010000524.1:0-2752 GCA_031381325.1 Betaproteobacteria bacterium | reverse complement strand
GCCATCACTGGGGGAGTTTGGGTGGCCGCTGGGGGGCTTAATGTGTATTTGTTTTAACGGAACGAACTACTAGTCGGAGTAATGGTTGCGCCAAAGCTCGTGACTTTGCCAGACGGGAACTCCGCGTGCAGCGCGGAACTCCAGAGCCTCCTTGAGTCGCAGCATGTGACGGTCAGAAAGGCAACCTTGGAGTGCCTCGATCGGCACTGGAGTGATTACGCTGGGAAATTGACCTATGCCGCACGGGTTAACCGGAACACGTTGCTTCTAGAAACCAAGTTCGCCATGGCGCTGCACTCAATGAAGGCTCCGACTCGTAGGCGGGCCATTACCCCAATCAGCGAGTCCTACTACCCGACGCCGGAGCTTAAAGAACTTTTTGGCGACAGGCCCACCTGCGCGCCGGGCGGCGCCATGTTCACGATGCCCTTGATGTCCTGGGTTTGGATAGTGACCAGTCCGTACCGCGTTTGTACGCCAAACGATCTGTCGACTATGCTTCCGGTAAGCGTCGTACCGTCACCCAAGGTAATGTTGTTTCCCTGAACGGCTTTTATTTCGTTGATGGGCACATCCATCACGCCAAGGCCCGTCTTAAGTTTTAAGGCGGACAATTGAATATCGCCCACGACCTGATTCCCGTTTTTCAAAGCGACTTGGTGCTGCGCAAAGGCAGGCGCGATGCAAAGCGCAGTCAGGAAACAAAAGCCAAAGAAACCGTGCAGCCTCATGACATTCCTCCAGAGGAAGGATCACTTCAATGTTTCAAGTGAGGCCGTTACGCGCAGTTATTCTTGTTGTCGCGAATTCGCTTGACATATTCGCGAATCGGGCTTCATCACGGGAAGTCTACCCCCCTCTAAAATGCAAGGTACTGGCACGGAAATAAAATTCGGGCCACGAGAAACGCAGGGAAACGCTGCGCTGTCACTCGCATGGAGCGCTGAGTTGAATTCGTCGCAGGTGATATTTTTGTAATTCGCAGCGTGCGTCCTATAACTTTTCGCGATCTCGTTACGAATATTCTCATAACATATTGATTTAAAACAATATTATAAGCTGGAATTGCGCGTACACGGAAAGTCCGCTGGCGTCCACAAAAATGGCGCCCTCGCCCGCCTTGAAGCGGGACAAGGGAACACTTGCAACGGAGCAGAAGATTGGGGAGGGGGTGGTTCTGTGCCATCGCACGCCCCCATCCCAGCCTTCCCCCGCAAGCGGAGGAAGGAGTAAACCTTGGAAATGCAAAGGTACCTGTGCCGATAAAAATCAGCGGCGCTACAACTTCACGAAGGCACTCAGTCGCTCGCGTCGGAACGCGGATAAACTGAACCGCGTGGTGTAGCGGGCTTACCCGTAAACTCGGAAAAGCCTTCACGCACCGCCTGCCTAGCAGCTTGCTCAAATACGGAGAGCAACACACCTATCAACACGCTGCCGCGCGCCGCGACTTCGCGTTGAATTTGCTCGGTGCGGCGTTTCATGGCTTCGGATTCCTGTGCTTCTTCGCCGCGCGCGGCCGCGGCCACTGATTCGCGCAGGTGCCTGAACAACAGCGTCACGTCGTCTTCGCGGATGATGCCTTTGAACAACACCTCCGGGGTAATCGCCGCAAATGCGTCAAACGGGTCATTGCTTTGCGCGGCAGCCGGCAGGGATAACGCCAAACCAAGCGCCAGACCCACCGTTGCGGTCGGCAGAAAACGAATGTTCATGCTATGACTCCTCGGAAAGGCATGGGAACCCGTTTAACGCGTGTCACGTGCGCTACGTGTACCACCGCGTGAACTGGCGGTGGTAAAAGATGTGTGTCGCGCGCAACATTTTAATCGTAGTAACTATTTGTCTTCATTTATTTTTTAAACCTTGTGATAGACCTCGGCACCCTTTTTCACGAACTCAATCGATTTCTGTTCCATGCCTTTTTGCAGCGCGTCCTTTTCGTCCACGCCTAGCTTCGCGGCGTAGTCGCGCACGTCCTGGGTGATTTTCATCGAGCAGAAATGCGGCCCGCACATTGAACAAAAGTGCGCGAGCTTGGCGCCGTCCTGCGGCAGGGTTTCGTCATGGAACAGCTTGGCTTTGTCGGGATCGAGACCGAGGTTGAACTGATCGTCCCAACGGAATTCAAAGCGCGCTTTTGACAGCGCGTTGTCGCGGATCTGCGCGCCGGGATGGCCCTTGGCGAGATCAGCGGCGTGCGCGGCAATCTTGTACGCCATGATGCCGTCTTTGACGTCGTCCTTGTCGGGCAGGCCGAGATGTTCTTTCGGCGTGACGTAGCACAGCATCGCGGTACCGTACCAGCCGATCATTGCTGCGCCGATGGCGGAGGTGATGTGGTCGTAGCCGGGCGCGATGTCAGTGGTCAGCGGCCCGAGTGTGTAGAACGGCGCTTCGTGGCAGATTTTCAACTGCAAATCCATGTTCTCTTTGATCATGTGCATGGGCACATGGCCGGGGCCTTCGATCATGGTTTGCACATCGTGCTTCCACGCGACTTGGGTGAGTTCGCCCAGTGTTGCGAGCTCGGCAAGCTGCGCTTCATCGTTGGCGTCGTAGATCGAACCGGGGCGCAGGCCGTCGCCGAGAGAGAATGACACGTCGTACTGCTTGAGCAGTTCGCAGATGTCCTCAAAATGGGTGTAGAGAAAACTTTCTTTGTGATGCGCCAAACACCACTTGGCCATGATGGAGCCGCCGCGCGAGACGATGCCGGTCATGCGCTTGGCGGTCATCGGGATATACGGCA
>JANMXV010000516.1:0-10791 GCA_031381325.1 Betaproteobacteria bacterium | reverse complement strand
ATCGTTGATGTTTTCCTGTGTCACGGTTTGCATCGTGCCGTTGTCGAGCCGTACAGTAATACGGAAAGTCTCGTGGGCGGCGCGGCGCCGTCCTTCGATCACGTTACCCGCGATGGCCCCGCCTGCAGCGCCAGCAATGGTCGCGGCGGTGCGTCCACTGCCGCTGCCGATTTGCGTGCCGATTAATCCGCCGATAATGCCGCCGATGACCGTTCCCACCATGTTGTTGGCGCTGCCGCGGTTAATGACCTCGATCCTGTCTACATACCCTGCTTGATAACCTTGCCCTTGCGCCGGATATCCTTGCGACGGTGCCGGGCTGGAACCGTAATAGGGTTGTTGCTGGACTGGCGCGGCGCAGCCGGCCAGCGCTACGGCGACTAGTGCAGGTGCTACCCAAACTGTTTTCATATTCTTCATTTCCAACTCCTTGCTTTTGAATATCAAAAATAAATCGGCTTTACGGCCGCCAGACGACGCCGCGCAACGTGGCTTATGCGTTAGGCCGCGGCACGACACTTAATGTTTAAGCCGGTGGTCGACGACCCAACAAGCCAAAAACGACAGCGAGAACCACACCCACGACCACCAGTATCCATGCGATATGCACGGCGGTCCCAGCAATGCCGCTGAAACCCAGAACGGCGGCGATCAAAGCGATGACAAAAAACGTTACGGCCCAGGAAATCATGATTAACTCCTCATAAAGGTTTAGAAGATCTCCGGCGCTTGCGCCTCGGATAGTGATACTGTGACCTGCGTGCTCTCTTCTGTCTGTCCGCTAGCGTACCAAAACTCTGCCAGTTGTACGCCTACATGCGGCAGCGTTTGTAGCGCGGCTTTACACAAATAATATCAATAAAAACAAACACTTATACATTTATCATCGGTTGGATTTGTAGGCTGATGCCTACATGAAAACCGGTTCCACCCCGACTGTATGACACAGCGGCGGCTACTAGAATGCTGCCATCCTGCTGCTAACAAAATCCGAAGGAGTAGACATGAAACTTAAATTCACCTCGCTGGCCATCGCGGTCGCGTTGGGTATGTCCGCGAGCGCGTACGCCGGCTTGCTGTCCAAGGACGAAATCAAGCGCACCGAGGATCGCATCAGCGCGGATTTCAAAGCTGCAAAACAGGCATGTGACGGTCGCAGCGGCAACGCGAAAGATATCTGCATGGCGCAAGCCAAAGGCAACGAAAAAGTCGCCAAGGCAGAATTCGACGCGCGCGACAAGGGAACGGCGAAAGCGAGGCAGGAATTTCTCCTCGCAAAGGCTGAAGCCAATCACGACGTCGCCAAAGCGAGATGCGATGATTTGGCGGGCAACGCCAAGAGTGTTTGCCAAAAAGACGCCCAAGCCACCTTTACCAAGGCCAAGGCTGACGCAACGCTCGAACGCAAAGTTAACGACGCCAATATAACAGCCGCCGAAAAGATCAGCGACGCGCAGAATCAGGCGTTGAACGCAAAGCGCGATGCAGACTTCAAAGCAGAACGCGAACGCTGCAATTCGTTGGCGGGGAGCGCCAAGGACAGGTGTGTGAATGACGCCAAAGCGCGTTTTGGAATGATGTAAATCCGCCGCCCCGCCTATACGGGCACTTCGGTGCCCTTTTTTTTGCCGGCCTGTGCGCGTAATGATCCACCGCCATCGCCAGGGGACGGCGCATTCCTACAACATCTTCAGCGCTCATCTGATGGTGATCGACAGAACGGCTCTCTAAGATGGCATCGTCACTACACCACAGGAGCGGATGATGAAACCCAGTGAAAAGAAACTGCCTGTAAATGAAGTGGAAGTCCCGGATAGTGTTGATCCGGACACGCAAATGATACCGCCGGACGAAGAGTCCGACGCGATGGATGCTTTGCTGCACCGAATTGGGCATCGCGATAGCTATGAATCAACAAGGATATTTTGCGGGGATGCGGAAGAAGAATACATCGACAAACAGGATTTATATCGGGTCATGGAAGATTTGCAGTTCGGCCGCGATCTGCGTTTGTAATCTCCCCGCCTCAAATGTAAAAAACCCGTGCATGCGATTTTTTAACGTGCCACTCGGGTGAATGCACCGCGGCACGGCTGGCTGAATACGGGCCTGAGTCATGAGATACTGGGCCCATGTCCCAAAAAACTCTTTTTTCGGTGCTGCTCGGGCAACCCTGGTGGATATCCGCGGGGGTCGGGGTGGGGATTTTCGGCATCGCGCAACTGGCCTTTCCGCCGGTGGCGCCCTTCGTGGCGCTGCCCTTCGTCGCAATCGCCTTGTACGTAGGTTATCGCCAACTGCGCACCGTGCCGCCCGGCAAAGTCGGCGAACGCCTGAAAGCCGTACGCGAATTATCGTGGGATCAATTCAGCGCACTCGTCACCAAGGCCTACCAGCATCAAGGCTACAGCGTGGCGCCCGCAAACAAATCCGCCTACGATTTTACGCTGACCAAACAAGGCCGCGTGACGCTGCTGCAATGCCGGCGCTGGAAAGTAAATCTACTGGGCGTGACTGCGTTGCAGGAACTGGCAGTTGCCATCGCGAGCGCTGACGCCTACAACGCCATCTGCATTACGGCGGGAAATTTGTCGCCCCATGCCCGTGAGTTTGCGGCAGGTAAACCCATAACGCTGATTACCGGAATCGAACTCGCCGTGCTCATTGGGCAAGCTGGAAAATTCAAGTAAGCACTGTTTTTACTTAACCATTCAGGCAATCAAATAAATAACGTCAGCACCCCGGTATACCCATACAACCGGTTATGCGAAATCTCACCGTTGCAGAAAAACCCGACCAGCGGAATGTCGCCAAACACATCCTTGATCATTTTCAGTTCGCCTTTGCCCTTGCCGAACAACGCTTCGCCACGTCCAAGGCACGAGTAATACACGCCCGCCTTGGGCCGGCTATACAGGCCCTGTTGAATGCTTTCGAGCATGCGTGCCATGTCGTCGCGCGCGGTTTTGGCGTCACGGCGGCAGAACATCAGGCTGTCGCCCTTTTTCAAATAATCACCGATAGCGATGAGTTTGCTTTGCGTGTCGATGCCGACGAGATTGCGTGCGAGGTAGTCACCGGTGTCGCTGCCGGGCACGGAGATGCCGGCGAATACGTGGCCGCCTACGCGGTTTAAATCGCCGGCGAGTTTTTCGCCGATGTCTTCGAGAAACACGTCAAAGGCGGGCTTGCCATCCAGACTGATCAGCACGTTGCGCTGACAGCCGGTGACCTGACGCTTGGGGCCGATGGGTGAGCAGCCCTGGGTAAGGCGGGTGGCGACGATCACGCTATCGGAAAACGCCACGCCCGAAACGCCGCCTTCGGTCACCGCATCGGCGATCTGCGCATTGCGTAGTCGTGAACTGACCAGACCGCCGACCAGAAACCCGCTTTCCACGCGCTTGGCCAGCGCCACCACCAGCGTCTCTATATTCTCGGTATGCGGGTCAGCGTGTACGATGGCGAAGTTGGGCGATGAACCGCCGCATTCCAGCGCGATCTTGGCGGCGTCTTTTTCATTGGCCACGCCGGAAAACACGCGAAAACTATCCGCGTCAAAATTGCCCGCCATCGCGGCGATTGCGGGTTGGTCCAAATACTCCGTTCCGGTGGCGCACACGCCGATGCCTGTTGCGCCCACCCAATGCGCGATGCCGGTGCGTTCGCGGAACGTGCGCAGAATCTCGTCGTAGTGTTCCGCGATTACATCGGTCACATACAAAAAGCCCAGGGCGCCTGCGCCTTCGCCGATTTGCTGCAAGCAAGCGTTAGCCGCCTCGCGCCAATCAGCGCCGGCTGCATGTCCGTAGCGAAAGTCACTCATGGGTTTCTCAAGTTTGCTCTAGGATAAATGATAAAACATACTCGTTAACTACTTGTTTTTATTAATTTTTATTACCGAAACGCGGTAACGCGCCGTGTGGATCAGGTTACGCAGTTGCATAATTGCTACATTTTAGACAACTTGCAAGTTCCAGCCGGCCCAATTCGGTTTTTTCATTTAACATCAATTGTATTAATGAGATAACCTAAAGTTTCTGATGAGCACTGATAAATACTGCGCCCGTCAGAAATTGCTGTGCTTACCTTGACCCGCACAGCAACGGCTATCATACAAAAATTACCATCACGCCGCCGTTACCCTTTTCTTTTTGTTGAGTATACCGTTGACCGATCCCGCCTTGATTACCGCCACCATCAGCACCCCGCGCGTGCTGGTAGTTGACGACAGTGAAACCATCCGCCGCAGCGCTGAAATTTTTCTGCGGCTGACGGGCTTTGAAGTCATTCTGGCGAGCGACGGTTTCGATGCGCTGTCGAAAATCTATGACTTCAATCCCAACTTGATCCTGGTGGACATCATGATGCCCAAACTCGATGGCTATCAGATGTGCCAAATCGTCAAACAGCATCCGGCCTACGAAAAAACGCCGATCATCATGCTCTCCAGCAAAGACGGCGTGTTCGACCGCGCACGCGGGCGCATTGCCGGTTCCGACCAGTATTTGACCAAACCGTTCACGCGCGACGGTCTGCTCAACGCGGTCAACGCGCAACTCAAGCCCGTGAGCGCGGCATGACGCGCACCGCTCGCGTCAGCCTGCTGTCTATCGTCCGCCAGCAGATCGAAATTACCCTGTGCCAGGTGGCCGATGTTGCCGCACGCCACGCTACCAGCGGCGCCGGGAATGCCGCACTTACACCGTGTGTGGCGCAGTTGCATCAAGTCAGCGGCGCACTGCGCTTGGTTCAATTCCCCGGCGCCGCGCGCTTTTGCAGCGAAATTGAAAGCGCCTTGCGCGCGGCGCTGCGCGGCGCCCCCGCGGATAAAGCGGAAGTGGAAATTGCCGGGCGCGCCGCCGCCAAGCTGCGTGAATTTGTAAATGATGTCGCCGGCGGCGGCGCGTATCAACCGCCGCAACTGTTTGCGATTTACCGTGAGCTGGCGCGTGTCAGCGGCAACGATGCCGCTTCGGAAAAAGACCTTTTCTTTCCCGATGCGCAAGACCATGCGCCGGCGCATGCCAACCCGCGCGCCATCACACCGGCGGTGCTGCCGGCGCTAGTGAAAGACCTGCGCACGCGCTATCAACGCGGCCTGCTCGGCTGGCTGAAAGAAAGCGCCAAACCAGATGGCCTGAAACAAATGCGCGACGTGCTCGACGCACTGCATCAGATCGCCGCGCAATTGCCGGAACCGCGCGGGCTGTGGTGGGCGTCGGTGGGCCTGACCGAGGCCATCGTTGAATTACAGTCCGATCCGCAAGCGGCGGAATGGGCGGCGCGCGTCAAGCCGGTTTTTAGCCGCATCGATTTTCTGCTGCGCGATCTCGCCGCCAAGGGCGCCGCCGACACCGCGCCGGCGCAACGCGATGTGTATTACGCCATCGCCAGTTGCCGTCAGGCAACGCCGCGACTGCGCGAGGCGCAACAGCTACTGAACCTCGACGGCGTGATTCTCGACACACCGTCCGCCGCCGGCGCCGCGCCAAGCCATCAGCCGCTGCTCGACGACGCGCGCGCGCGGCTCGAAAACATCAAGGAGGTGTGGACCGAATACATCGCGGGTGAGCCGAAACGGCTGGGACGCTATCGCGAATTGCTGGTTCCGCTTACGCAAAAATCGCGCGAGTTGGGTAATCTGCCGCTGCTGCAATTGCTGCTCGCCATCAGCGCCGCCACACCCCAACTTCCCGATCCGTATCCGCTCGACGGCCAGGTGATGTCGCTGGAAATGGCTTCGGCTTTATTGATGGCCGAAAATATTATCCATCATTTTAACAACTTGCCGCCTGATCTCGAAGAACAAGTCACGATCATGAAAGGCTGGATTGCCGCTGCCGTGGAAGGCAAGGTAGCCACCAGTACACCAGCGGGTCTGCGCGCCGATATCGTGCAAAAAGCGAATGACGAAAAGCTGCGCATCGCCACCGCGCGCGAAATTTTAAAGAGTCTGCAGCAAGTCGAAAAAGCGGTTGAAGCCTACGCCAGCGATGCCACCAAGCGCGCGGCGCTGGAACCGCTGTCCGGCACGCTGCGCCAGGTGCGCGGCGTGTTTGAAGTCTCAAACCAGAAGCGCGCAGCGCGGCTGGCCGGCGCCTGCCAGCATTTGCTCGAACGCTGCGCAGCCGCACCGCCGGGATCAGACACACAAACGCAACGCCACGTCGAATGGCTCGCCGAGGGCCTCGGCAGCCTGGGGTTCTATCTCGAGCCGTGTCTGCACGGCAAAGAACCCGCTGAGCGCGCGGTCAACATTTTCTTCACACGCTATGAAAATCAGCCGGGCTTTGAAGTGTTGCTCGAACCCTCGCAGCCGGTACCCGCGGTCGTACTTACGCCCACTGCCGCGCCTGCCGATGCACCCACGCCCGCCCCAGCACCAGCGCCCGCAGGCGCTGATCGCGAAATGCTCGAAATTTTCCTCGAAGAAGCCAGCGAAGTGCTGACCGCCATGGAATCCAGCATCGCTCAAGCGCGCGGCCACGCGGGCCAGGGCGATCAAGACGCGCTGATCAACGTGCGCCGCGCCTTCCACACGCTCAAAGGCAGCGCGCGCATGGTGGGGCTGTCTGCGTTTGGCGACTGTGCCTGGGAATTGGAACAGGTGATGAATCACTGGCTGGCGCAGGGCCTTGCCGCCACGCCGGCACTGCTCGAACTGTGCTCGGACGCGCGCGAGCTGCTCGCCGAATGGGCGCATGCCTTGCAGGGCGAAGAAACCCCCGCCCTGGACGCAAGCGATATCGCACGCCGCGCCCGCGCACTGCGCGGCGAAGCGCCCGAACCGGCAGTTGCCACGCCCGCGCCACAGCCCGCAGCCAAAGCGCAGGCGGAGGCGGAACTGCGCAATGCGGTCACGCTCGTGGCAATGCCTTCGGGCACGGCGCCGCAAGTGCAACCGGCAAGCGTCATGACCATGGATATGGCCGCGGACGGCACCGCCGCCGCTGTGCGTACGCCCACGGTAGATGAGCAAGTAACGGAACAGGAATTCATGACCGTTATGATGCCTGCGCACACGCCGCCCGCGCAGGCTGCGGCGGCAGCGCAGGCATCCGCGCCGACGTTCGAACATACCTTAGCCGATCTGGGCGACCGCTTGTCGTGGCTCAGCGGTCTGGTTGAAGAAATTCGGGAACAGGCGTCGTCCAGCGGTGCGACCCACACGCGCCTGACGGAAATCGCGCAAATGATGGGCGAAAGCATGAGCGAGGCGATTGCGCTGCAGCGGGTCTTGCAGGAACAACTCGAAGCACAGCAGAGGAAATAAGCCCGGCGGCGCCGGGATAATTCAACGGTTGCTCAATGCGGCTTTGCCGGCGGATTCGTGAGCCGCTCGGTGAATGCGATCGCCACTGCAGAGACGACGAAGGTAAGGTGGATAATGGTCTGCCACATCATCGTCTTCTGATCGAGTTTCGCCGCGTTAATGAACGTCTGCAGCAGATGGATCGACGAGATGCCGATGATCGCGGTTGCCAGCTTCACCTTGAGAACGCCCGCGTTCACATGCGACAGCCACTCCGGTTGATCGGGATGATCCGACAAGTCTAGTCGCGACACGAAAGTTTCCCAGCCGCCCACGATCACCATCACCAGCAGATTGGAAATCATCACCACGTCAATCAGCCCGAGTACCACCAGCATGATCTGCGCCTCGGTGAGATTATTGGCAGTCATCTCACTCACCAGATGAACCAGCTCGCGCCCGAACTGCCACACGTACAACGCCTGCGCCACGATCAAGCCGATATACAGCGGCGCCTGCAACCAGCGGCTCATGAATATCCAGCGCGGCAGCGGCCGCAGCATGTCGCCTTTTCGGCGTTGTTCCGTAGCTTGTTTTACACTCGCTTTCCGTTCACTCATTATTCCGATTCCTGGTTATTGGCACACCGGTCTCGCGCACCACAAAAGCCAAAACACGCTATATTGTTGTCTAAACTTCCTGAAACATTGTAACCTGATCCGTTCTTATCTTTTTTCACAAATCCGTCATCATGCGCACCTTGTTGTTTTTGCTGTCTCTATCTGCCACAGCCATCAGCGCGTTCGCGCAAACGCCTTCGACAGGCTCAGGACAGGCTTGGCCCGCAAAGCTTGTGCGCATTGTTTCGCCGTTCGCGCCCGGCGGCGGCAACGATACCTTGTCGCGCATCCTCGCCGCGTCATTAACCCCGCGGCTGGCGCAGCAGGTGGTCGTCGAAAACCGGCCCGGCGCGAACACCATTGTCGGCACCGAGCTGGTGGTGAGATCCGCGCCCGACGGCTACACGCTGATCGTACTGCCGAACGCGATCACCATCAATCCGCATTTGTATCGCAAACTACCGTTTGATGTGATGAAGGATTTAGCGCCGATCACGCAGATTGGCACCAGCTCGTTGATACTCACGGTGCATCCCTCGCTGCCGGTACGCAGCGTGAAGGATTTTCTCGCGCTGGCACGCGCCAAGCCGAATGAATTGACCAACGGTTCATCGGGCAATGGTTCGCTCGGCCATCTTGCCGGCGCGCTGCTGGGCCTAATGACCGGCACGTCGCTGGTGCATGTGCCGTACAAAGGCACCTCACTCGCGGTCACCGAATTGATCGGCGGCCAGATCGTGATGTCGTTTGCATCGGCACTCACGGTAGTGCCGCACATACGCTCTGGGCGCCTGCGCGCGGTCGCCGTCACCGGCGCGCGACGTTCGTCCGCCGTGCCCGAAGTGCCCGCCATTGCCGAAACCGTACCCGGCTTTTCGGCGGAGTTGTGGTACGCGCTGTTCGCACCCGCGAACACATCTGCCGACGTCATCAATCGTTTGAACCGCGAAGTCGGCGCAATCCTCGCGCAGCCCGATATCAAAGCCAAGCTATCGGATCAAGGCGTCGATGCCTTTACCGGCACCCCGCAGGACATGGTGAAGCTGATCGCCGCCGATCTTGAAAAGTGGGCGAAGGTGGTGAAGGCGACAGGCGCGCGGATCAACTGAAAAGCGCATTAGCCCAAGACAATCTATTTTAATTTCTTTTTTAAAAATAAATACTTATGCGGTTAATAGCATTAATTTTAGTTCTAGCCGCCAGCACAATGTCCGCGCTCGCAGCCGACTACCCCGCGCGCCCGATACGTCTGATCGTGCCCTACGGCGCGGGCGGCAATGCCGACATCCTCGGCCGCATTGTCGGTGCGCGGCTGGCCGATGTGCTGGGGCAGCCGGTGATCATCGACAATCGCCCTGGCGCCAGTGGCTTGCTTGGGTCCGAGATGGTTGCGCGCGCCGTACCTGATGGTCATACGCTGCTGTGGGTGGCCAATGGCCATGCCACTAATCCGATCGTGATCCAGAAAATGCCCTTCGATTCGCTCAAAGACCTTGCATCGATCAGTCTCACCAGTTCGACGCCGATGCTGCTGGTGACGTATAACGGATTGCCGGCAGACAACATGAAGTCGTTTATCGCCTATGCGAAAACGCGCCCCGGCCAGATCAACTACGCCACCTCCGGCAACGGCTCGCCGAATAATCTCGCCGGCGAATTGCTCAACCTGATGGCGGGCATTGCGCTCACGCACGTGGCGTACAAATCCACGCCGCAGGCCACCACCGATGTCATTGGCGGGCATGTGCAGTCTGCGATGGCGAGCCTCACCTCCGTGATGCCGCATGTGCGCAGCGGCAAACTGAAAGCGCTGGGCACCACCGGGCCGCAACGCTCCACACTCGCACCGGACGTGCCCGCCATTGCCGAAACCGTTGCCGGCTATCAGGCGAATATCTGGAACGGGCTTATCGCACCCGGCGCCACACCGCGCGCCATCATCACGCGGCTCAATCAAACCGTGGTGCAACAACTCAAATTGCCCGACCTGCGCGAACGCTATGCCGCACTGGGCGCCGAAGTGCTCACCAGCACACCCGAAGCATTCGATGCCTTCATCCGCGGTGAAATGGTGAAATGGGAAAAAGTCATCAACGCTTCCGGCATGCGCACGAACTGATCCCAAGAGAAATGGGGTCAGACACGATTATAACCTGCCGTTTTCGGACGCCCGACACCCTTAGAGGCTGCACGCCGTTGACTCAACGCCTCAATTTTTTTGACGAATCGTTCACTGCCCAGCGCCCAACCCTTGTGCGTGCTGTCACGAATGGCTTTTAAGTCATCTTTAGGCACTGCGGCTTTGAAGAGTTGCCGGTAAGCCTCTTGCCGTTCCTGAATGGTGCGGCCCAATCGCAGGTATTCCCGCTGCGGCACCAGCCAATCCACATTCTTTCCGGTTTCGCCGCCAGCGTTGTGTGCGTAACTAGACCAAGGATAATCGCGCGGATGCGCAACCCTGTCCGCCCGAACAGGGTTAAGTTCGATGTAGCGCATAACGGTCAGCAGATAGCGTTCGCTGTCGACCACAGTCGCCCGGTAGCGCCCCTCCCACAGGGTGCCGCTGCGTTTGTAATTGAAGTTGAAATACTGCACGTATTTGCGTCCCACGGACTGAAAAACCTTGCCGATGCTGTCTGGCGCGCCGGGGGTTGCCAACAGATGAATGTGGTTGGTCATCCACACGTAGGCGTGTATGGCCAAATCGTGTTTGACCGAAGCAGCAACCAGCGCGTCACGGAAAAACTGATAGTCTTCGTCAGATACAAAGATCGCTTGGCGATTGTTGCCGCGCTGGATGACGTGTTGCGGCTGACCGGGAATGATGTAGCGGGGAAGGCGCGCCATAGTCGTTGTGTGGGTGATGTTTGATTGCAAACGGATAGAGTAGCATAGTTTATCGTGTCTGACCCCATA
>JANMXV010000480.1:0-2240 GCA_031381325.1 Betaproteobacteria bacterium | reverse complement strand
CCAACAGCGGCGCTGTGCAATGGCTACTACGGGCACGTGCTGGAGTTCGACGATACCCACGACGAGGCAGTACTACACGCGGGCTCGGCGGCGATACCGGCCGCATTCGCCGCAGCGGGACTGCGTGGCGAAGTGAGCGGAAAGGAATTGTGCGAAGCCGTGCTGCTCGGCGTGGAGCTGACGTGCCGGCTCGGTGTCGCGACAAAACTCAATCTGGTCGAAGGTGGCTGGATCTACACGGCGCTACTCGGCCACTTCGGCGCAACGCTCGCCGCCGCGCGCCTGATCGATCCCCATCACGAGGTGCTGCGCAACGCGCTGGGCATCGTGTATTGCCTCGCGAGCGGCAACCACCAGTCAACGCGTGAAGGCGCGCAGACCAAGCACGTGCAGCCCGGCTTCGCCGCAGCGAACGCGGTCACCGCCGCAGTGATGGCGAGTGGCGGCTTGCCGGGCGTCAAACATCCGCTCACCGGTGAAGATGGTTTGAGCCGTGTCTATTTACACGATCGCTTCGATCCCGCGCGTGCGATACAAGGCCTCGGCACGCAATGGGAATTCGACCGCCTGTCGATCAAGCCGTACCCGACGTGCCGCTTCACGCATGCCGCAATCAGCGCGGCGCTTGATCTGCGCGCGCAGTTGGGCCGCGATACGGAAAAAATCGAGCGCGTCGAGCTTTTAATGGGGTCACAGGCGCTGGATGTCGTCGGCCGCGATGCGCCGGAGAAGCGCGCACCGCAATCCCGCGTTAACGCGCAGTTCAGCGTCTTTTGGTCGGTTGCAAGCGTGCTGGCCCACGGCGAAGTAACCCCCCGCCAGCTCGCCGAGGAAATTCCCCCGTCGCCGGAGCTTCGCGAATGGATAGCGAAAATCAGCTGCGCGCCCGATACTGCGGCCACGCAGCGCGATATCGGCGGCTGCAAGCTCCGTGCGCACGGCGCGTTCGGCACCCGCGACGTGGAACAAACCTGCGCGAAGGGTCACCCCGACAATCCGCTCAGCGACGATGAACTGCTCGCAAAGTTCAAGGCGAACCTGCGCTACGCACGGGTGAACGATAAACAAGCGGCAGAACTCGCCGATGCCATCATGGATATCGACAACTTATCTGACGTACGTCCGCTCGCCGACGCCATCGCCGGCGCCGGTCTTCCTTGAGCGGCCAACGTGAGCTGCGGCGGCATCTGCACGGAAAATCCTTATGAGCCAGGAAGTAATCACACGGGTCGACGCCGACGGCAACGCGACGGTTATGCTGAATCGCCCGCAAATGCATAACGCTTTTGATCCGGCGATGACGCGCATGCTCACGGCCTCGCTTGAAAAGCTGGATGCCGACCCGAAAGTACGCGCAGTGGTGCTGCTGGGTGCGGGCAAAAGTTTTTGCGCGGGCGCAGATATCGGCCACATGCAAGCCAGCGCAAAATTCTCGCTCGAACAGAATTACAAATCCGCGCAAGAATCGACACGCATGTTTTACACAATCTACAAGCTGTCGAAACCGACCATCGCCTGCGTACACGGCGCGGTGCGCGGCGGCGGCATCGGGTTGGTGGCGGCGTGCGATATCGCCATCGCGGCGCGCAATGCAACGTTCAGGTTGTCCGAAGTAAAAATTGTCGTGATTCCCTCTATGATCAGTCCGTACGTGATCGCCGCTATCGGCGAACGTCAGGCGCGCCGCTATTTCATCAGCGGTGAAGAGTTTGATGCCGCCGAAGCCTGGCGCCTGGGTTTGGTACACGAGATTGCAGAAGAAGAAGCTCTCAATGGTACAGTCGGCGCGATGCTCACGCAGCTTTATTCGAGCGGGCCGAAGGCGATGGCTGCGGCCAAGAAATTGATTGGCTTGAGCGCACACGCCACCATCGACAAAAGCATCCTCGACGAAACCTCACACCGTATTGCCGAAATCCGCGCCACACCCGAAGGACAGGAAGGGCTTACCGCCTTTCTTGAGAAGCGCAAACCAAATTGGGTTGAACCCAGTAAGCGTGCAACACAGAAAAGGCCAAAAAAATCTTAGCCACGGATTAACACAGATGAACACAGATTAAGACGCGTTGAGCCGTTAAATCTGTGCTCATCTGTGTAAATCTGTGGCAAAAACGCCTTTAAGGAATTCAAATGTCCCTCCCAAAAAAAGTAAAGCTGGTCGAAGTCGGCCCGCGCGATGGTTTGCAGAATGAAGCCAAACCGGTGCCGACGGAAATCAAGATCGAACTCATCCACCGTTT
>JANMXV010000441.1:0-3101 GCA_031381325.1 Betaproteobacteria bacterium | reverse complement strand
GGTGGTGGCCAAGCCCGACGCCAAGTGGGGCGAAGTGCCGTGCGCGTTCGTCGAATTGAAGGAAGGCATGCAGCCTACAGAGCAGGAAATTATCGATCATTGCCGCGCGCGGCTGGCGCATTTCAAAACGCCCAAACAGGTGGTATTTGGCGTGCTGCCGAAAACTTCGACCGGCAAGATTCAGAAATTTGTGTTGCGCGAGCAGGTTAAATCTTCGTCGGCGATTGATTCGTGATGCAAGGTCAAAAGCTCACCGCAGAGGCGCAGAGACGCAGAGAAGAACACGCAGAGGAAGCATTTGTTTTTATTCATGTTTTTCTCTGCGTTTCCTTTGCGTCTTTGCGCCTTTGCGGTCGCGGTTGGGGTTATGGTTTTGGCCAATAGCGAATACATTCTCGAAACGCGCGGGCTCACCAAAGAGTTCAAGGGCTTTGTCGCGGTCAGCAGCGTCGATCTTAAGGTCAAACGCGGCTCAATTCATGCATTGATCGGTCCCAATGGCGCCGGCAAAACGACGACCTTTAATCTGCTGACAAAATTTCACGCGCCCACGTCGGGATCCATACAATTCAACGGCGCCGATATCACGCACGAAAAGCCTGCCGAGATTGCTCGCCGCGGCATCGTGCGCTCGTTTCAGATTTCCGCGACGTTTCCGCATCTCACGGTGCTGGAGAATGTGCGTATCGGTTTGCAGCGCAAGCTCGGCACCTCGTTTCATTTCTGGAAATCGGAGAAGTCCCTCGAACAGTTGAACGGGCGCGCGATGGAATTGCTGGAATCGGTGGACCTCGCGCCCTTCGCCAAAACGGTGACGGTGGAGTTGCCCTATGGCCGCAAGCGCGCACTGGAAATCGCCACCACGCTGGCGCTGGATCCGGCGCTGATGCTGCTCGATGAACCGACGCAAGGCATGGGACACGAAGATGTCGGGCGCGTGGTTGATCTTATCCGCAAGGTATCGGCGAATCGCACCATACTGATGGTGGAACACAATCTGAATGTGGTGGCGGATCTGTCGGACATTATTACTGTGCTTGCGCGCGGTGCGGTGCTTGCCGAGGGACCATACGCCGAAGTATCGAAGAATCCCTTGGTGCTTGAGGCGTATGTTGGGGTGGAGCATGGATAGCGGGGTTAATAACCCCTTTCCCTCACCCCAACCCGGGGGGAGAGGGGGTGAGCACGCGGAGATGCTGCGAGTTACTGACCTGCACGCATTTTACGGCGAGTCGCATATTCTGCACGGCTTGAATTTCGTGGTGAACCGCGGTGAGGTGGTGACCCTGCTGGGTCGCAATGGCGCCGGGCGCACCACCACGTTGCGCGCTATCCTTGGCCTCACGGGAAAACGCAGCGGCTCCATCAGGGTCAACGGATGCGAAACCATCACCATGGCCACACACAATATCGCGCATCTGGGGATCGGCTATTGTCCCGAGGAGCGCGGCATCTTCGCCAGCCTTACCGCCGAAGAGAATTTGCTGCTGCCACCCGAAGTCGCCGGCGGCGGCATGAGCGTCGAAGATATTTACGCGATGTTTCCAAACTTGAAGGAGCGTCGCAGCAGTCCCGGCATGCGCCTCTCGGGCGGCGAGCAGCAGATGCTGGCGATCGCGCGCATACTGCGTACGGGCGCGAAGCTGCTGCTGCTTGATGAGATCAGCGAAGGCCTCGCGCCGGTGATTGTGCAAACGCTGGGCCGCGTCATCCGCCAGTTGAAGGAACGCGGCTACACCATCATCATGGTTGAACAAAATTTCCGCTTCGCCGCGCCGCTGGCGGATCGCCACTATGTTATAGAACACGGTCGCATTGTTGAAACCGTGACCCTGCACGAATTACAAAGTAAGATGGATCGATTGCACGAATTGTTGGGTATCTGATTTATTTTATTCACAGGAGGAAGCACATGAAGCAAAAACTGATATCACTGGCGGTTGCCACTGCGCTGACAGTTATCCCCGGCGCGCTGGTTGCGCAGCAGAAAGCAGCGCCTGCGGGCGCCATCAAGCTTTCGGATGGCATGGTCAAAATCGGGGTGCTCACCGACCTTTCCGGCTTGTATGCGGATATTTCCGGCGCGGGTTCGATCACCGCCGCGAAAATGGCGATTCAGGATTTTCAGGCGCTGGAAAAGGGCAATGCCTTTCCCATCGAGCTGGTGTATGGCGACCATCAAAACAAGGGTGACGTCGCTTCCAATAAAGCGCGCGAGTGGTTCGAGCGCGACAAGGTGGACATGATCGGCGATCTGGTGACCACCTCTACAGCGCTCGCCGTGATGCCGATTGCGAAAGAGAAGAACCGCATCACCATCGTATCCGGCGCGGCATCGACGCTGATCACCGGAAAAAATTGCACCGACACAAACGTGCATTATGTCTACGACACTTACGCCCTGGCCAACGGCACCGGCAAAGCCGTGGTGAAGCAGGGCGGCGATAGCTGGTTTTTTCTGACCGCCGATTACGCCTTCGGGCACTCGCTGGAAAAAGATACTTCCGACGTGGTAAAAGCCAACGGCGGCAAAGTGCTGGGGGCCGTGCGGCACCCGTTTCCCGGTACGGATTTTTCATCCTTCCTGCTGAAGGCGCAGTCGTCCGGCGCGAAGGTGATCGGCCTCGCGAACGCGGGCACCGATACCACCAACGCTATCAAGCAGGCGGCGGAATTCGGCATCATGCCCAAGCAGTCGCTGGCTGGGCTGCTGATGTTTATCACGGACATAAACAGCCTTGGCCTGAAAATCGCACAGAATATGTACCTGACTGAAGGGTTTTACTGGGATCTGAACGCGGAAACTCGTGCGTGGTCAAAACGCTTCTTCGATCAGCAAAAACGCATGCCGACCATGGTACAGGCAGGTGTGTATTCATCGACGATGCATTACCTTAAAGCGGTCAAGGCAGCAGGCACGGATGAGGCCAAGGCGGTAATGGCCAAGATGAAAGAAATGCCCGTCAACGACTTCTTCGCCAAGAATGGAAAGATTCGTGAGGATGGCCGCCATGTGCATGATTTCTATTTGCTGCAAGTGAAAAAGCCGGAAGAGTCGAAGGGGCCATGGGATTTTTACCATGTTCGTCAGGTGATTCCTG
>JANMXV010000397.1:0-1234 GCA_031381325.1 Betaproteobacteria bacterium | reverse complement strand
AGCTGCCGCCCGGTGTGAAGCCCGCGCGGCGCATCGTCACGATCGACCGCACGCAAGCCCGAGGTGAACTGGTGGGCGACACCGCGGCACCCGACGTGCGGCTCGACCCAGCGCGCCCCGGTTATGCCGCGCACCGACTGTGGGTGGCCGATGGGCATCCGGCGAAAATGGTTTACGAAACCCTGCATCTGCCGCACACCATTGAACCGCCGCCCAGCGGCAGCGTATGCCGCGTGATCGACTATCCGCCTGATGCCACATGGAAAGGCAAAGTCGGCGAAGCCGAAGTTGCGGCATTTTTTAAAGCGATGAGTTCGCCGGGTGCATCAACGTATTCGGCAACCGCGCCGCATCCCTACATGCAGAAAACCCGCACGGTGGATTTTTGCTGCGTGCTTGAAGGCGAAATCACACTGGTGCTCGACACGCAGGAAGTTGCCATGAAAGCCGGCGAAATCGCCGTGCTGCGCGGCGCGAACCATGCGTGGAGCAATCGCTCCGGCAAGCCTGCGCGTGTTTCGGTGTGTACGCACGATGGTAAAGAATAAGAGCGAAGGACTTTAATTAACCACAGATGAACACAGACAAACACAGATGAAATTCTAAAAAACCCTTTAAAAACAAATAATTAACGAAAAATAGCTTGATGAGGGTTTGCGTTATCTTCCAGTTTTGATTTGGGGTTATCTGTGTTCATCCGTGTTCATCTGTGGTTAAAAAGGTTTTCAATGTTTAAATTCACCTCACCTCGCCACACCTTGCCGCGACTACTGTCTGGTGTGGTCATCGCAGCCGCAACGTTGGCGACCGCCGCAAGCGCGCAGTCCTATCCGGCAAAATCGATCCGGCTCATCGTGCCGTATGCGCCGGGCGGCGGCGTCGACATCATCGCGCGCACAACCGCGCAGGACCTCGCCAAACGGGTGGGCCAGCAGATCATCGTCGACAACCGCACGGGTGGAGGCGGCAATGTCGGTTCTGATCTCGTCGCCAAATCGGCCCCCGACGGTTACACCTTGCTCATGGCGTCACCGGCGAACACGATCAATCCGAGTCTCTACTCGAAGATGCCTTACGAGCCCATGCGCGATCTGGCCGCCATTGCGTTGATCGCGTCGGTGCCAGCGGTGCTGCTCGCCAATCGTTCGCTGCCCGTGCAAAACGTAAAGCAATTGGTCGCGCTGGCGAAAGCCAGGCCGGGCGCGCTTACTTATGGTTCAGGCGGCAGCGGCTC
>JANMXV010000392.1:0-6022 GCA_031381325.1 Betaproteobacteria bacterium | reverse complement strand
ATGGGTAGGGGCATTTCTACGCCCGCGGAATCATCGCAAACACTGCATCGCCAAAGCGCCGGCGCGCCTCGTCGTGCAGCGGCTTCACCGCTTGCACGAAGGCGTGGCGTGCATCAACGGTGAGCTCCACCACTTCGCCGCCCGCAGCTTCGATGGCTTTGCGCGCGGCGGCTTCTTCCTCAACTGCAAGTTCGCGTTGTGCCAGCACCGCTTTGCGCGCTGCTGCACGCATACTGTCCTGGAGTCCCTTTGGCCAGCGGTCGAACTGCGCACGATTCATGTAGAGGCCGCGCGACAGATAGCAGTGCGCGGAGAGTGTGTGATAGCGGTGTACTTTATGCGCGCCGTAGTCGACGGTATTGGCGAACGGATTTTCCTGCGCATCCACCGCGCCGGATACCACCGCTTCCAGACCGGCCTTTAAGTCGAGCGGGCACGACACCGCGCCCATCAGTTGAAAACTGCGGCGGTGAATTTCGCCGGGCATCAAGCGCACCTTCATGTCTTTCAGGTCTTCCAGTGTACGCACCGGATGCAACTGGTTGGAGATATGGCGGTAGCCGTTTTCAAAATAGCCGAGCACACGGTAGCCGGGTATGCGCTCCTCGATCTTCTGTGTCATCCACGCGCCCAATGCGCCGTCCATAGCCGCGCGCGCTTGAGCGAGTCCGTCAAACAGAAATGGCAGATCGGCAAAATCCAGTTCCGGCACGCGGTCGGCGAGATAGCTGGTCGATTGGTACGACAGCGACAACACGCCGTCTTCCGCCATCCACAGCAAATCGGCAGCCTTATAGCCGAAATCCATTACGTTCCACACGTAATGTACGGCGACATCTTTGCCGAACTCATTTGCGTACAGACCGGCAACCGTGTCGCCTATCACTTTCATGCCGCGACTGCAGGTGGTGGAAGGCGGGCCGTAGCCGCCCATGGTGATGCGTATGGGGTTGCTCATGTTGATATCTTTCGAGACATTAAGGTCTAATTCTAACCGAGACGTGCGCGGTGTTAACATCATCGCCGGAGGTAAAAATGTCCAATGAACTGAGCAAACCCGCAGGCGATGTTTTTGAAGCAGCGCGCACGCGATGTTCGATCCGCGCCTACAAACCCGATGTCATTGCAGCGGAAACATTGCGCGAAATCGCAGCACTGGGCCGGCACGCGCCCAGCGGTTCCAATATTCAGCCGTGGCGCGTACATGTGCTGACCGGCGCGACGCTGAAGCGTGTGGGCGGTGCGATTCAGCAAGCGTTTCTGACTGACGAGCCGGGGCACAAGCGCGACTACAATTACTACACTGATCCTATGGAAGAGCCGTATCTGGCACGGCGGCGCGAGTGCGGCTGGGGCTTGTACGGCACGCTGGGTATCGAGCGCGGCGATCATGAAAAATCCAGGGCCTATCGGGCCGGAAATTATGTTTTCTTCGGCGCGCCGGCGGGATTGGTGTTAACCATAGATCGCACACTCGAAATCGGCAGTTGGTTCGATTACGGCATGTTCGCGCAGACGCTGATGCTGGCCGCGCGTGCGCGCGGGCTGCACACCTGCGCCGAGGCCTCCATCGCAAGTTACCCGGACATTGTGCGGCGCGAACTCCGTATTTCGAATGAGTGGACGATAATGTGCGGCATGGCAATGGGTTACGCGCAGGAAGATGCGGTGGTGAATACGTTTCAGCCGCCGCGCATCGGGGTGGATGAATACGCGACGTTTTACGATTGATGCTTTTGGTGCGGGAGTCACGGCGTGCGTAAATCGAAAGTGAGATTGAATTGAAAACGCTGTTGATCGTGTTTCATACAATGACCGGTGGCGCGCGGCAGATGGCCGAGGCTGCGGCGCGCGGCGCAGCGCAAGAGCCGGGCGTAAATACGCGCGTGCTGCCGGCGAGTGTAGCGGGGCCGGATGACGTGTTGCAGGCGCAGGGTTATATTTTTGTGACGCCGGAGAATCTCGCGGCGATGTCGGGCATCATGAAAGACTTTTTTGACCGCACGTATTATGCGGCGCTTGACCGCATCGTTGGACGCGCGTACGCGACGTTGATCTGTGCCGGCAGCGATGGCGAAAACGCGGTGCGCCAGATCGACCGCATCTGCACCGGCTGGCGGCTGCGCAAGGCGGCGGAGCCGGTGATTGTGTGTACGCACGCGCAAACACCCGAAAAAATACTCGCGCTGAAAATTATTCCGCCAGAGGAATTGCAGCGTTGCGAGGACACGGGTGCGGCGCTGGCGGCGGGTCTGATGTTGGGGATATTCTGATGATGATGCAACGGTTGTGGATTGTGTTTCTAACGCTCTTGCTCGGTGCGTGTTCGACGTTGCCGGAAAGCGTGCCGCGACAGAAGGGTTTGCCACAGTACACCAGCCTGCCGGTGATCGAGCGGCCCTCGGTGAGTTTCGGCGTGCGGCGGCCGAATTTCGTGATTATTCATCACACCGCCGACGACACGGCTGAAGGCTCGTTGCGCACGCTGACCAACGCAAAGTTTGAAGTGAGCGCGCATTACCTGATCGGGCGCGACGGCAAACTCTATTACCTGGTGGATGAGCTGGCGCGTGCCTGGCATGCCGGCGATTCATACTGGGGCGGCACCACGGATCTGAATTCGGCTTCCATCGGCATTGAACTGGATAACAACGGCTCTGAGCCGTTCGCCGAACCCATGATCGAGACCTTGCTGCAATTGCTGGAAGACTTGAAGGCGCGCTACAGGATACCGGCGGCGAATTTTTTGGGACACGGCGATATCATTCCGGGCCGCAAGGTCGATCCCAGTCGATGGTTTCCGTGGAAGCGTCTCGCGGAGCGCGGGTTTGGTGTGTGGTGCGAGTCGCCTATAGACACGCCGCCGGCAGGGCAGAATGATGCATTACTGCTTGCCGCGTTGGGCTACGACGTCAGCCGACTGGATGCCACGCGCGCTGCTTTCAGACGCCATTTCCTGGCGGAGGAGAGCGAAAGCGCACTGACCGAAAGCGAACGTGCGCTGCTGCACTGCCTGGTGATGCGCAAGCGGGAATAGTTGTTTTTCTTCGTAATTTGTTGTTTTTAAAATAGTTTTTTTTCATTGCGCAATGCGATCCAGCGCCGCACCGTGCTGTTCGCCAACCATACCAGCGCGCCCAAAACAATCAACGCGATCAAGCCGCGCATTGCACTCGCGAGAAACGCAGCGTCGATGCTTGGAAACGGAAACTTCCACAACGAATCAAAGCGTTCGAGCATCCAGTGCCAGCCGGTGTGCGCCACCAGCGCCGACAACATAATGATGCCGATCCTTTCCACCCATGCGTGTTTGAACAGTAGCGCGAGCACCGGCAGCAGTATCACGAGCACTGCAAGCTGGCCGATTTCCACGCCGAGGTTGAACGCCAGCAGCGATGCGACCAGATGATCGCCCGCGAATTGCAGCGACTCGCGTAGCGCGAACGAAAACCCGAAACCGTGAATCAGGCCGAATGCAAAAGTGATGATCCAGCGCCGCTGGAGGTTCGCACCGACAATGTTTTCCAGCGCCATGTAAATGATAGTGAGCGCGATCATGAGTTCGATCAGCGGCGGAAACCATAGCGCGTCAGGCACGAAACCGAACGCAGCGGCGATTAGCGTGATGGAATGAGCGACGGTGAACGACGTCACGATGACGACCAGCGGCCGCCAGTGGCGAAACGGAATAATCAAACAAAGCAGAAACAGCAAATGGTCGATGCCTTCGAGAATGTGCCAGAAACCGGACACCACAAAACGCCACGCTGCCTGATGCCAGCGCGGATCGAGTCGCACCAGACCCGGATCGCCGTGAAATTCGAAGGCGCGCGTTTCCACGCCCGGCGGCAGAAAGCGCAAGCCGGTAGCCACTTTCAGCCCCAGCCGATCAACGCGTGCGCGCACGGCGAATTCCGAGCGTCCGGACTGAATTGGATATTCGAGCAGCACATCGAGCAGTTGCTGGTTCCAGTAAAGATCGAGATTGTCGGCGAGCGGCGGGCTGTTCAGGTTGGCGAGCGCGGATTCATATGCGGTGAACGAGGTGTCCGACGGCAGCGATACGCGTGCCTGAATGATGCGCGGCGCCGGCAGACGCGTGTCGTTCTCGTAGAAATCCAGACTGTCGATCAGCCATAGCTTGGTAGCATTGCGCAGCGCTTCGTCGGCTTTCGATATGATCAGGTAGCCGGGGCCGCGTTTGGGAAAATCCACTTCGCGCAGCGCCGACATCGGCGCGCGCACCAGCACTTCGAGTTTGTTGCCGGCAGGCTTGAAAAAAATGTGCAGACGCACGTCGGCGGGAATTTCATGCGCCCACGCTTGCATGGCGGTGCATGTGATAAGTGCCGCGAGCAACTGCAAAATCATTTTTAACATGGATAACTCTGAGTTTATACCGTTCACGTCTGTCAAACTGCTGAGAATTTCGCCGGCTGACAAGTAAAAATTGTCGTGCGTATAATCGCGAAAAAAACGTGCTTTGCTTTACATGCAGGTTAACCAAGGGAGGCCATCATGAACTTTCGCGGCGTGAAGCGTAACTATATTGTCGGCGCGTTGCTTGTTTTGAGTGTCGCGGGCTTGGGCATCGGTCAGGCCCTCTTGCAAAACAAGGCCGAGGCCCAGCGCGAAGCCGTGCAGGCGCCGATGTTTGAAGTCGATCCGCTGTGGCCCAAGCCGCTGCCCAACGGCTGGCTGCTCGGCATGGCGATCGGCGTGTGGGTGGACGAGCAGGATCATGTGTGGATCATTCACCGCAGCTCGGCGACCTTGCACAACAACGAAAAGGGCGCGGAACTCAAACCCCCTATCGCGGATTGCTGCCGCGGTGCGCCGCCGGTGCTGCGTTATGATGCCGCGGGCAATCTGCTCGGCTCGTGGGGCGGGCCGGGCGAAGGCTACGAATGGCCGGGTTCGAATCACGGCATCGTGGTCGATCACAAGGGCAACGTGTGGATCGGCGGCAACGGGCCCAAGGACGCGCACATTCTGAAGTTCACCAAGGAAGGCAAGTTTTTGCTGCAGATGGGCGGGTTGGGTAAAAATGCCGGCAGCAATGACCTCACGAATTTCGGGCGCGTGGCGAAAATCTGGATCGATCCGAAAGCTAACGAGGCCTACATCGCCGACGGTTATCTCAATAAAAGAGTTGCCGTGCTCGATGCCGATACCGGCAAGATGAAGCGCTATTGGGGCGCTTACGGCAACAAGCCTGACGATACCAACCTCGGTCCGTACGATCCCAAAGCGCCGCCGGCGCAACAGTTCCGCAACCCGGTGCATTGCGCCGACCTGTCGCACGACGGGCTGGTGTACGTGTGTGATCGCGCTAACGACCGCTTGCAGGTATTCAAACCCGACGGCACCTTTGTGAAGGAACAATTCTACGCAAAGAACACGCTCGCATCCGGCTCGGTGTGGGACATCGCGTTTTCAAAAGATCCGCAGCAGCGTTTTATTTTCATGGCCGACGGACAAAACGAGCGCGTGCGCATTATCGTGCGTGAAACACTGGAAGAGTTGAGCGCGTTCGGCGACGGCGGCCGCCAGCCCGGCCAGTTCTACGGTGTGCATAGCGTGGCTACCGATTCCAAGGGCAACCTCTACACGACTGAAACCTACGAAGGCAAACGCCTGCAGAAATTTGTTTACAAGGGCATCGGGCCGGTGGCGCGCGGCAATCAGGGAGTGTTGTGGCCGAAAAGGTAAGTCGCTCGTAAGTATTTGTTTTTAAACAATACTTATGGTCACCGTGTGGGTCTGAAATTTTTGAGTAGACCGACAGACTGCTAGCGGACAAGACTGGCAAACTGAGGCGATCGCACTGTCTTTCCGATTAGATTCTGCACAGCCCGAGAGAACGCTTCGGCCGTTTGTCGGCATGCCTCGGTAGCGATAAAGCCACTGGGGAACTCATAGTATTCTGCAACTGTCATTCGGTTGCCATTGGATGAGGTTAGAACCAAATCATTAGTCCACGAACCTCCAGTCAGTGCGCGAGTTGATGAGAACTCCATCC
>JANMXV010000386.1:0-1122 GCA_031381325.1 Betaproteobacteria bacterium | reverse complement strand
GACCAATCGGCTGCTGATTAACCATCTCGAAGCGTTATTTGAATCGTTTATCAGCCTGATCAATACCGCCATTGACGATAAATCGCCCTATACCGGTGGGCACTGCAATCGTGTGCCCGAACTCACCATGATGCTCGCTGAAGCAGTCACCAAAACCAGTGTCGGTCCGCTCAAAGATTTTACGATGACCGAGCGTGACCGTTACGAATTGCGTATTGCCGGCTTGCTGCACGACTGCGGCAAAATCACCACGCCGGTGCATGTGGTGGATAAAGCCACCAAGCTTGAAACGATATACGACAAAATCAATTTGCTGGATACGCGTTTTGAAATCGTCAAGCGTGACATGCAAATTGCCGCCTTGCGAGGGCGGATCAGCGAAGCCGAACTCGCAGCCAACCATAAGGCGATAGACGAAGATCGCGCATTTCTGCGACACACCAATGTGGGCGGCGAATTCATGCGCGACGAAGACGTCGAACGCGTGAAGCAGATATCAACGGCGTATCAATGGGTTGACCCGGCGGGCAAAGAATCTAACTTTCTGTCTGACGACGAAGTTAAAAACCTCACCATACGCGCCGGCACACTCACCATGGAAGAGCGCAAGGTCATCAATCATCACATTGATTTAACCATCAATATGCTGGAAGCCCTGCCGTGGCCCAGGCACCTGACCAAGGTGCCCGAATACGCCGGTGGCCACCACGAGCGCATGGATGGCAAAGGCTACCCGCGGGGTTTAACCCGCGAGCAAATGTCGGTGCAGGCGCGTTGCATGGGCATAGCCGACATATTCGAGGCGCTTACGGCCAAGGATCGCCCTTACAAAAAGGGCAAGACGCTCACCGAATCGCTCAACATCCTCGGCAAGATGAAGCTGGGGCAACATGTAGACCCTGATTTATTTGATATTTTTATGTGGGAAAAGGTGTACGAAGCCTACGCCCAGCAATATATGTCGCCTGAACAGATAGATAATGTGGATTTGAGCAAGGTGCCGGGATATGTTGCGCCGCCTGCGGAGTGAGGTGGCGGACTGGAGTGACGTAAATTGTCAGGGTGTGCCTAAGTCGGTTATGGGTTTGTCGATTTGATTTACTATTGCGGCTATTTTCCGGT
>JANMXV010000381.1:0-5254 GCA_031381325.1 Betaproteobacteria bacterium | reverse complement strand
GAACTCGATCTGTCGACCGTGCGTCCCAGCGTGTCGGGCCCGAAGCAGCCGGAGGACCGCATCAATCTCGAAGGCATCAAGAGTCGCTTCACAGAGTTGTTCTCCAAGCCGGTGGCTGAATCCGGCTACAACAAACCCGCTGCCGATATGGCCAAGCGCCTGCCCGTGCCCAACAAACCCGGCATGGACGTGGGGAACGGCGATGTCCTGATCGCCGCGATCACGTCCTGCACCAATACTTCCAACCCGTGGGTGCTGCTCGCAGCAGGCCTGCTCGCCAAGAAAGCCGTCGAGAAAGGCATGAAGCCGCATCCGCGCGTCAAGACCTCGATGGCCCCCGGCTCCAAGGTCGTCACGGCCTACCTGAAAAATGCCGGCCTGCTGCCGTACCTGGAGCAACTCGGCTTTCACGTCGTCGCCTACGGCTGCACCACCTGCATGGGTCTGGCCGGCCCGCTGGACAAGGATCTCGAAGATACCGTGGTCAAGAACGACCTGATCGCCGCAGCGGTGCTCTCCGGCAACCGCAACTTTGAAGCGCGCGTGCATCAATCACTCAAAGCCAACTTCCTGATGAGCCCGCCGCTGGTGGTGGCGTTTGCGCTCGCGGGCACGGTGCTCAAAGACATGAACACCGATCCCATCGGCAACGACAAGAATGGCAAGCCGGTGTTCCTGAAAGACCTGTGGCCCACGCCCGCCGAAGTAGAAGCCCTGATGAAGTTCGCCACCGACAGCAAGAACTTCAAGCGTGAATACGGCGATCTCGCGGGCGCCAAGGACCTGTGGGACGCCATTCCCGAGACCAAGGGCGCCCTGTTCCAGTGGGACCCGAAATCAACCTACATGCTCGAGCCCCCGCTGTTTGAAGGGTTCAAACGCGAGCTTCCCAAAGTCACCGATATCAAAGGCGGGCGCGCGCTCGGCATTTACGGCAATAAGCTGACCACCGACCATATCAGCCCCGTGGCGCCCATCCGCAAGGGCACGCTGGCGGGCGACTGGCTGGTTGCCGCCGGCAGCACGGATCTGTCCAGCTTCGGTTCACGCCGCACCAACCACGAAGTCATGGTGCGCGGCGCCTTCGCCAATCCGCGCATTAAAAACCTGCTTGCTGCGGGCACCGAAGGCGGCGTCACCATCCACCAGCCCAGCGGCGACAAGATGACCATTTACGAAGCATCGATGCGTTATCAGAATGTAGACAAGGTACCGCTGTTTATTTTTGGCGGTGAGGAATACGGCACCGGCTCATCGCGCGACTGGGCGGCCAAAGCCACGCAAATGCTGGGCGTCAAGGTGGTAGTCGCGCGTGGCTACGAGCGCATCCACCGCTCCAACCTCGTCGGCATGGGCGTGCTGCCCTGCCAGTTCAAGGGCAGCGACACCGTGCAGTCGCTCAACATCACCGGTAAAGAGACCTATGATCTTATCGGCGTTGAAGGCGGCGATCTGAAACCTTTGCAGGATGTCACGTTGGTGATTCACCGTGCCGATGGCAGCACCCAAAACGTTACTGTCACGCTGCGCGTGGATTCGCCGATAGACGTGGAATACCTGAAGCACGGCGGCATTCTGCCGTTTGTGTTGCGCGAGTTGATGGCGGCGTAGATTTTAGCCCCCTTTAAGCTAATCTATTCTATGCACACATCTTTGGCGTTCGTAGCCCGGAAGGAGGCCATGGCTTTTTATGGCCGTATTCCGGGGAAGTAACGGCATATGACCCGACGTGCTTTCGACGTTTTGTGCCTCTTCCCGGAATACGTCCTTCGGACTCCTTCCGGGCTACGGGAGTTGTGTGCATAGATTAGCCCCTTTAAGAGAGGGAGTAAAAACCCCCTCGCTGTCGTTCCCGCGCAGGCGGGAACCCATAACACAGTGCCATATGGCACGTCGCATAGATTCCCGCCTGCGCGGGAATGACAGATTATGGTTTGTGGTGCTTCGTAATTTGTGAACTTGCTGTCAGCGAAGAAATAACTTAGTTAACACATATTTTCTGGAGTCACTCAGATGCCCCAAGACACCTTCAAAACCCTGCGCGATTTCACGCCTTCCCCCGGCAAGACCGGTAAATATCACTCCCTCGCCGCGCTCGAAGCGGCGGGCCTGGGCAAAATTTCCCGCCTGCCGCGCTCCATACGCGTGGTGCTCGAAGCGCTGGTGCGCCACTGCGACGGCAAGCGCGTTTCGGAAGAACATGTGCGTAACCTCGCCGCATGGCAAGCCAATGGCGCGCGCACCACGGAAATTCCTTTCATCGTGGTGCGCATTGTGCTGCAAGACCTGATCGGTTTCGGCACACTTAACGATCTATCCGCGATGCGCGCGGCGGCGCAACGCCTGGGCGTTCCGCCGGGCAACATTGAGCCGCTGGTACCGGTCGATGTGGTGGTCGATCACTCGGTGGAAATCGATGTGTACAACGCGCCGGACGCCGTTCAGCGCAATCAGGAAATCGAGTTCAAGCGCAATGCCGAACGCTATCGCTTCGTCAAATGGGCGCAGGGCGCATTCAAAACCGTGCGCGTGGTGCCGCCCGGCAACGGCATTATTCACCAGATCAACATGGAACATCTTTCGCGCGGCGTGTTTGAAAAAGACGGCGTGTGGTTCCCGGATACCGTCTTCGGCACCGACTCGCATACGACGATGGTCAACGGTATCGGCATCGTGGCCTGGGGCGTGGGTGGTATCGAAGCCGAAGCCGGCATGCTGGGCCAGCCCAACGCCTTCCTCACGCCGGATGTCGTGGGCTGTCACATGACGGGCAAGTTGCGCGAAGGTGTGACTGCCACCGATCTCGCGCTCACCGTCACCGAGCTCATGCGCAAGGCCAAAGTCGTCGGCAAATTCGTCGAGTTCTTTGGTGAGGGTGCGACCGCGCTGACCGCAGCCGACCGCTGCACCGTGGCCAATATGGCGCCCGAATACGGCGCGACCATGGGCTACTTCCCGGTCGACGAAAAGACCATCGAATATTTCCGCACCACGGGCCGCGAGCCGGAACAAGTAGCCGCAATCGAGGCTTACTACAAAGCACAGAACCTGTTCGGAATGCCCAAGGCGGGCGAAATCGACTACAGCGAGTTAGTCAATCTTGATCTCGACAGCGTCGTGCCCTGCCTGTCCGGACCGAAACGCCCGCAGGATCGCGTCAATCTGCCTGATCTCGGCCGCGGCTTTGACGCGCTGTTCTCCGCGCCCACCGACAAAAACGGTTACGCCCGCCCTGCCGACGACCTCACGCGCCGTGTGGACAGCGGTCATGCTGAGTTTGACGTCGGCCACGGCGACGTGCTGATTGCGTCAATCACGTCCTGCACCAACACCTCTAATCCCGCGCTGCTGATTGCCGCGGGCTTGTTCGCCAAACGCGCGGTGGAACGCGGCCTCAAGGTGAATCCGCGGGTCAAGACCTCGCTTGCGCCCGGCTCCAAAGTCGTTACGGCCTATCTGCGCGACGCGGGCTTGTTGGCCCCACTCGAAACGCTGGGCTTCGGCGTTGTCGCCTACGGCTGCACCACTTGCATGGGCGCGGCCGGCCCGCTGGACGCGAAGCTGGAAGAAGCCGTGGTATCGAAAGATCTCATTACCGCTGCCGTGCTTTCGGGCAACCGCAATTTCGAAGCTCGCGTACACGCCAACCTGCGTGCGAATTATCTTGCCAGCCCTGCACTGGTGGTGGCTTATGCGCTTGCCGGCACCGTGCGTACTGATCTCTTGAAAGATGCGCTAGGCACTGGCAGCGACGGCAAGCCGGTGTTCCTGAAAGACCTATGGCCCACCGACGCGGAAGTCGCATCGCTGCTGAAATTTTCCGCCAACGCCGAACACTTCCGCCGCGAATACGGCGACCTGTCGGGTAACAAAGCATTGTGGGATGCCATCCCCACCGTCGAAGGCGCAATCTACCAATGGGATGAGAAGTCTACTTTCATCAAAGAGCCGCCGTTCTTTGAAGGGGTAACCCGCACGCCGGGCAAAGTCACCGACATCGTGGGCGCACGCGCGCTGGCGATACTCGGCGACTCGATCACCACCGACCACATCAGCCCGTCCACCAAGATCCGTCCGGGCACACCAGCCGGCAAATGGCTGTCAAACTACGACGCGCCGCCCTCAGACTGGGGGCACTTCGGCGTGCGCCGCTGCAATCACGAACTGATGGTGCGCGGCACCTTCGCCAACGTGCGTCTGCGCAACCAACTCGCCCCCGGTAGCGAAGGCCCGGTCACCCGGTTGCAGCCCAGCGGTGAACAAATGACCATCTTTGATGCGTCCGAACGCTACCGGGCCACCAGCACGCCGCTGGTAATCTTCGGCGGTGAGGATTACGGCATGGGTTCGTCACGCGACTGGGCGGCCAAAGGCGTGCAACTACTCGGTGTCAGAGCAGTGATCGTCAAAAGCTTCGAGCGCATTCACCGCGCCAACCTGATCGGCATGGGCGTACTGCCCCTGCAATTCAAGGCGGCTGACAGCGTGCAATCGCTGGGCATCGACGGCAGCGAAACCTTCACTATCGAGGGCATCGATGGCGGCAACGTCAAACCCTTGCAGGACATAACCATAGTGATTGGGCGCGCCGATGGCTCGACACAGCGCGTGGCGCTCACGCTGCGCATCGATACCGGCATCGAAGTCGATTACCTGAAGCACGGCGGCATTCTGCCTTATGTGCTGCGTGATCTGGTAGCCGCGGCTGCATAAACACATCGATGGAGATTTACATGAGTCACAACCTTTACAACTCACTGCAAGAATTCAAATTTGGCGAGCAGCCTACCCAAGCCGGCAAATATTATTCGCTGCCCGCACTGGAAAAAGCCGGACTCGGAAAAATTTCGCGATTGCCAGTCAGTCTGCGAGTGGTGCTGGAATCTGCGCTGCGCAACTTCGACGGCAAAAAAATTACCGAAGAGCACCTTAAGTGTCTCGCCGGATGGAAGCCCGTCAACAAGCGCACTTCGGAAGTACCGATAGTTGTCGCCCGCGTGTTGTTGCAAGACATGACCGGTGTGCCTCTGGTAGTGGACTTCGCCGCGATGCGCGAAGCCGCCAAAGCCATGGGCAAGGACCCGGCCATCATCGAACCGTTGTGCCCCGGCCATCTGATCATGGATCACTCGGTGCAGGTCGATCACTATGGTTCGCCCGACTCACTCACGAAAAATATGGAAATCGAGTTCTCGCGCAATCGCGAGCGCTACGAATTCCTGAAGTGGGGACAGCAGGCTTTCAAAACTTTCGG
>JANMXV010000378.1:0-13659 GCA_031381325.1 Betaproteobacteria bacterium | reverse complement strand
CCTCGTCGTCGAAGGCAAAGTCGGCGAAGTCAAAATCGTCGGCGCGAAAACGTTCGACGAGAAAATCTACCGCAATGCCATTGGCCTGAAGCCGGGCGACCCGATCATCAAGCGCAAGCTCGACGTGGACATCGACTGGCTGAATCGAAATCCGTTCCGCGATACCAGCGTTTTTCTGGGGCCGGGCAAAGAATTCGGCACGACTGATGTGACCTTGCGCACGCTCGAGCGCCCGCCGGTGCGCTTTTATGCGGGCTTCGATGACACCGGCACCAAGGTCACCGGCAACAATCGCGTTAATGCCGGTGTGAATTGGGGCAACGTGTTTGGATGGGATCATCAGTTAAATTATCAATACACTGCAAATCCCAATTTCGACCATTACCGCGCGCATTCCGTCAATTACGTTGCGCCGCTGCCCTGGAAACATTTGCTGACTGTGTTTGGCGCCTACGCCAATATTAATGGGGACGTGCCTGCGCCGTTCAGCCTGAAAGGGCGTTCATCGCAGATTGGATTGCGCTACGAAATTCCGCTGGAGACGAGAGGCGGTTTGAAGCATTCTTTCAGCGGCGGGCTGGACTACAAGCGTACCAACAACAACCTCGAATTCGGCTTGGCTACTGTGAGCGCTTCCAATGCGGACGTTGTGCAAGGCGTTCTAACCTACAGCGGGAGTCTGGCGGATAGCCTGGGAAACACGTCGTTCAACGCCAGCGTGTATTACAGCCCGGGCGGCGCAACCAGCGATAACTCGGATCGCAATTTTCAGACCCTTAGAGCGCTGGCGCAAAGCCGTTATGCGTATGCGAATTTGCAACTGCAGCGCATTACCCGCTTGCCACGCGATTTTTCATGGCACTTCTCAGCCCAGGTGCAGTTCGCCGACGGCAACCTGCTGGCCAGCGAGCAGTTGGGCGCTGGTGGTAATGCGACGGTTCGCGGCTACAACGAGCGCGAGGCCAATGGCGACGAAGGTTTTCTCGTGCGCAATGAGCTGCGCACACCCACGTGGAACATGGGCGCCCCCTTCAACCGGGACCAGGCGCAACTGCAACTGCTGACCTTTGTCGATTACGGCGATGTACACAACAAACGCCTGTTGGCGGGCGAGCCCAAACACGTCGAGTTAAGTTCCGCAGGTCTGGGTATGCGCTTCTCGGTCGGCCAGAACGTCAGCTTCCGTTACGATCACGGCTGGCAGTTGCACGACACCGGCGTGGCAGGCGGGCGCAAGAATTCGCGCCAGCATTTCGCGCTGTTGGTGAATTTCTAGAGTAGTAGGGTCGCGAGGGAAGGCTGAAACAAAAACGCCCGCTTGCGCGGGCTTTTTTTTACCGAGAGCTGTTCTGGATTTGTACTGTGATTTCCTCTCCTTTGAGGATTGGCATTTCGACTATACGGCTTCCTCGCCCCCTTACGGGGAGCGCGCAGCGCAGAGCCGGAGCAGGTGAGGGGTGTAGATACCGGTGTTCGAGGGAGGCGGGGTTTTCTTGCCGTCTTGTGACTACGTGCGATTTTGGTGTCGTCGAAAGTATTGAAGTATATACGGCAATGCCGTATAATCATTCCATGTTTGAATTCATCGAAACACCGTTCTTTACGAAGGCCGTGGAACGCTATCTGGATGACGATGAATACGCAGAGTTGCAAGCGACGCTGAACCGGAATCCCGAATCAGGAGTCGTGGTGCCCGGCTCCGGCGGCGTGCGCAAGCTGCGATGGGCTGCCAAGGGCAGAGGCAAGCGTGGCGGATTGCGCATAATTTATTTTCTACGCCTGGCCCAAGGCCACGTCTGGATGCTCACGGTGTATGGGAAGAACGTGCGGGAAAACATTCCTGCGCACACATTGCGGGCGATCAAGGAGACTATCGAAAATGCGCAAGATGACTGAAAAACAATTGGCCAAGTGGGAATCGAAGCGCGCTCTTGGCATGGAAATTCTTCACGGCATTCGCGACATTAAGGCAGGCCGTACAGGCCGGCGATCCACGAGCGAGTCGTATCCGCTCGTGCGTGCGAGAGAGAAGTCGGGATTGTCACAGGCGAAGTTTGCCACGCTGCTGGGCGTCTCGGTGCGCACGGTGCAGGACTGGGAGCAAGGGCGCCGCGAACCGAACGCAGCGGCCAAGACGCTGTTAAGGGTCGCGGAATTGAATCCGTCGGTATTGAAAAAAATCGCGGCGTGATGGCTACGGTAATCTCCGATAAACCCGTTCAATAAATGCGGCTGGCTAAACTTCTAGTAGGGTGCAGGGTCGCCGGGGAAAGCTCGAACAAAAACGCCCGCTTGCGCGGGCGTTTTTGCCAAGGGAAGCGCTGGGTAAAATGCCAGCGTTAACAAGAACTTACTTGTTTCCCCAAGGCTTGATCACTTCCTTCAACTTGTTATAGCCATCAATGTAGCGCGGGCGCGCGCCAGCATAGATTTTATCGAATGTCACCAGTTGCGCGTCGAGCCAGGTGGCGAGTTCGGTGTTACCCGGATTCGCTGCTTTGTAGGCTTCGTTAATCAGTACGAAGTGTATGCGCGGATCGTAAGGCTGCTTCTCGCCGCCCACGGTTTCGTCGCCGGCCAGCAAGCGCAGCAGCATCGCGTCAGCCGAGCCCAGTGTCTGTTCGTAAATCGGCGCGCCTTCGATGCGATACATCACGCTGGTCATGTCCTTGCCGTTGGTCATGGTGAAGCCCATGTCTTTCCACACCTTCTTCATGTCCAGCCCGGTCTTGGCGTGGTCGAGCACAATCTGTCCCCAGTCGCGCAACACGTCGGGGGCATCCGCCATCAGGTCGGTCAAGCGGTCGCCGTCGAGGTCGGTTGCGTACACGATGCAGTTGCGGTGACGGATCATGTCATGCAGCAACAGGCCGAAGTTGGTGTCGGAAATATGCTCGTACACATCACCGCCCCAGTTTTCCATACCAGTTTTGAAGTCCTTGGGCAGCAGCGCGGCGATGGCGTCGACGTTATCCTTGTGTTCTTCGTAGGCGTCCACCGCATACTGGCGCTTGAGTTTGAATTTCGTGCCCTGCAGCAGCCAGCGGAAGATGCCGGCGTTGACCGCGTCCTCCTTGGCCTGGGTAGGCTTGGTGGCGACACGGCCCATCTGGCCGGTTTCATGAACCATTTTCAGGAACAGACGCGCGGCGTAAGCCATGCGCACGCCGGGCGTATTCATTTCGGAGTGGATGTTACCGGTGGCGCGATCGACGGCGAATTTCTTGTTGTCCTGCGAATAGGGCAGGCCGGGCATGAAGCGAATGCTGGTGATGGTGCCGTACGGACGCACATTGCAATACACGCCGGAAGCGGTGCGCAGCGGCGCATTCGCGGATTTGCCGGCGACGACCACTTTCTTGCCGTTGTCGTTGACCATAAAGTCACCCGCGGTGGACCATTTCAGACAGGTGTTGTCCATCTTGCCGAACCACTCGAGCGATTTCAACTTGGTGTCGTGACGGAACTGAGCCATCATCGGCACGCCCAGGAACGGCAGGCCCAACACGTCCAGCGCCATCAGCGTGCCGTTTAACGCAAACATGTCGGTAAACGCATGTGCAACGGGCTGCACGCCGCCGTGGGTGCTACCGCCTTCCCAGATCACCGCGTCGCTGATGCCGCGCGGCTGGGTTTTGGATCGCTTGTAGATGCCGTCCAGCAGCTTGAACAAATCGCCGTCTTGTTCTTCCTTGGCGATTTTGAAAAGGTCGAGTTTGCCAGTCATGATTCTCCGTCTCCGTTAAGGGTGGTGCGTATCGCGTCGTATTGTTAAGCGCGGCGATTATCGCATTTATTAAAGGCCGAATAAACGACCGTCACTGCAGCGGTGATCTCGCATGCCGAAGAAGTTATGTTCGTATGGTGGGCGACAAGACACAAAAAGCGCGTATCACCCCATGCCAATTGGGGGCTTACGGACTTTCTGTTGCGCAGGAAGCATACACCCATCTTGCCGGCAATAACGAATCAACCTTTTGTTTGCGAGACACTTGAATTTTCCCGGATTACGTCCAAAATACAAGCTATCGCGCGGATTTGGCGATTCGATTCATTGGTGATTCGATTCGGCGCACTTGATCGTCTTTTGAGTTATGTTGAACCATGGCAGGCAAACAGCGCGACGACACGGTACTGGAGGCGAGGCGGGTCAAAACCAAGCCACCGCCTATGTTTAAGGTGATGATCCTGAATGACGACTACACGCCCATGGATTTCGTGGTGGTGGTGTTGCAAAAATTCTTTTCGCTGAATCGCGAAAAGGCTATGCAGATTATGCTTAAGGTGCATCGGGAAGGCATGGGCGTATGTGGGCTTTACTCCAAAGATGTTGCCGCGACCAAGGTAGATCAGGTACGCTCGTACGCCAAACAGCACCAACATCCGTTACAGTGCATGATGGAAGAAAATTGATTCAAACCTGCAACCGTGATTACAGAAGCCGCCACTCACCATAAGGGACGCCAATGATTGCCCAAGAACTGGAAGTCAGCCTGCACATGGCCTTTATGGAGGCCCGCCAGAAGCGCCACGAATTCATCACCGTGGAGCATCTGCTGCTGGCATTGGTGGATAATCCGTCGGCCTCTGAAGTGTTGAAGGCCTGTGCCGCCGACGTGGATGATCTGCGTAAGTTGCTGGCGGAGTTTGTCACTGAACACACGCCGATACTGACGGGTGAAGACGTGGATACGCAGCCCACGCTGGGTTTCCAGCGCGTGATTCAGCGTGCGATTCTGCATGTGCAATCCTCCGGCAAAAAAGAAGTCACCGGCGCCAATGTGCTGGTGGCGATTTTCGGCGAAAAAGATTCCCACGCGGTCTATTTCCTGAATCAAAAGGGAATTTCCCGGCTCGACGTGGTGAACTTCATTTCGCACGGTATCGCTAAAACGCCGCAAGCGACGCCCGCCAAAGCCGAAAGCGAATCCGAGACCGAGCAGGACGCACCCGCCGGCGGCGCGCTGGAGACCTACACGCAGAATCTCAATATTCTGGCGCAGCAAGGCAAGATTGATCCGTTGATAGGCCGCGAAAAAGAGCTCGAACGCGCGATTCAGATATTGTGCCGCCGCCGCAAAAACAATCCATTGCTGGTGGGCGAGGCTGGCGTCGGCAAAACCGCAATTGCCGAGGGCTTGGCACGCCGTATCGTCGAGGAATCGGTTCCCGACATTCTGCAAAAGAGCACGGTCTACGCGCTCGACATGGGCGCGTTGCTGGCGGGCACCAAGTATCGCGGTGATTTTGAACAGCGTCTGAAAGCGGTGTTGAAGCAGTTGAAGGAAAATCCGCACGCTATTTTATTTATCGACGAGATACACACCTTGATCGGCGCGGGCGCGGCGTCGGGCGGCACATTGGATGCTTCCAACCTGTTGAAGCCGGCGTTGTCCAACGGGCAACTCAAGTGCATCGGCGCCACCACCTACACCGAGTTTCGCGGCGTGTTCGAAAAAGATCACGCGTTGTCGCGGCGCTTCCAGAAAATAGACGTACTGGAGCCGTCGGTGGAAGAGACGGTGCAAATTCTCAAAGGCCTCAAGTCGCGCTTCGAGGAACATCACGGCGTCAAATACATGGCCGCTGCGTTAACCGCTGCCGCCGAGTTGGCCGCGCGTTTCATCAACGACCGGCACTTGCCCGACAAAGCGATCGATGTGATCGACGAGGCCGGCGCCGCACAGCGCATCCTGCCCAAATCGAAGCAGAAAAAAATCATCAGCAAACACGAGATCGAAGAAGTCGTTGCCAAGATCACGCGCATCCCGCCGCAAACGGTGTCGAACGACGACCGCAATTCGCTCAAAACACTGGGGCGCGATCTCAAGTCGGTGGTGTTCGGTCAGGACAAAGCCATTGATGCGCTGACCACGGCCATAAAAATGGCGCGCAGCGGGCTGGGCAATCCGCTCAAACCCATAGGCAGTTTCCTGTTTTCCGGCCCCACCGGCGTGGGTAAAACCGAGGTTGCACGCCAGCTCGCGTACGTGATGGGCGTGGAACTGATTCGCTTTGATATGTCGGAGTACATGGAGCGCCACGCGGTGTCGCGCTTGATCGGCGCGCCGCCGGGCTACGTCGGTTTTGATCAGGGCGGGCTGCTCACCGAGCAAATCACCAAGCAACCGTATTCGGTACTGCTGCTCGACGAAATCGAAAAAGCGCATCCCGATATTTTCAACATTCTGTTGCAGGTGATGGATCACGGCACGCTCACCGATAACAACGGGCGCAAGGCGGACTTCCGCAACGTGGTGATCATCATGACCACCAATGCGGGCGCATCCGAATTGTCGAAAACCAGCATGGGTTTCGCGCCGAGCAAACAAGTGGGTGACGAGATGGGCGAGATCAAGCGCCTGTTCACACCGGAGTTCCGCAACCGGCTGGACGCGATGATTTCGTTTGCCGCGCTCGATCGCGAGGTCATCCTGCGCGTGGTCGACAAGTTCCTGATGCAGCTTGAAGATCAGTTGCACGAGAAAAAAGTCGATATCACCTTCGCCCAGGCGTTGAAAGACTACCTGGCGAAGAAGGGTTTCGACCCGGCGATGGGCGCACGACCCATGGCGCGCCTGATTCAGGACACCATACGCAGCGCGCTGGCCGATGAATTGCTGTTCGGCAAGCTGGCCAATGGCGGCAAGGTTACGGTCGATATCGATGCCGGCGACAAGGTGAAGCTGATATTTGCCGAGGAGAAAAAGCCGGAAGCGACTGTGGTTTAACGGTACGGTTGTCGCTGCAAAAAGCCCCGCTTCGCCGGGGCTTTTTGTTGCGCCTGAAGTTTGCCGGTGTGCATCCGTCGCGGCATTGCTATACTAGTGCGCATTCATTCCGATGAAGAGGAGCTAATCATGAACCACCCATGGATCGGTACTTGGTGCTCGGCAGCGTTGCTGGCGAGCGCCGCATTGCCCGCGCAAGCGCAAGACCCCAATGCCGCTCGCGCGTTGGCGGCAACGTGTTTCACGTGTCATGGCACCGACGGACGCAGTGTAGGCGGCGTGCCGCCGAGCATTGCGGGGCAAAACAAGGAAGCGTTGTTGCAGCAACTCAGGGATTTTCGCGACGGCAAACGACCGGCGACTATTATGCATCAGCACGCCAAGGGTTACACCGACGCGCAGTTCGAGTTGATTGCCGGCTATTTTGCCAACGTCAAGTCTGCGCCCGCGCGCAGCGGGTATTAGGAAGAGGAGAGCGCCATGACTATTTCCAGACGTGAATTCATGCAATGGACGGCGGCGGGCGCGACAACGCTGGCCGGGTGTGCAACCACCGGAGGCGCGAGCGCCGGACGTGTTGTTGTGATCGGCGCCGGCATCGGCGGCGGCACCGCGGCGAAGTACGTGAAGATGTGGTCGCCGGACATCGATGTCACAGTGGTCGAGCGTGAAGCAGGATTCATCTCATGTCCGATCAGCAATCTGGTGCTTGCGGGCAACGCGAACATCAGTGACATTTCCCGCGATTACAGCGGGCTCGCCCATCGCGGCGTCAAGGTGGTGCGCGATAGCGCGGTGGCGATCGACCCTGCCGCCAAAACCGTGCGGCTGGCGGGTGGCAATACACTCAACTACGACCGCTTGATTGTTTCGCCGGGCGTGGAGTATTTGTATGACACGATTCCGGGTTTGAACAACGCGGCGGCGCAAAGTCAAGTACTGCACGCCTGGAAGGCAGGGCCGCAAACGCTGGCGTTGCGCAAGCAACTGGAATCCATGCGTGACGGCGGCGTGTTCGTGATTCACATTCCGCTGGCGCCGTTTCGTTGCCCGCCGGGGCCGTACGAGCGCATCTGTCAGATTGCCGACTATTTCAAGCGCGCCAAACCCAAATCGAAAATCATCGTGCTCGATTCGAATCCCGACCTGGTGTCCAAGGCGGGATTGTTTCGCGGCGCATGGAATAATCTGTACAAGGGCATGATCGACTACCGCCCCAACAGCGAAATTGCTGATGTGGATGTGAAGGGCATGACCATCAAACTGCAGTTTGGCGACGTCAAGGGCGATGTACTCAACGTGGTGCCGCCGCAGCGCGCCGGTGATATTGCGCGTCAGGCAGGGTTGATTACGGCCAACAACCGTTGGTGCGGCGTGGACTGGATGACGTGCGAGTCGCTGGCGGTGAAAGGCATACACGTGCTGGGCGATGCCACGCTGTCAGCCTCGTTGATGCCCAAGTCGGCGAGCATGGCGAATCAGCACGCGAAAGTGTGCGCGGCCGCGGTGATTGCCCTGATCAAAGGCCAGCCGGTCAACCCGCAGCCGATGATGATGAACACGTGCTATAGCTTCGTCGATGCGAAAAATGTGATTCACGTGGCGTCGGTTCACCAGTACAGCGCAGCGGATAAAACCATGACCGTGGTCAAAGGCTCCGGCGGCGTATCCGACAAGCCGAGCGAACTCGAAGGCACTTATGCGTGGGGATGGGCGCGCAACATCTGGGCCGACTCGTTGTCATAAGCCCTTCCCGGTGACCAAGGAACCGCATCAATCGGAGTCACGGTCGCGCAGGGTGCGCCACTCGACCGATGCGGTTCCTTCGTCACCGGCATCCTACGGGTGTCGCCTACGATAGTGCCCTTGATCGCAGTGGGGGGAGGGTCGTCAATTGCAGCATCAGCGGGCGCAATGAGGCTGCGCCAGTCTTGTTCCTGATGCTTTTCAAGTGGACGCGTGCCGTGCAGACCGAAACTCGCTGCTGCTTCGCCATTTCCTTGATGCTCGCCCCTTGACAAATAGCCGGTAGCAGCCGTTGCTCGGCGCGGGTGAGGCAATGAATTTGGGCAAATTCCGTTAGCGTGGCTGGATTGCACGCTGTGTGTTTCCCAATCAGCACGAGCACTAATTGATCGGAATTTTTCTCCGGCGACTGCGGACAATCGTGAATGCCATCCAGCGGCGCGAAGGAAAGCGTGAGGTTCCCGCTGCTTGACGATATTTGAACCAATCGCCTCAGACCATTTTTCGCGTCGAGTATTGCGTGTTCAATGGCAAGCATGTTCTTTGCGGAATGTGCCGACAGCTTATCGTTGTGATTTCTGATGCAAAGCGATGCTTCGAGTTCAGCCTTAGCCAATTGATTCGCCAACAATAGGCTCCCGGAGCTTCGAATCACGATCACGCCATAGTCGATCTCCTCCAGTATATTTTCCAGAATTGCAAACGTAGTAGCACCTGAATCATGCGTAGTCGCAGGCCATGACTGTGAAGCATTTTCAATTGACTGATAACTAACCAGCTGATCGTCCATGGTGGCTCTCCGTTGTTTTGAACACAGGCCCAGTCTAGGGGGGCGTCCCATCGTAATGTTGTGACGAAGCGCACCTGGATTTTGTGAACTATTTACATTCCGCTCAGGTTTTTGAAGTGGGTGCGGCGAGAGTTGAGGTGATATTTAATTGATAAAAATGTAATTAAAACAAATACTTACGATATGCGCACGCCAGCGCTACGCAAGGCGCATGACCAAGTTGTATGCGTGCGACTAATCCATTTGGGTGATTCGCAGCGCCGGAGCAACGCCTACTCTGCATCTCAATGCAATAGCAGTTTCGAAATGGAGAGCAACCATGCTGACCAAACGGGATGTAGAAAAAATTCAATCGCAAATGGCGAATGAATTGAACGCGTCATCACGAACCGTGGTGGTGTGCGCACTAATGCTGTTGCTGCTGTTCGGGCTGGCGTGGTTTGGCACGATGGATATGAATGAAGCAGACGTGCTGGCTGCGATTGTCGCCGCGAGGGCGCGGTGATGGAAGCCATCGACCCCGTGCAATATGCAATCTTTGCGCTCGTGATAACCGTGGCCTTCGCGGTGCGCGGTGCGGCGGGTTTCGGCGGTGCGGCGGTTGCCACGCCGCTGGCGGCGCTGGTGTTGCCGGTGCATCTGGTCATTCCCGTGGTCGCTAGTCTGACGCTCTTTTCAACTGCGGAGTACAGCGCGCACAATTGGCGCGCCGTCGATTGGCGCGAGATGCTGCGTATCGCGCCTTTCCTGGTCGCGGGCGCGTTGCTGGGCCTCTATCTTTTCTCGCAATTGGATGCGAGCGTCATCGCCCAGGGCCTTGGTCTGTTTGTGATCGGCTATGCAATCTATGTCATGGTCACTGCCGGCCGCGAGCAAGGCAGCCCGCGGCGTTTGCCATGGCCGGTCGCCGCCGCTTTGAATACCGTAGGCTCGCTCGTCGGCGCCCTGTTTGGCGGCGCCTCGTCGCCGTTTTACGCGATGTATCTGAACGCGCTGCGCCTGTCGCGTCATGCCTTCCGCGCCACCATGACCATGATAATACTGGCGCAAGTGGTGCTGCGCATCGGCGGCTACGCGAGCATGGGTCTGTTCGACGCCACGATACTGCTGGCATTCGTGATCGGGCTGCCGTTCATGCTGGTGGGCGGTAGAGCCGGGGATGTCATTGCCGACCGTGTGGCCCCGCTTACCTTCAATCGCATGGTCGGCGTTGTGCTGTTGCTGAGCGGTTTGGCGCTGGTTGTGAAATGAGTATGGCAACAACTTACGGAGAAGCGATCATGCGCAAGCAATTTGATTACGACAATATTCAGATCGGCGAGGTTCTGGGGCGCAAGGAGTTCTTGATATCCGACGAGATGATACGAACCTGTGCCAATGCCATAGAAAGCACCCATCCTTGGTATTTCGAGAGTTCTCCCTTCGGAGGACGCATTGCGCCGCCCACCATTTTTGACAACGAATCGCTCAATATGCTCGACGAGCAATATGAACGCTTCGGCAGCATACATACGGGCCAGGCATGGGCGTTCGAGTATCCGGCACGGCTGGGAAAAATTGTCACAGTTACGGTGGCGGTAGCGGACAAGTTCATCAAACGCGAGCGGCCCTACCTCGTCATGGAACTGACGGCTGTTGACGACGACGGCATTACGTTGTGCCGCGGCAAGCACACCTCACTCATGACACTCAAAAGGGAGGCGGCATCATGAATTGTACAACTGAAGATCTCGGTATTGGCCATGAACTTGCGCCGGTGAGGCACGCGATTACGCGGGAATCTATCGCCAATTACTCGCGTTATGTGTTTGGCGGACGCGACACAAAAAACATTCATACAGACGACGAAGCGGCGCGGCGAGCGGGCTTGCCGCGCGCGGTGGCGCAAGGGCGCTATCCGATAGGGTACATGTCCGAGTATGCGCTGGCGTTCTTCGGCGCCGGCTGGGTGCAAGGCGGCTGCATTGATGTGAGTTTGACAAAGCCGATCTGCCCTGGTGACTTTATCACTGTGCGCGGCATTGTTTCTGATTGTCAGAGGGCAGTTGGCGGCACGCGAATAACGCTGGATGTGTGCCTGGAAAACCAGCACGGGGAGCGAGTGACAGTCGGTTCGGCAAGTGGATGGATGCATGCCGAGCTACAACCCGCGCTGAACACCCCCGCATTGCCATCGAATGCCGCGTCGCGGCTTGATGAAACTCACCCTCAGTTGGATTAACACGCCGGACAACGGGCACAAGGAGATGAAAGTGCGCAGAACGACCAGGGAGTTGATCGCAGTAGCTGTTGTCATCTCGGTGTGTCTCACTGGCGTTGCCCGCAGTGCAGCACCCGATATAACTGATCGCTCGGAAATGTTGCAGGTGTACGACCGGGAGGCCGATGCTGGCCGATTTGATGAAGCATTGAGCTACGCCGTGGCTGGTTGTGAACGGCTGCAGATTTTGTACCTGTGCCGTGAGGTGGCGGATCTACCGCTGCAAATGGCCAGTCAGGGCATCGTACCGCCGCCGCGCTACGGCGCCGAACAAAAGCGCATCGCAAATGCTATTTGTATGACCGGTAAGCGCATTGTCAATGGCGACGGAGCGGACTTTACGGGATTCATCTGCAATTACTACGCGATGCAATTCGCGCGCGCGCACGACCCCGTGCGCCAGCGCACATTCCAGTCCCGCGCGTGGCAATACCTGGACGCGATCCACGACGTTGCCTATGCCGGGCGCCTCTATCAGATCGCCTGCAAACATAACTTTCCGCAAGCGTGCGCGAGAGCGCTCACGCGGGCGGGTAACAGCGTCGCCGGACCCGCGCTCAGCCGTCAATAGGCGGCGCGCGAGCCATGAAACAGGTACCAACCACAGTGATGAACTCCAAACCTAATGTTCTGTTTTATTCAATGTTTCGGAACGAACGCGGACGGAGATTTTTGTATAGGAAACGCATCATGATGACGAAGCGCCTAAAGGTAGTGGTGTTTGCTGCATTAATTGGGGCATGCGGTGGGGTGGCGGCTGCTGCGATAGAAACCCCTCCCCCAGCGGATCGGCGTGCGCTTGAGAAGGTAGCGGATCGAGAGGACCGTGACACGGGTGAAAAAGTGCGCGCGATGGCGGTGTGCGGCTCCGGTTTCTCGACCCAAGAAGTAGCCGAAGTTGCGGTGGCCTGCCATGTGGCATACGCGCACGTTCTGCAAGGTGGTGATTACGAGCAGGCCATGCGCTACGCCCTGCTGGGTTGCGAGAGATACCAGAATCCCGGGTTGTGCCGGCGCGCCGGGGGCTTGCCGATGGAGATGGGCAACCAGGGAATCGCCGTCCCGCCTGCGTTCAAGGGGTATATCAGGCGCGCCGCCGACGCCGTGTGTTTCTCTGGCAAGCGATTCAGAGCGATCAATGGCGCGGACGTAACCGGGCGCGAGTGCGGCTATTTCGCCCGGCTTTTCAGTCTGGCACGAGACCCCGAGTACGTCCCTGCGTTTGCGCCGGCGGCGTTTCGGTTTTACGAGTCGATGTACGCGCCGGAGCATGCCGCCAAGTTGTATGCGATTGCGTGCGAGCGTCTGGGTTCATTAACGAGTTGCCAGCTCGCGAAAGAAATGGGGGCGACCGTAGCAAGCGCGTTGGCAGGTCGCGTGCGCTAAGCGGGGTTTGACCATTACCGGTAAGAATTTTTGTGCGCAGTGAAATTTTATGGAGAGCAAATCATGAAAAAGGCGATTGCAGGATGGTTATACGTAGTTATGCTGGTATGGTTTTCAGGCGCAATGGCCGCGACCGCGGATGATTTTAAGACCACCGTGGATCGCGATGATTACGAGATGGGGTTGTTTAGCGACAACGCCAATCCTGCAGCCGTTTGTGAATACGCCACGCGCAACCGGCGCTATCCCGAACCGGTAAGCGCGTGCCGCGCCGCGTTCTCAGCGGCGATGAAAGCAAAGACCTTTAACTTGGCGGCACGCTATGCCGCGCTGGGATGCGAGGCATTCGAGGATAAATGGCTATGCCTGCAGATGCCGAAGATTCCGTTTTCTCCGGCTATCGGACGGGCCACCCCAAGATAATTCGTTAAACCGGTCAATAGAGGAATGGCGATGACGACATTAAAAATGCTGGTGAGCACGCTACTGATGGCAGGGTGCATGGGGGCGCTGGCGTCGGGCAATCTCTCCGGCCTTGATCTTAGGGCTTATCAGGAGGGCATCGACCGCGCCGACCGCGATGCCGGCCCCAAGGTGCGTGCAATGATCGTATGCGCCACCGGATATTCCACCAGTGAGCACGGCCATCCCGTGCCGGCGTGCCATCAGTCATACGAATTTGCGATGGCCGAGAAGGATTACGAATCGGCGATGTATTACGTTGCGCTGGGCTGCGGGAAATACCG
>JANMXV010000368.1:0-6984 GCA_031381325.1 Betaproteobacteria bacterium | reverse complement strand
CTCATCAGCGGTGCATACTGTTGTCCGCCGTGGCCGTCGCTGTCGCGCGGATCGCCCTGAAAATAGGGCCGCGGTATCGACGCCTTTATCGCGTATGCGTGATCGCAATAAAAAAACTTTACATCGTTCACCGGCACGCTGTAGCACTTGGCGACGACTTCGCGTGTCAGCGCAGCGGAGTTTTTCACGCGCTGATACGTTGCGTCGTCATCGAACATGATATCGAAGGTGAGTTCAAACGGCCCCGCGTTCTTGCTGCGGATCAGGCGTGCGAGTTCGGCGAGTTGGGTCATGGCTTGATCCCCTTGACCGTTGAGCCGTTCACATCGAACAGCGTCATCGGAAACATTTCTGTCGGGCTGTCGGGCTCGACCACGTGGTTGACATTGAATTTGTACACCGCGCCACGCTCCATTTGATTGTAGGGGCAGGCAATCGCGGTGATCAGTCCGCTCCATTCGGGAATCGGCAGATGCAGCGCCTGATGGCGGATCACGCCGGCAATGGTATTGGCGATATCCTGTGTCGGTGCGGTGGCTTCGAAAATCAAACACAGCTCGTGCGAGCGGATTTCTTTCACCGGCTCCAGCGGCCCCATGGTGCCGTTCTTGCCGTAGATGCGGATATTCAGCAGATAGTCGGACGGATTGAGCTTGTCGCCGAAAACCATACGCACGCGCGCGTGAATTTTCTCGGTGACTCTCGCGGTCCAGTCGTCGATCTGGCGAATGATGAAGGGGTCGCGCACCGAGCCGATGAGGATGCTCATGTAACCGACTTTTTCCGCGCCTTCCAGCTTGACGGTGTAGCGCAGCGCCTTGATGAATTCACTGCCGGTGACTTTGACCGCGCGCTCGGTCAGCGCTTCGTAGCGCGAGTGGGTGAGATCAAGCGTGCCGGAACATTCGACCAGTTTGAACGGATCGGCGTTTTCGTAAAGGCTGTGCGACGCGATACTCTGTGGCGTGCAGCGCAAACTGTGGTCGGGCGCTTCAACTACAAAGTGATCCTTGCGCACCCACGCAAACATGCAGTCCGGCGTCCTGCGCTGCACCACGGAAGCCGCGCCGCATTCAAGAATTTTCGCCATGTGCCACGAAATACCCTCGGGGAAGCCGCGCATCACCGGCATGGCCGCGAATATCGCGGTGTCGCTCGAACGGCCTGCAAGAATGATGTCCGCGCCGGCTTCGAGCGCGCGCTGCCAAGGCTCAGCACCCATCATGCCGACGATGTGCGCACTGCGGTCGATGACGGCTTCGTTGAATTCGGGCGCAGGCGAGAGCGGCTTGATGCGGCCTTCGCGCAGGCGCGTTTTCAGGTAGGTCTTGTCCTGTTCGGCATGGATCAATGCCAGCTTGAAGCTCAAGCCCTCGGCAGCGGCAATTTCTTTTGCCAGCGCGGCTGTTTTTTCGAGTTGCTCATTGCTGCCACCGGTGCCTGCCGTGCCGATCAACAGCGGCACGTTGATACGGCGAGCGCCGATCATCATCAGCCGCAGATCGCGTTTGATCGCGGCCAGCGGGAAAGCCGTGGCGCCCGAGCCGAGAAACTCCGGGCCGGGGTCGGTGGAGCCGGCATCGGCGCCGATGAAGTGCGGCTTCTGCGCAAGACCTTGTTCGAACGAGCTTTCGAGAAAGCCCGAGCCGGTTACGCCGGTGGGGGCGAGAACTCTTAATTCATCTTGGTCGGGAGTCATATCTTAAGCCGTTAGAAATTCAAAAAAGTTTGAACCACAGATAAACACAGATGAACACGGATAAGAACAGGAGTCATTGGCGAAATCAATGCTTTTCCAGGCTTGGGCTTCGGTGACAAGTTCAGGGGCTGTGATCTTCATGATGGCGGTGCGGCGCTATAAGGCGTTGCGCGTGGGTGCGGCTGAGTCAAGTAGGATGCGCGATGCTAACGATTGCGTACGGCAGGCGTCAAGGCGCGTGATGAATACGCGCCACATTGTGTCGATTGCGGAGCTGACTCGGCACGGGTAATCTCGGTGCTTCTTTGGCAAGGGCTATTTATGAGAATGATCAAGCGTAATTGGGGAGGATTGGCGGTGGGCGTTGCCACGGCGTTTTCCGCCAGCACAAACGCGCAAACTCCTTCGACAGGCTCAGGACAGGCCGCTTCGACAAGCTCAGGACAGGCTTGGCCCGCCAAATCCATACGGTTTATTTCGCCGTACGCCCCCGGCGGCGGCACGGATATTCTGGCGCGCACGCTAGGGCAAAAGCTCTCCGAAAACCTCGGCGTCAGTGTAGTGGTGGAAAACCGGCCGGGCGCGGGCGGCCTTATCGGCACCGATCTCGTGGCCAAATCTGCGCCCGATGGCTACACCTTGATGCTGGGAACGCCGTCACCGATTACGGTTGCGCCTTTTCTCTACAAGAAAATGCCATACGACCCATTGCGCGATCTCACGCCCATCACGCTGATTGCAGTCGTGCCGGCGGTGATTTCCATTCTGCCGTCGCTGCCCGCGAAAACGGTCAGGGAAATGATCGCACTCGCGCGCGCAAAACCGGGCGCGATGACCTATTCGTCGTCGGGCAACGGCGGCACCGCGCATCTGTCGGGGCTGATGCTGCAAACCATGGCGGGCATAGCCATCACCCACGTGCCGTATCGCGGCACCGGCCCCGCGCTGACGGCGGTGATGAGCGGTGAAGTCACTTTCACGGCAGCCAATATTATTTCCTCGCTGCCGATGGTGAAATCCGGGCGGCTGCGCGCACTTGCGGTCACCGGCGACAAGCGCTCGCCGGTGCTGCCCGACGTGCCCGCGGTGGCCGAGACGCTGCCCGGCTATTCGGCAGGGCCGTTTTACGGCGTGCTCGCGCCCGGCGGCATGCCCGTGGAACTCACGGCGCGTATTCGCAACGAGCTGGTGAAAATCATCCATGCGCCGGACATGAAAAGCCGCTTGAGCGCGGAAGGCAGCGAGCCGATTGGCAGCACGCCGGAAGCATTCTCGGCGTTAATCAGGGCGGAGACAGCGCGCTGGGGCACGGTGATCAAAGCGGCTAAAATACAGCCTGAATAAGTCGAACCCCAGTTGCCCATGAACGCATCGAACCGGACTCTACCCAGTTTCGCCAACGTCGCCTACGAAACCGCTGTTCGACAAGCGCGCGATCTCGTGCCCGGATTGCGCAGCCGTGCCGCGCAAGCCGAAGCCGCGCGTGTGATGCTGGCGGAAACCGTGAATGATCTGCAAAGCATCGGTGCGCTGCGCGCCTTGCAACCCAGGCGCTGGGGCGGTATGGAATTCGATTTCATTGCCTATATCGATATTCCGATGGAGCTTGCGCGCGGCTGCGCCTCTACAAGCTGGAACGTCGTGAACCTGATGATCCACAACTGGATGCTCGCCATGTATGACGAGCGCGCCCAGGCCGATGTGTGGGACAAAGACCCGACGGCGCTGATCGCCGCCGGTATTGCATTTCCGCAGGGGCGGGCGCAAAAAGTGGATGGTGGTTTTGTCATCAGCGGCAAATGGAATTTTTCAAGCTGTGTGAATATCGCCGAATGGTGCATGCTGGCGGTAACAGTTAGAGACGGCGATAAAGTCATCGATCACCGCATGTGCCTGCTCGACAAATCGCAATACGAAATCGTCGACGACTGGTACACGCTGGGCATGCGTTCCACCGGCAGCATGACGGTCATCGCCAAAGATGTGTTTGTGCCGGAATACCGCGCGCTGTGCATGTACGATATTCGCGGCGGCGACAATTTTCCCGGCGCGCGCGGCAATCCGAACCCGCTGTATCGCGTATCGCTCACCGCGCTCGGCGGCCACGGCATCGCCGCGACGGCATTGGGCAACGCGATGGCGGCGCTCGAACACACGCTGGCGCTGGTGAAGGAGCGCAGCACCAATTACGCCGGTTTGAAAATGCGCGACCAGCAGATCGTGCAGCATCGTGTGAGCTCGGCGGGCGCGAAAATCGACTCTGCGCGACTGATGCTGCGTGCCGACGCCATCGAGGCGCAGGAACTCGCGAGCAAAAACATCATTCCCGATACCCGGCAAAAGCTGCGCTACAAGCGCAATGCCGCCTACGCCGCGAGTCTATGCACCGAGGCGGTGGATGCACTGCACACGGTCACCGGCGCCACCGGCATCTACCAGTCGTATCCGCTGGAACGTATTTTCCGCGATGCGCATGCGCTGGGCGCGCATATCAGCCTTAACTTCGATGCGCAGGCGCCGGCGTGGGGGCTGGCGGCGCTGGGGGGTGATGTTGAAAACCCGACGCTGTGACGGTGCAGGTTAGCGGGTAATCGGGTCGAGTTTGCAGACGGCCTTAAATTGTAATTGGGTTCCACTCATTATTCAGGTAAACTGCGCGGTTTCGCGATTGGCTGCAGGAGGCAACTTGAAAAATATTGCCCAATTGATTTTGCTGGTTTATGGCACGTTGTTTTCTCTGGCTGGATTCGCGGCAGGGGTGATCGAATCCGCCAGCGGGCAAATCAGGGCAGGTCCTTCCGTTGGGGCCGCCACTCTCGCTAAGGTAGGCCAACGCATTACAGCGGGTATAACCCTCAGCACGGGCGCCAAGAGCCGGGCAGTTGTTCGCTTCGATGATGGCCAGGCGATTGTGTTGCACGAGAACAGTGAATTCCGGGTGGCGGAATATTCGTTCACCAAGGAGCAGCCGGCCAAGGACCGCTTTGGGTTTGAGCTGATAAAGGGAGCGCTGCGCTCGGTCACAGCGTCTTTGACGCGGCGCAATCCCAAAGCCTATTCACTTACTGCGGGAACTGCGACGATGGGGATCAGAGGCACGGACTTCATGGTGGCCGTCGTCAACCCGGTATATTTGCGCGTGCTGAATGGCACTGTTGAGGTTGTCTGTACCGCGGGTGCTCCGGCATCATTTGCCGCCGGATCCGCGGCGACGGTGGCAAACGCGAGTACCTGTGCGGTTTCGATTCCGTTTTCCGAGTTGCCCCCGGCCATAGCGGCCACGTTCAGCGAACTGGCTGGACTGGTTATTGTGGTTGATAGCGCAACCCTGGGTGCTGCGCTCGCAGCCGCCGGGGCCGAGGGCGGGATCACGCTGCCGGTAGCCTTGGGAATCGCGGGCGCCATCGCGGCGGGTATTGCTGCGGCGGCATCACAGGGTGGCGGTGGAGCGTCGGGCACTACGGGAACGACTGGAACGCGATAGACCTTGCCGGCAGTGTTACCTGACAACAGCGGCGGTGTTCCCTGACAACAGCGCATCCCAATTTTTCGGCAAAACAACTTTGCGGCTCGTCGGCGGCGCCTGATCATGGTTTCCCATGTACCCGCGCGACTGATTGCGCCCCGGATCGCCGGCAACCAGAATGCCGGTCATCGCTTCATGGATAAACACACGCACTAAACGTTCGGGATCGTCGGACTCGTGATATTCCTTCGGCAGCGTGCCTTCGGCCACCAGTTTTTCCAGACTGAAGGTCGGCGTGCTGGTCATTTGCGCAAAATGCGTGGCCTTGCCCGCTGTCACTTTGACGTTATCAAATAAATACTTGCGAACTTTGTCCTTGCTCCATTCGCGTGCAATGACTCTCGCGATGCTGGGGCCGACCACGATCAGCGGGTGCCAGTAGCCGCGCTTCATTCCCGTGTGTGACCAGTAGGTAAACGTTGCGCCCATCACGTCGGCGAACTGCTGCACGTGGTCGATGGCCTCGTCGCCGCCGCTGTAAGTGGGCGGCGTGATCGCCACCACGCTGCGTACGGTGACCACGCTGTCTTCGGGTTTGAAGCCCTGATCCATGCCGTAGGTCGGCCAGCCGATTTCATGCGCGGTATCTTCGTCTTCGGCCAGCGCGACGTTGAAAGTGAAGCCGATACTGCCCTTGTCGCCGGCGCCGGGCGGAATGCGATAGCCGCAGATGTTGCGCAGGAACATGCGCACGAAGCGGCCTACGGTGGTGTTAGCCTGACGACCGACGCGCATCACGCCCTGACCGTAGTTGAAATCAAGCTGCTTGATGATCGGGCCGCTGACGACCACCAGCGGTTCCCAGCCCGGTGTGGAACCGCAATGCTCAATGTGAAACTCGGGATCACACATCGCTTCGATCACGGCGATCAGCAGCGGCATGTATTCGGGCCGGCAGCCAGACATGACGCCGGTGAGCGCAATGCTGAGGATGGTGACTTCGCGGCCTTCCTGCGGCACGGCACGTAAAACTTCGCCAGGCTTGCGGTCGGTGAATTTCAGGAATGCATCAACGCGTTTCTGTGTTGGCGGAATGATCGGCATGCCATCGGTCCACAGCTTGCGGTAGTAGTACTCCTGGATTTCATCGAGCGTGCCGTTGAACACCACCGAGCCTGGTGCGGGTTCTGCTTCTACTGACACGCTCGACGGGGTGTCACGGCCTTGCGTCAGCCCTTTGATGATGCCGGGTGCGAGCGTATTCCTTACTTTCGCACTTAATTCTTCGGCGCCATCGACCATCGGTGCGCCGGGATATTCGGCGTAGGCGAGCGGCAGCCCGAGGCCGCGCGATACCACATCGGCTTGTCTCATAAACGCGTTGCCGATAATGGACACCGTGGGGATGCCCATCTTTTCGACTTGCGCTGCAGCCCGCAACACGGCGGGCGTGCAGCTCCCTCAGGCGCCGATGCCGACGATGACGGCATCGACTTTGTATGCGCGCAGTTTATCGGCCAGCGATGCGGAAATTGCCTCGCCCTTGGGCCCGTAGAAATTGCCGAACTCGGAATACTCGACGAATTTCACGCCGGGAAATTTCGTACGCACGTGGTCGCGCACCTGCGGGTAAATGGTTTCACCGCGGAAAATTACGTCCCACAATTCGCCGATCACTTTGCCGTTGAGATCGGGAATGCGCGGCGCGGTGGCGCGGTCTTCGACGGCGCGGCGTGATAGCGGCCATAGCACGTCGTAGCGGGGTTCGTTGGCGGATGAGTCGGGCATGAGAAGGGGCGCCTCCAGGAAATGAGTGGCG
>JANMXV010000365.1:0-23430 GCA_031381325.1 Betaproteobacteria bacterium | reverse complement strand
CTGCGCCTTGGCGCAAGCGTCGAGATCATCGTTGGTGATGGCTTCGCCATCCTCCAGAAATGCCTTGCCGAGATGGCGCGCCATATCCAGCAGCACGCCGCGCCCGGCCATTTTGTCGCGGGTTTTGTGGATGCCGTTTTTCTGCGCGCCGTTGGCATCGACGAGTTTCGCGTCGTAGCCGTTCCACATCTTATCGTCGTAAAAAATGTGGCCCAGCGCATCCCATTGCGTGCCGCATTGCAGCGGCAGCGACACCATATCGTCGGCGTATCTGAGGCCGCCTTTGTCCTGATTGCCCGCTACCGCGTCAGTGCCGGTGGCGAGCATGGTGTGGATCGGGTTGAAGCGATTGCCCCACAGCCCTTTTTGCGGGCCGTTGCGGTCGAAGTTCAGGCCCAGCGAAAACACTTTGCCCTTGCGCACCAGGCGCGCGGCATCGATCACGTCCTGCGGCGTGATGTAGTTCAAGGTGCCGACTTCGTCATCCGGACCCCAGCGGCCCCAGTTCTTGCATTTCTCCGCAGTGGCGCGCAGGTGCGCCATGGTGAATTTTTTTGTGTCGTAGCGGCGGGTCATACGAAGTCTCCTGAATTAGCAAAAAATAATGAACGAAAAGCGGGCAAAAAAATGGCGTCATTCTGAGTGACGCCATTCTACAATCAACCGGCTTACTTACGTTTTCGTTACGCCGTGGGCTTCTGCATATAACCATAACGCAGGTTGGTGCGGCCATCGCCGTATTTGTCGTAGTTAACTTTCGCCACCGCAACCACGTCGTTCTCCAGCGCGGCACGTTGCGCTGGTGTGAAGTGATAAAGCCGCGCGGAGTTGTCGCCGAAGATCGCCTTTTTGACGGGGCCGTCAGCCGCGCCCAGCGCTGCGTAGCCGTATTTTTTGCGCATGTCTTCGGGGATTTCCAGACGGCGCAAGGCTTCAATCTGCCATTGCGGCGCGCCGGTCCAGATGGCATCGCTGCCCCACACCACGTGGTCAGCGCCCAGGCCCTTGACGAGTTGGCCCATCATCGCCGCGCACAGTCGCGGTTCGGCCACCGTGCTTTGCGCAAAAATCTGGCCGAGATCGCCGTAAACGTTTTTCACGCCATGCTTGGCCGGAATTTCCGCAAAGTCGGTAACCCAATCGATGCGCCCGGTTTTTTCGAACTGTTCCCAGCCCACGTTCCACGCGCCGCCGGTATAGCGGAAAGCCGAGTGGTAAATAATGAAATTGAGTTGCGGGAAATCCTTCGCCGCCTTGGCCACGTCGCGCACGTCCGCGTACTTGACCAGATCAGGAAACTGCTTGGTGGTCGAGGGCGGATACAGTCCTTTGTGTATGCATACGTTGGCGAGGCTCGGTGTAGTCTTGCTCCATTTCACCAGCTTCTCATAAAACGGATACAGCAGCTTCTCGTCATCAAGATGCCACGGATGCTTGGCAAGATGCTTGTTGGTATTGTCCCCGACCGTATAGCCTTTGAACGAATCCGGCTTGAGTTTTTCGTAATCGCTATCGACCTTTTCCATCCAGCCCGGCATGCCGGGCATGAAGATGGCGTGCGAGAACATGCGCTTGGCGCCGGCCTTTTTGTTGACGTCGGCGCGCGTCTCCGCTTTCATTTCATTGGTGAGGAACCAGTCGCGCGGCTCTTCCGAACCGGAACCGGTAAGCAGCGCCACCTTGGTGTCGCTGTCGAGATAAATTTCCTTGAAGTAATTCGCGAACTTGAGATCCTCTATGGTCTGCGGCTTGCCCGCGAGCGCGGGGTTCCAGCCCGCCTTGCCCACCGCCTCGCGTGATTTCACGAAACCTTCGATACGCGTATCGTCGCGCAGATAGTGGGTGTGCATGTCCATGATGAACTGGCCTTTGAGCGCATTGGCGCGCTCATTCGCCATTTCCGGTGTCGCGGCTTCGGCCTTGCTCACATTGTAGAAGGGGCCAAAAGTCTCGTTCATCGCCACGAATGCCGCAGCCATGCCGGCGGCGCCCTGGAAGAACACGCGGCGCGACACACCTTGCTTCTTCGCCAACTCACTGCCGATTTGTTTCACGCGCGTTTCAAATTCGCGCTGCTTTTCGGACTGCGGGCCGGGAATAAATTCGTCGCTCGACACCGGCTGCGTCGGTATCGGCGAACGGAATTTGGCGGTTTCCGCGGGGATCAATCTTGCAATCTCGTCAGGTGACATCATGGTGGGGCTCCTTTTTGGTGGGGTTCTGAACCGGACTCATCGTGCCGCAAGCACTGCGGCTATTGTTATGGATTCGATGGTGTGGCGACATTCTACGGCAACTAAAGCGCAGCGCACTCCTGTTACGTAACTATGGCACGTAACTATTTGTTTTTATTATATTTTTAAAGGCGTTTCAGGCGGTGAACGCACGCAGTCGCCCAGAGCGCGTATGCGGAATCACCGACGCTGCGGTCGCAAACATAAAGTGTACCTGCCCGCTGACCAGATCGATCACCGCCGGGCCGCCGCCCTTGTACGATATATGTTGATAGCTCACCATTGCCAGGCTCTTGAACAACTCGCCCACAAGGTGTCCGGCGGTGCCGGTGCCCGACGAGGCGTAGTTCAACTGACCCGGCCGCGCGCGCGCAAGCGCAACCAACTCCTTGACGTTTTTTACCGGCAGCGAAGGATGCGTTACCAGTACGCTGGGCTGTGTGGCCACCAGCACCACCGTGGCGAAATCGCGCAACGCATCGAACGGCAGCCTGGCATACAACGCCTGATTGGTGGCAAGAATGCCGTTGTTACCGAGAAACCAGGGGAGACCGTCGATTCCGCCATTGCGATTTCCTTGATTGGCTTGCGTTGCTGGGGCCGCGTCCGCGCTTACCGGTTCGCCTATTTGACGATTTGAAGCTTCGGTCGCGCCGGCGGCGGTGTTTGCGGATCGGGCGTAGACGAAGGCGCCGGCTGAGACGATGCCACGCCGGCGCCGGTATCGGCAGCAGATTCAGGCGCAAAAAACAGCCCCTGCCCGTTCTCACGTGCAAAGATGCCTGCTACCGCCGGCATCGGCACCGAACATTCGCGCGACACGCCGCTAAAACGCGCCGAGAACTGCACCAGATCATTGCCTATGGTGAGCTTATGGGTGGAGTCGTAACCCAGATTGAGCACGATTTCGCCGTTCTTGACGAATTCCATCGGCACGCGGGTATTCTCGTCTACCTTGACCGAAAGGTACGGCGTGTAGCCGCTATCCGTACACCATTCGTGGATGGCGCGGATCAGGTAGGGTTTGGTGGAACGCTCAGGCATGGGTTGTGGGCTAGGCGTGAGGGGTGAGGCGCAAATTCGCGTGGGTTTAGAAGTTACGCCTCACGCCCAACCTATTTACGCATTACTTTTTCCGACGCGGTGAGCGCGTCGATATAAGCCGGACGGCTGAACAATCGCTCGGCGTATTTCATCAGCGGCGCGGCCTGCTTGGGCAACTGGATATCGTAGTGGCCGAGGCGCCACAACAGCGGCGCGATCGCCACGTCGAGCATGGTGAACTCATCGCCCAGCATGAACTTCTGCTTGGCGAACACCGGCGCGATCTGTGTCAGCGCATCGCGTATCACCTGCCGGCCTTTTTCGGCTTGTTTCTGCGTGCCTTTTTCAATGGAATGGACGTGGCCGAACATTTCGTTCTCAAAACGGTACAGGAACAGCCGCGCGCGCGCGCGCATCACCGGATCGGCGGGCATCAGTTGCGGATGCGGGAAGCGGTCGTCAATGTATTCGTTGATGATGTTCGACTCATACAAAATGAGATCGCGCTCGACCAGCACCGGCACCTGGTTGTACGGATTCATCACTGCCAGGTCTTCGGGCTTGTTGTAAAGATCGACATCGACGATCTGGAAATCCATGCCTTTTTCGTAGAGCACGATGCGGCAACGCTGGCTGAAGGGGCACGTGGTGCCCGAATATAAAGTCATCATATTGAAATACCTGAGGGCGTAAGGGGTGAGGCGTTAGGGGTGAGACGTGAAGGAGTGAAGGAGTGAAGGAGTGAAGGAGTGAATACGTGAAGGGGGTACCTCATTCACCCTTTCACTCCTTCACGTTTCACGCCTTCACGGCAATCAGTGAATATCTTTCCAGAAGTTTTTCTTCAACGCATAGACCAGCGGGATCAACAAGAACAAAAACCCCAGCACAATCAGGCCGATAGACTTGCGGCTTCTGGCGACCGGCTCACCCATGTAAACCAGGTAGTTCACCAGATCGGCGACAGCGCTGTCGTATTCGAGCGCGGACAGCTTGCCGGGTTTGGCAAGCATGGGCTTGTCCACCATGGCCATATAACCATCCGCGCGAACTTCCGACGCCTTCATTACCTGTTCACCCTGCAACTCCCACAGCGCGTGCGGCATGCCGACGTTGGGAAACGTGGTGTTGTTCCAGCCGGTCGGACGCGCAGGGTCGCGGTAGAACGTGCGTAAATAGGTATAGAGCCAGTCCGCGCCCGAACCCGCTTCGGAGGCACGCGAACGTGCAATCACCGTGAGATCGGGCGGCGCTGCGCCAAACCACACCTTGGCATCATTGGTATCCATGGTGTTCTTCATGAGATCGCCGACTTTGCCGCCGCTGAACACCAGGTTTTCGAGAATTTCTTTGTCGTTCAAGCCGATATCGGTCAGCCGGTTGTAGCGCATGTAATTCGCGCTGTGGCAATTCAGGCAATAGTTCACGAACAGCGCAGCACCCCGCTGCAACGAGGCGTTGTCGCTCGCATTGATCGGCGCGTGATCCAGATGGAGATGGTCACCGGCGCCGAATGACAGCGCGGGGGCCAACAGAAAAACGCACATAAGAACACGAAAATGAGTTTTGATCATGCTCGCGATCCTCACGTCGTCACCCGCTCGGGCACCGGATGCGTTTGTTCCATCTGCGTGTACCACGGCATCAGCAGGAAGAACGAGAAATAAATCAGCGTGCCAATCTGCGAAATGAGCGTGCCTGCATCCGTCACCGGCTGCGTGCCGTAGTAACCCAGCACGAGAAACACCACCACAAATAGGGTCAGCGCCCAGCGCGACAATTTGCCCTTGTAGCGTATGGATTTCACCGGACTCTTATCCAGCCACGGCATCAAAAAGAAAATCAGTGTCGCCAATCCCATCAGCGCCACACCCCATACCTTGGCTTCGATCACGCCCATGGCGATCAACAACACGGGGGCAATCATCAGCGCCAGCAGCTTGGGCAAACAGCCGCGCGCGGTAAACAGTATCAGCAGCGCGTAGGCGATCACGCCGATGCGCAATGCCCACATGAAATTTTCCGTGATCGCACGCAGGATCGAGTAGTACGGCGTGAAATACCACACCGGCGCAATATGCAGCGGCGTCTTCAGCGAGTCGGCGGGGATGAAGTTATTGTATTCAAGAAAGTAACCGCCCATCTCCGGCGCAAAGAACAGGATCGCGCAGAACACGGTTGCGAACACGGTCACACCCAGCGCATCTTTCACGGTGTAATACGGATGAAACGGAATGCCGTCGAGTGGGTGGCCGTCGGCGTCCTTGTGCGCTTTGATTTCGACGCCGTCCGGATTGTTGGAACCCACTTCGTGCAGCGCCATGATGTGCGCGGCCACCAGCCCCAGTATGGCCAGCGGAATCGCGATCACATGGAATGCAAAAAAGCGGTTCAAGGTGGCGTCCGACACCACGAAATCGCCGCGTATCCAGGTCGAAAGATCCGGCCCGATGATGGGCAACGCATCGAACAAGTTCACGATCACCTGCGCGCCCCAGTACGACATTTGGCCCCACGGCAGCAGGTAGCCGAAGAACGCTTCGGCCATCAACGCCAGGTAAATCACCATGCCGAATATCCAGATCAATTCACGCGGCGCGCGGTACGAGCCGTACAGCAGCCCGCGGAACATGTGCAGATAAATCACAATGAAAAACGCCGAGGCGCCGGTGGAATGCAGGTAGCGGATCAGCCAGCCGCCGGGCACGTCGCGCATGATGTACTCGACCGAGGCAAACGCTTCCGCTGCCGACGGTTTGTAGTGCATGACGAGGAAAATGCCGGTGACAATTTGCAGCACCAGCACCACCATCGCCAGCGAGCCGAAGTAATACCAGAAGTTGAAATTTTTCGGCGCGTAATACTCGGCCAGATGATCTTTCCACAACGACATCAACGGAAAACGCTGATCCACCCACGTCAGCAGCCCGCCGATTGGGGCGTTGAGCGGACCGGCGCCTTCGATAACCACGGGTTCTTTTTTGGTAGCGGCCATGTGCGATCAGGCTCCCTTTTCGCTTTCGCTTTGGTCTATGCCGATTACAATCCTGCCGTCAGCCAGATACTTGTGCGGCGGCACCACCAGATTGTCGGGCGCGGGTTTGTTTTTATAAACGCGGCCCGCCAGATCAAACAGCGAACCATGGCACGGGCAGTAAAAACCGCCTTTCCAATCCGCAGAGAATGCCTCGGCCTGCACCTGGAATTTTTCCACCGGCGAACAGCCCAGGTGCGTGCAAATGCCCACCAGCACCAGGTATTCCGGTTTGATCGAACGGAATTCGTTCCTGGCGTAGTTGGGTTGCATCACTTTCTTCGATTGCGGGTCAGCCACCCGGTCGTCGTTTTTCTTAATAATATCAAGCATTTCCGGGGTGCGGCGCACAATCCATACGGGCTTGCCACGCCACTCCACGGTCATACGCTCGCCGGACATGAGTTTGCTGATGTCCGCTTCCACCGGCGCACCGGCCGCTTTGGCGCGTTCAGACGGCAGCATGCTCGCCACAAACGGCACGCCGGAAGCCACTGCCGCTATGCCGCCAGCAACAGTGCTCGCAGCCAACAGCATACAGCGCCGGCCTTTGTCGGGTTGTTGTTCAGCCATACAAGGAATCTTCCTGAAGAGAGAAGTTGAAAACGCGTGAAGCTGCGGGTAATCACGAAAACGTGTTATTTGTGTTATTTTACCAGAAGTTGTGTGATAAAGTGAAATAAATCGTAATATAACCGTTTAAAAACATATACTTACGATGAGTAGTCGACGCGTTTCTACAGTCTCCTCAGGGTCGGAATACGCACGCGGCATGCGCCGTTGAACGACACCCGCAGACTATGGAGCGGTGGCGACCCGAGTGGGAATTGCTTAGAATGTTCATCATCCCTCCGGGTTCATGGTCACATAATGGTTCACAAATTCTGGTTATTCTTTGCGCAGGCAGTCACCGTCTGTATCGCGCTGTTGTTTGTGGTCACCACGCTGCGGCCCGATCTTCTGGCGTGGAGCGCGCGTCCCGCCGCGCCGGTCGCCAAGGTCGCCGCGCTAGTCGCAGCGCCGGCGGCATCATCGGCAGGCCGCTTGGTGTCGTTCAGCGATGCGGCCAAGCGTGCGATGCCGGCGGTGGTGAATATTTACACCAGCAAGGAAGTCAAAGCACAACGCGCGCCGTTCATGGACGATCCGGTATTCCGCTATTTTTTTGGCGGTGAGAGGGAAGGCCAGGGCCTGCCGCAAAAAAGCAATAACCTGGGCTCCGGCGTCATCGTCAGCGAGCAGGGTTACATCCTCACCAACGCCCATGTGGTCGAGGCCGCCGATGAAATTGAAGTCGCGCTTGCCGACAATCGCCGCGCCAAAGCGAAAGTCATCGGCAGCGATCCGGAAACCGATCTGGCGGTGATCAAGATCGATCTGCCCAAACTGCCGACCATCACCTTCGGCCAATCCGAGCAAGCGCAAGTGGGCGACATGGTGCTGGCCATCGGTAATCCATTCGGCGTCGGGCAAACGGTGACCTTCGGCATTATCAGTGCGCTGGCGCGCAGCCATCTGGGCATCAACACCTTTGAAAATTTCATTCAAACCGACGCCGCGATCAACCCCGGCAATTCCGGCGGCGCGCTGGTGGACATCAACGGCAATATGATCGGCATCAACACCGCGATTTACTCGCGCACGCCGGGGGGCGCATCACTGGGCATAGGCTTCGCGATACCCGCCGCCACAGCCAAACATGTGCTCGATCAACTGGTGCAAACGGGGGTCGTGACGCGCGGATGGATCGGCGTAGCGGTGCAGGAATTGACCCCGGACCTGGCGGAGTCGCTGAAAATAGCCGAACCACGCGGCACCCTGATCACCGAAGTGATCCGTGGCACCCCTGCCGAGCTGGCGGGCATGAAATCCGGTGATGTGCTGATCACGGTGAACGGCAAACCCGTAATAGATTCGGCCGGCATGTTAACGCTGATTTCAGCCATCGCGCCGGGTACGAGCGCCACACTCAAGGTGATTCGCGCGCAAAAAGAAGTCGATCTGAAAGTCACCGTGGGCACACGGCCCAAGATCACAAATGGCGCCAGGAAAAAATAGTTACACGGGTCAACGGCCACCGCTGTTTTGTTCTTTTTCAAGGGCGGCAAAATGCTCTGCCGTTTGTTCCGCAGTCAGCGTGGCGCTGCCGGGCTTTTCTTCAGGGGCTTTCACTTTAGCCATCAGACTTGCCGCGATGATACCCGCCTCATACAGCAGGCACATGGGAATCAACAACGCCAGCATCGACACCACGTCCGGCGGCGTGACTACCGCAGCGGCGATCGCCGCGCACACCACGAAGTAACCGCGAAAATCACGCAGCTGCTGGATCGACACCACGCCCATGCGCACCAGCACGATGATCGCCACCGGCACTTCAAATGCGACACCAAACGCCAGAAACATGGTGAGCACAAACGACAGGTATTGCTCGATATCCGGCGCGGGCGTGATGCTGGCGGGCGCAAATCCGGCAATAAAGCGGAACAATTGTCCGAATACAAAGTAGTAGCAGAAGGCTACGCCCACGATAAACAACACGGTACTGCTCACCACCAGCGGCAAAACCAGTTTCTTTTCGTGCGAATAAAGTCCGGGCGCAACGAACGCCCATGCCTGATAGAGCACATAAGGCAAGACCACCAGGAAGGCGGCCATCAGCCCAACCTTCAGTGGAATCAGGAAAGGCGTAATCACGCCGGTGGCGATCATCTTCGAACCTGCCGGAAGCGTTTGAATCAGCGGCAGCGCAAGAAAATCATAGATCACGCTATAGGTCGGCCAGAATCCGATCACCGCAAAGGCGACCGCAATTGCGATCAGTGCGCGCATTAAGCGATCACGCAGCTCGACCAGGTGGGAGATAAACGTGTCTTCGGTCAGCGCCACGGCGGCTACGCCTTTGCCGCCGCTGCTGCAGCCGGCGCGGACGTGAAAGCCAAAGGCGGCGGCGGTGCGTTCGGCAGGGGCGCCGCTTCCAGGCTCAATTCAAGCTGCGGAGAGACAACACTCGCGGCGTTCGGCGACGCAGGGATTTCCATCGGCGGCTCGGTCAACGGTTCCAAATGGGACAACGTCGCGGTCAGCGCCGCAGGCGCCTGCACCGGCGGCGGATCAGCAAATGCATCGGCTACCGGATCGGATAACGCTTTGTGAGTGGAGTCGCCGATGCTTTTGAACTCGGATTCGACAGAATGGATTTCGCCTTTAACCGTCTGTTGTATCGATTGCGCGGTGTTCTGCATTTCTTTTTGCAGCTTGCGCAGTTCGTCGAGCTCAATCTCGCGATTGATGTCGGCTTTGACGTCGTTAACGTAGCGTTGCATACGCCCGAGCAAATGCCCCGCCGTGCGCGCCACGCGCGGCAGTTTTTCCGGTCCCAGCACAATGAGTGCGATGACCGCGATGACAATCATCTCGGAGAAGCCGATGTCGAACATTTTTTTGCGTGAGGCGTAAAGCGTTAGACGTGAGGCGCGAAGCGAAAATCATGCAGGGGTGCATGCGCCTCACGCTTCACGCCTCACCCCTCACGTCTTTGAGGTTTCCTTCTTGACTTCGGCCTCATACGTGTGGCCGGTGGAAGGCGGAATTTCGCCCTTTCCTTGTGCTGCCTGCGCCGCTGCCGCGGTTTTATCTTCCTCGGTCTTCATGCCGTCTTTGAAGCCCTTGACCGCGCTGCCCAGATCGCCGCCGAGGTTGCGCAATTTCTTGGTGCCGAAAATCAGCACGATGATTGCCAGAACGATCAGCCAATGCCAGATGCTGAATGAACCCATGTTGCTCTCCTATTTATCCGGTTTGCGCACTGTCCAAGCCTTGATTCGCGGCTAGGGCTTGCGGAATTTCTTTTCGTCGACCCCGGAAATGCCCTCGCGCCGTTGCAGCTCCGCCAGTACATCTTCGGGTTTCAGACCATGCCACGCCAGCAGCACCATGCTGTGAAACCACAGGTCGGCGACCTCGCGGACCAAGTGCAGTTTATCACCCTCCTTGGACGCCAGCAGCGTTTCCGCGGATTCTTCGGCGAGTTTACGCAAAATGGCGTCTTCGCCCTTGGCCATCAACCCGGCCACATAAGAACCTGCCGGGTCGGCCTGCTTGCGCGCCGCCAGCGTCTCGCCCAGCCTGCGCAAAATGGTTGCGTCTATCATTTGCGGTAAATCTCCTTCGGATCTTTGAGCACCGGATCTACCGCCACCCATTTACCGTCCTCAAGGTGGTTAAAAAAACAACTTTCACGTCCGGTATGACAGGCAATGCCGCCCACTTGTTCAATTTCCACCAGAATCACGTCTTCGTCGCAATCGAGGCGGATAGCCTTCACTAACTGCACGTGCCCCGACTCTTCGCCTTTGCGCCACAGCTTTTTGCGGGAACGCGACCAGTAATGGACTTCGCCGGTCGCGGCAGTGAGCTTCAGCGCCTCACGATTCATCCACGCAACCGTCAACACGCGACCGCTCGCCGCGTCTTGTGTCACCGCAGGCACCAGGCCGTCTTGCGCCCAATTCACTTTGTTTAACCAGTTGTCGTTCATGCTTTTCAGTTGAGAGTCGGGAGTTCGGAGTTGGGAGTAACAGCGGGGGTTGACTTTCACCCGTTCACTCGTTCACTCGTTCACTCATTCACTCATTCACCCCTTCACAGCCTTACTTCTAGCCCCCTACCCGCCATATATTCTTTCGCCTGCCGCACCGTATATTCGCCGTAGTGAAAAATACTCGCGGCCAGCACCGCATCCGCACGCCCCTGCAACACGCCATCGGCGAGATGCTGCAGATTGCCCACGCCGCCGCTGGCGATCACCGGTATCTCCAGCAGTTCGGAAAACGCCCGCGTCAGCTCTATGTCGAATCCCGTGCGCGTGCCGTCGCGATCCATGCTGGTCAGTAGAATTTCGCCCGCCCCCAGTTCCTGCATCTTGAATCCCCACGCCAGCGCGTCCAGTCCCGTAGCTTTGCGTCCCCCATGCGTATAAACCTCCCAACGCAGCGGATCGGAACCCACTACCCGTTTCGCATCTATCGCCACCACAATGCACTGCGCACCATAACGTCCCGACGCATCCGCTACCAGTTGCGAATTTTGCACCGCCGCCGTGTTGATGCTCACTTTATCCGCACCCGCGTTGAGCAGCCGCCGTACGTCATTCACCGTGCGCACACCGCCCCCCACGGTAAACGGTATGAAAACTTGCGCGGCAACGCTTTCAATGATGTTGAGAATCAGATCACGGTCGTCGCTGCTGGCGGTGATATCCAGAAATGTCAGCTCGTCCGCGCCTTGATCATCATAGCGGCGCGCAATTTCAACCGGATCGCCCGCATCTCTGAGTCCGACGAAATTCACACCCTTGACCACGCGCCCGGCTGTGACGTCGAGACAGGGGATGATGCGTTTGGCCAGACCCATTTAAGATGGTGAAGAGTGAAGGGGTGAATGGGTGAAGGGGGTACCCCTTTCACGCCTTCACCCATTCACCACTTCACGCCTTACTCTTGGAAAGCTCATCCGCCAGCTTCTGCGCCGCGGCGAAATCGAGCGTGCCCTGATACACCGCGCGGCCGGTAATCGCACCTTGTATGCCTTCGCTTTGCACGGCGCACAGCGCCTTAACGTCATCCAGATTGGTGATGCCGCCGCTGGCAATTACCGGAACGGTGAGCGCCTTCGCGAGCTTTACCGTGGCATCGATATTCACGCCGCTTAACATGCCGTCACGGCCGATGTCGGTGTAGATCACGGCTTCAGCACCGTAGTCTTCAAATTTTTTTGCCAAGTCAATGACATCATGACCGGTCATCTTGGACCAGCCATCCACTGCGACTTTACCGTCTTTGGCATCCAGCCCCACCATTACGTGACCTGGAAACGCGGTGCAGGCATCGTGCAGAAATCCCGGCGTTTTCACTGCCGCTGTACCGATAATGACGTAGCGGATGCCGGCGTCGAGATAATGCTCGATGGTATCGAGATCGCGAATACCGCCGCCCAACTGGATCGGCAGTTTATCACCGAGCGCGGCAACGATGGCCTTGATCGCGGCGCCGTTTTTTGGTTTACCGGCAGCGGCGCCATTCAGATCAACCCCGTGCAACCGCCGCGCACCCAAATCGAGCCAGCGTCTCGCCGTCGCGCCGGGATCGTCCGAAAACACCGTAGCGCTGGTCATGTCGCCTTGCTTCAAACGCACGCATTGCCCATCTTTGAGATCAATGGCAGGAATAATCAGCATAGGGGTTGAACGTTTGTGTGAACGGGAGCGAAACGGAATTGGGCGAGCGCCGCGCGGGAGGCAGTGTAGTGAGGCAATTACCGGTTCAGCGGGTTCAGCAGATTCAGAAAGGTTCCGTGAAACTAATCATACTATAGCCGCAAACAATCTGTTTGGGTCAAGGAGTCTGGCGTAAACCGCTTGCGGCGGGCGACCATGTTGCGAAATTCGCCAATAGCTTTAAACCCGCAGCCGCGCTTTTTTCAGGGTGAAATTGCACGGCGAACAGGTTGTCACGCGCCGCGGCACAGGCAAACGCAGCCGGATAGCGGCTAATGGCGGCGGTGAGGCCGGGAATACCCGGTTTCGGGTAGTAGCTATGCACGAAATAAAAGCGCGAATTTTGCGCGATGCCCTGCCACAGCGGGTGATCGATGCGCTGCTCCACTACATTCCACCCCATATGCGGCACTTTGAGTTTTTGCCCCTGCTCATCAGCCAACGCATGCGCAAAGCGTTGCACACGTCCCGGCAACACACTCAGCCCCGGTGTATCGCCCTCTTCGCTGTGCTCGAACAACATCTGCAAGCCGATGCAAATGCCCAGAAAAGGTTTGTCGCGAGCCGCGTCGATCACCGCTTCGTACAAGCCGCGCGTGCGCAACTCGCGCATGCAGTCGGGCATCGCGCCCTGACCCGGAAACACCACGCGCTCGGCGCTGCGCACTATCGACGGATCGTCGGTCACGCGCACCTCAATGCCGGGCGCAACATGCTCAATAGCTTTGGACACCGAGCGCAAATTGCCCATGCCGTAGTCGATGACTGCAATCATTGGAATTGGGGCGGTGAAGAGTGAAGGATGAAGGGTGACGTGGCATCACAGTGGGGGTTACATTTCACCCTTCACCCTTCACTCTTTACGTTTTACGCCTCACGCTCAAAGCGTTCCCTTAGTCGAAGGCACACCCACTACACGCGGATCAAGTTCGCAAGCCATGCGCAGCGCGCGCCCGAACGCCTTGAACGCAGTCTCGGCCTGATGGTGGGCGTTGTCGCCCTTGAGATTGTCGATGTGCAGCGTGACCAGCGCATGATTCACAAAGCCCTGAAAAAACTCCCGCACCAGATCGACGTCAAACTCTCCGATACGCGCGCGCACGAAATCGATTTTCATATCCAGTCCGGGGCGTCCCGACAAATCAACCACCACACGCGACAGCGCCTCATCCAGCGGCACATAGGCGTGACCATAGCGACGAACGCCAGCCTTGTCACCGATGGCTTTGGCAAACGCCTGCCCTAGCGTAATACCGACGTCTTCAACCGTGTGATGCGCATCGATGTGCAGATCGCCCTTAGCGCTGACCTCAAGGTCAAACACGCCGTGGCGTGCAATCTGGTCGAGCATGTGATCGAGAAAACCCACGCCGGTGGCCAGTTTGGATTGGCCGCTGCCGTCGAGATTGAGCGATGCGCTGATCTGCGTTTCGTTGGTGTTTCGCGTGACTTGCGCCTGGCGTGCCATGATCTCAACAATCTTTCAGTAACTATTTGTTTTAATTCGCAATTAGTATAAACGAATTCGACGCTGTGCGCGTTGACAGGCTCACGTCTCAGCGAACGATTTCACGCAACGCATCGACCAGTCCAGCGCACTGTTCATCCGTGCCTATGGTAATGCGCAGGAACGGCGAAATGCGCGGCGGATTGCGAAAGTGCCGCACGATAATGCTGCGTTGGCGCAACTTCGCTGCGATGTCTGCGCCATCGCGGCCTGGAAAGCGCGCAAAAATAAAATTCGCTGCTGACGGCAGCACTTCAAAGCCGAGCGCCTGCATATCTGTAACGAGCCGCGCTTTGGAGTCGATCACTTTGCGGCACATCGCCTCGAAGTAGGCTTCATCCTCCATCGCCGCCGCAGCGCCAGCCTGCGCAAAACGGTCCAGCGGATAGGAATTGAAGCTGTCTTTCACGCGATTGAGCGCCTCGATAAGTTCCGGCTGCCCGGTCGCGTAACCCACGCGCAAGCCCGCCAGCGCACGCGATTTCGACAGCGTGTGTGTCACCAGCAGTTGCGGATATTGCTTAATCAACGGCACGCAGGATACGCCGCCGAAATCGACATACGCTTCGTCAATCACCACCACGGATGAAGGATTCGCTATCAATAAACGCTCGATCTCGGACAACGCAAGCAACTGGCCCGTAGGCGCATTCGGGTTGGGGAATATGATGCCGCCGTTCGGGCGCTGATAGTCGCCCACATCAATTTCAAACGCCGCGTTCAGCGGCACTTGCTGATACTGAATATCGTACAGCCCGCAATACACCGGATAAAAACTGTAAGTGATGTCTGGAAACAAAATCGGCGCGTCGTGTTTCAGTAACCCCAAAAACACATGCGCCAGCACTTCATCCGAGCCGTTGCCGACAAATACTTGCTCCGCGGTCAGCCCGTGACGTTTCGCGATCGCCGCGCGCAATTTGTCGCTGCCGGGATCGGGGTACAAGCGCAGCGTGTCACCCACTTCGGCGCGCAACGCGTCCAGCACCTTGCGGCTGGGGCCGTAAGGACTTTCGTTGGTGTTGAGTTTCACAAGGTTGGACAGCTTGGGCTGCTCGCCGGGCACATAGGGCGTGAGGCCGTGTACCACTTTGCTCCAATAGTGACTCATCGCTTCGTCCCGTCACTTCATCCGAAATTCAGCCGAGCGCGCGTGGGCGGGCAGGCCTTCGCCGTAGGCGAGTTCCGCAGCGATTTTGCCGAGTTTCACCGCGCCGGCTTGTGACACGTTGATGATGCTCGAACGCTTCTGAAAATCGTAAACGCCCAGCGGCGATGAAAATCGCGCCGTACGCGACGTCGGCAACACGTGGTTGGGCCCCGCGCAATAATCGCCCAACGCTTCGGAGGAATACTTGCCCATAAAAATCGCGCCGGCGTGGCGAATTTTTGGCAGCAACGCCTGCGCATTTTCCACGGAAAGTTCCAGGTGCTCAGGTGCAATGCGATTGACGATGGCACACGCTTCGTCGAGATCACGTACTTTGATCAACGCGCCGCGCCCGTCGAGCGACGCGCGAATGATGTCCTTGCGCGGCATATCGACAATCTGCCGCTCGATGCTTGCGGCAACTTTTTCAATGTAGCCCGCATCGGGGCACAGCAAAATCGACTGTGCCATTTCGTCGTGCTCGGCCTGCGAAATGAGATCCATCGCAATCCAGTCGGGATCGGTGTTGCCGTCGCACACGATGAGAATTTCCGACGGTCCCGCCACCATGTCGATGCCCACCACGCCGAACACGCGCCGTTTCGCCGCCGCGACATAGGCATTGCCGGGGCCGACGATCTTGTCCACCTGCGAAATCGTCTGCGTGCCGTACGCCAGCGCACCCACCGCCTGCGCACCGCCGATCGCAAACACGCGATCGACGCCGGTCAACGCCGCCGCCGCCAGCACCAATTGGTTTTTCTCGCCATCCGGGGTCGGCACCACCATGATGATCTCTGCCACGCCCGCGACTTTCGCCGGCGTCGCGTTCATGATCACCGTAGACGGATACGATGCTTTGCCACCCGGCACGTAGATGCCCACGCGATCCAGCGGCGTTACGCGCTGACCCAACTCGTTACCGTCTGAATCTACGTAAGTATTTGTTTTTATTGATTGTTTTTCATGGAAGCTGCGCACGCGTGTGGCGGCTGCCGCCAGCGCCTCGCGTTGCGTAGCGGGCAGGGCCTTCAGCGCCGCGTGCAATTCAGTCTTGGGAATTTCCAGCTCGGCCAGCGTTTTCGCCCCGCAGCAACTGAGGCGATCAAAACGCTGCGTATATTCCAGCACTGCGGCGTCACCGCGCGCTTTCACGTCCGCGAGTATCGCGGCCACCGTGGCATCGACCTTGGGGTCCTGTGCCGACTCGAACGCGAGCAAATCCGCAAGCGCCGCATCAAATCCAGCATCCGCCGTAGACAAACGACGCATGTTCAGCCCACAGCCTTGGCGAACGCTTTAAGAATCGGCTGCATCGCCTTGCGCTTCAATTTCAAAGCGGCCGGGTTCACGATCAAGCGCGAACTAATTTGCGCAACTTCCTCCACCGCCACCAGATTATTCGCCTTCAACGTACTGCCGGTGCTAACCAGATCCACAATCGCATCGGCTAAACCCACCAGCGGCGCCAGCTCCATCGAGCCGTAAAGCTTGATCAGATCAACATGCACACCCTTAGCGGCAAAATGCTCGCGTGCCGTCTGCACGTATTTGGTAGCAACCTTGAGCCGTGCGCCCTGCTTCACCGCACGCTGATAATCGAAACCCTTGCGCACGGCAACCATCATGCGACAGCGTGCGATGCCGAGATCGAGCGGTTGATACAAACCCTGCCCACCCTGCTCGTCCAGCACATCCTTGCCTGCGACACCCATGTCCGCGCCGCCATATTGCACATAGGTCGGCACATCGGATGCGCGCACAATAATCAGCCGCACCTCGCGTTGGTTGGTGCCGAGGATCAGCTTGCGCGATTTATGCGGGTCTTCAGACGTGCGGATGCCCGCCGCGTTGAGCAGCGGCAGTGTCTCATCAAAAATGCGGCCCTTGGAAAGTGCAATGGTGATCACGTAAACACGTCCTGCGGGAAAGCTTCAATTAAAACAAGATTTTACCGTACGCAGGACGTTTGCCAGGCAAACATCAAAAATTACGCCGCTGAAAATCCACCATTGCAGCCGCCGCGAGCAGCGCCACATACAACCCCGCCTGCGCCAGCAGCAGCGCAAACGACGGCCACGGCGCCGGCGCGTCAATCAGCCACGCTGTCTGCGGCCAGCGATCCAGCGCCGGCATCACCAGCGCGAGTGCATCCACCATCCAGCGGCCTGCCTCATGCGACAGCGTGCCTGCGCCGCTGAGCGGATGGGCGCTGATCAGTTGTAGCGCAGTGAGGCTGCGCGCCAGCAGGTAAAACGCCAGCGCCAGCGCCGCCGCCGGGATGAACTGGCCGAACGCAATCACGCAAAACAGCGAAAACGCCGCCACCACGGACAACTCCAGCACCAGCGCCACGCCCCATTGCAGCATGGCTGGCGGCGAGGCCATGAGTGTGAGCGGCAGGCAGGTGATCACCGCGACCATTGCGCCCAGCGCCAGAAACCCGCCCAGTTTGCCAAGGATATAATGCGAGCGCGGCAGGTCGAGGGCAAGCAATGCATCAATGCCCTTGTCGTTGAATTCGCGGGTAATGCTGCCCAGCACGTGGGTGGCGACGACAAACACGGCAACCCAGCGCGCACCCGCTGCGTAAACGCTCAGGCGCAGGCGCGCGCTCTCGATCACCGCCAGTTCGGAGACGAAAAAGCCCAGCGCAAGCATGAGCGCGAGCGCGACGGCAAGCAGCAACGGCAGCCGCGTGCGCCGCGCTTCGAGCAGGGTGTAGCGTGCGATAGCCAGTATTTGATGCATGGCAAGCGAAGTATAGCGATATTGCGAACGCGTAATTTCCCAAGGTCCGTATTCATGCCAGACCCTGCAATTGCACTGACCAGGACACCCGGCTTTGTCGCGCGCCACGCGCACATCTGGCTGGGTCTGATGCTGCTCGCGCTGCACGCGGCAACCACTTGGGGCGTAGGCACGGTTTGGGCTTCGGCGTTGCTGCTGACGCACTTTGGCTTGTTTTTGATGTGGCAACCGTTGTGGCAAGGCGACGGCGAGTTGCGGCCCAGCCAGGCATTTCTGGTGATTCTTATCGGCATACTACTGGCCACGTTCAGCAATTGGTGGTTGATCGCCGTGTGGCTGGCGGCCCTGACTGCGCTGATCGGGGGCAGCGTGCCCAGCATTACCCGAGGCCGTCAGCGCGCGGCGTCGATGCTGGCTGCGTTGTATGTGTTGGCGTTGCTGCTGACGTGGGTGGTGCCGCAATTGGCGGGGCAGCTTCCTGCGGACGCCTTGCTGCCCACGTTGGTGCGTTACGGACTGCCGCTGATCGCGATTGCCATACTATTCGTGCGCGCGGCGCCGTCACGCGCGGCCACCAGCCTCGCGGTGGATGTCTTCTACAGCTTCATGTTGTTCCTGCTGGTGGCGGCACTGGTGCTGGGCAGCCTGGTGCTGGTCAAAACGAATCAAGATCAGTACATCGTGGCGCTCGCCGAAACGTTGATCATGATTGCGACGGCGCTGGTCGGATTGTCATGGCTGATGAGTCCCACCGCGGGATTCGCGGGTTTCGATCAAATGCTGTCGCGCTACCTGATAAGCGTGGGCTTGCCGTTCGAACAATGGGTGCAGCGCCTGGCCGACATTGCGGAGCGCGAAAGCGAGCCGCGGCAATTTTTGAATGCCGCGCTGGAACACATGCTGGCGCTGCCGTGGGTGATCGGCCTGCGCTGGGAAACGCCGCTGGGATCGGGCCATTACGGGCGGCTGAATGAACACTACGCGGATTTTACTTTTGACGAACTGAAACTGCGTACTCATACGCGCTGGGCGCTGTCGCCGGCGATGCTGCTGCACGTGAAGCTGCTGGCGCAGATGGTCGGGCACTTTCACGCCGCCAAGCAGCGCGAGCAGTTGCAACGCAAAAATGCCTATACCCAGGCGATACACGAAACCGGCTCGCGCCTGACGCACGACGTGAAGAATCTGCTGCAGTCGTTGCATGCGCTGTGCGCTGCGGCACAAGACGACACGCCCGAGCAATCCGCGGAACTGCTGGCCCTGATGCAGCGGCAATTGCCGCAGATCACGCAACGGCTCAGCACCACACTGGACAAACTGCGCACGCCCGATCACATTGAATCCCGCCTCACCGATGCGGCGGGCTGGTGGAAGACACTGCAACAACGCTACGCCTACCGCAATGTGCGTATGACGCTGGCGGGCGAGCTGCCGGATACCGTGGCGCCGGCGGAAATGTTCGACAGCATCGTCGACAATCTGCTTGAAAATGGCCTGCGCAAAGCGTCAGAAGTTCAGGTGGCGTTTGACCCCGCACGCCTGACGCTTAGCGTGACGGACACCGGGGATGCCATCCCCAAAGCACTGGCCGCGCAGTTGTTCAACGCACCCGTGCCGTCCAACGCCGGCTTGGGTGTGGGCCTGTATCACGCAGCGCGCCTCGCGGCGCAGCAGGGTTACGTGTTGTCACTGGCACGCAATGAACCGGGTGACGTTTGTTTCAGGCTCGCGCCAAAGTCTTGAAACCCGCTTGCCAGAGGAACACAGAGAACCCCGCCTTTGATTTTCTCTGTGTTCCTCTGTGACCTCTGCGACCTAAACTTTTTTTATTTTAAAAACAATGCATTACAATAATTTTCCGTATCGGCGCCGGGATCGCCGCAGTCAATGCATCGGCCGCCGATATCCACATCACGCCGGGCGCGCGTCGCCGTGATTTTTTGACATCCAGCAGCAGCGGTTCGATCAGCAATTTGAAATGGGTAAAACCGTGCGCGAGGGGTGGCAGCGTTTGCGACGCGAGCACGCTCACGCCGTAGCGCTTTGCCGCCGCGCGCGCGTCGCGTAAGTGACTCACCTCCGGCAGCGACCATAGTCCGCCCCAGATGCCTTCGACCGCGCGCTTTTCGAGCAGGATTTTGTGCGCATTGCGCATCAGCAGCATGACCGTTGCGCGCTGTGGCAAAGCCGCGCGCGGTTTTGCGGTTGGCAGCGTATCCGTGAGCCCGCGCAAATACGCGACGCAATCGGCTCGCAGCGGGCAACTTTCGCAATTGGGGTTGCGGCGTGCGCAAAGGCTCGCGCCCAAATCCATCAGCCCCTGCGTGTAAGCGATGATGTCACGCGCACCTTTTCCCGCACTTTTTCCACGGAGCGGCAGCAGCGCTTCGGCCTTGCGCCACAACATGGCTTGCACCCTGGCCTCGCCCGGATACCCGCGCACGCCGCGGTAGCGCGCCAGCACGCGCTTGACGTTGCCGTCGAGTATGGCGTGACGCCCGCCATACGCAAACACGCAGATCGCGGCAGCGGTAGAGCGCCCGATGCCCGGCAGCGCCTGCACTACCTCGGGATCATCGGGCATTTGCCCGCCGTGGCGTTCGACGATCAGGCCGGCGGCCTTGTGCAGATTGCGCGCGCGCGAGTAGTAGCCGAGCCCGCTCCACAGCGCGAGCACGGCGTCGAGCGGCGCCGCTGCCAGCGACTGCACTGTGGGAAATCGTTTGAGAAAGCGCTCGTAATACGGGATGACCGTGCTGACTTGTGTTTGCTGCAGCATGATTTCGGACAACCAGATCGAATAGGCGTCAGGTGCGGCGTCTCCATTCCGTTGCCAGGGCAAGTCATGCCGGCCGTGAAGCTTATGCCACGCGATGAGTCGCGTTGCTGCGCTTGGTTGCGTCATCGGCTTGATCAGGCCTCCACTCAGCGGCCAAAAATTCCTTTGAGTACGTCTCTAGCCGCATCGCGATTGGATGGCGCCGGTGTGGCGCCAGGCGCAGCGCCGGGCGTGGCCCCAGGCGTTACAACTGCCGCGGGCTTCTTGCCAAACAGACCTTCCTCTATTTTGCTCTTCACAGTGTCTTCGACTTTTTGCTTCACGCTATCGGTCAGCAATGAATTGAAATCAATGGCGAACGATGGCGAAGCCAGCGGCCCGGTCGCCCGCACCGGCACGGTAACGCCCTTGAGTTCATTGAGGCCACGCCCGTCCTGCCCCGTCAGCGTGCCGACGATCGAGGCTTTTACCAGATAGTTCACCGTGTCCGCACCGATATTGATATCGCCCTCGCCGCCCACACGCAGCAGCGGCGATTTGAGCGACAGATCGCTGTTGTGCGCCACGCCGTTATTGATGGCGAAGCTGCCGCTCAGTTCCGAGAACTCGGTTTTCTTGCTGTTGTCGGCGGCTTGCGTTTGCTGCCCTCTGAGGGAGCCCAACTTCGCCTTGGCATCGTTTAGGGTACGGGCGATGTCGATGCCCTTGATTGAGCCGTCACGCAGATTCACCGCTGCGCTGCCGTTCAACGCGCGTTTGAGCGCGCCCACCGTCGCGCCCTGCGTACGCACGTCCACGTTGACCGTGCCCTTGCCTTCCAGCATGTCCTTGTTGGCGAGGTCTTTGAGCAACGGGCCTATCGAAACGCCGCTCAAATTCTGTTTGATCGTGAATGAGGGCGTCGACTGTGCAGCATTGACCGTCACTGCACCATTCATCGCGCCTTCATACAGATTCGCCGACAGCGGGCTCATCGTCACCTGTCCTGCGGCGGCCTTAATCTCCAACCGCACATTGCTGGCCTTGAGGTTCGACGCCTTGAGCGTGCCGATGCGCAGCTTGCCGGTGGCGTTGAGTGAACGCAGCGCCGTTACGTCGATGGGTTTATCCGCAGCCGCGCTGCCACCGGCGGCAGACTTGCCCTCGCCTGGCGGTGCATATTTGTCGAGATCGAGTTGGTCGATATCCACATCGAAGGTCAATGCGGGCGGCGCAAACCCATTCACGCCAAGCTGCGCCTTGATGGTGCTGTCGGCGATTTTTCCGGAAAGGTTTGCTTGCGCCTGCTGCTTGGCGCCATTGACGCTGGCGCTGCCGGATAAATTACCGCTGATGCTTTTGCCCGGCAGATTGGGGCCGGTGGCGGTGATGGTTACGCCGAGCTGTGGCAAGCTGATCTGCTGCGTCTGGAAATTTCCGGAAATTGGCGAAGTCACGCGCGCTTTGACGCTTTGCTCGCCCTGCTTCATATCCAGATCGAGCGTCATGCCCGCCGCCTTGAATGCCTGCGCCGTGCCTTCGATGCCGGGCAGCACCACATTGGCGATGGTCACGCCTTGCGCGTTGGTGATTTTCGCCGCGACTGTCACTTTATCACCGCTTGCTTTATCTTTTGTAAGCAATAATTTAGGCGCCTCCAATTTAACATCGAGATTGTCCTTGCCGCTCACCGCCGTGAATGCCACCGACAAGCCGTTGGTGGTCAATTCGCCGGCCTTGAGTTTGGCGGTTACGCTGCCCGCTGCCTTGGCGTTGAGGTTGCTGATGTCGGCGGCCTGACCTTTCGCCTCCAGCCCCAAGCCTTCAAGCGCAAATACCTGATTTTCAAGATCAAATGTGATTTTTGTTTTTAGCGCAATGCCGAGATTTACCTTGGGTTTGTCACTCTGCACCGTCATCGACAAGTCCACCTTGCTCGGCACATTGGGTGCGATGCGACCGGTCTTGAGATTTACCTTCGACAGTGAGTACGACGCCCGTTGCGCCTCGTCGCGAAAAGTCAGCGTGGCATTTTCAAATTTGACGTGATCGATATCGAACTCGACCTGATCCTGTTTCTGCTCGTCCTTGGACAACAGATCGTCGATATTCATGCGGCCATCCTTGAATTTGACAATGGCAGCGCGCACCCCCGTGATTTCGACTTCATCGACCACGAACTTCTTCGACAGCATCGGCATCACCTTGAGCGATACGCGTGCATTCTCCACCGAGGCAAATTCCGCCTCGCTCTTGAACTCCGACAACGCCAGCTTGCCCATGTCGGCGCCAATGCTGGGCCAGAACTTGAGTTTGATATCGCCGTCGAGTTTCAACGTGCGCTGCTTCTTATCCTTGACCAGTTGAATAATTTGCGGCTTGTATGCATTGGGGTCGAAGGTAGCGGCAATATAGGCGACCACGCCACCGATCAGTAGCGCCACACCGGCAAAGGCCAGCAACAGGTATTTGAAGATTTTCATGAATTCATCCCGGCAGCGGAGCGGGCGCTGTACGTCCGCAAATCAATTGTGGAGCGGGTGAAGGGAATCGAACCCTCGTATGCAGCTTGGGAAGCTGCCGTTCTGCCATTGAACTACACCCGCAATCAAGGACTTAGAGACTTTTTTCGGCGCCGATTCGGCGCTAAAGAGTATCAAATTCAACTTTGACGG
>JANMXV010000339.1:0-1644 GCA_031381325.1 Betaproteobacteria bacterium | reverse complement strand
TCAGCGCTTGCGCCACGCGCTTGATAAGACCATGGTCATCGATGGTTTCAAACCTTTGCCGCTCCGTCATGATTGCACCCGTTTACTTCGCAAAATCTTCCGCCTCGAATACCTGGCGAATCTCAACTTCGCATTCTTCGGGGTGCGGATTGGGGCAACGCTTTAACCATTCTATTGCGTCTTGTTTTGAGTCGACTTTCCATATCCAGTAACCGGCGATCAGCTCCTTGGTCTCGGCAAACGGCCCGTCGATCACTGTGCGTTTCGTGCCTGAGAATCGCACCCGCGCGCCTTTCGAGCTTGCTTGCAAGCCATCGCCCGTGAGCAATACACCGGCCTTGGTCAGTTCCTCGTTGAACTTGCCCATCTCGGCTAGCAACTGTGCGCTGGGCATCACGCCCGCTTCGGAATCCTTGCTGGCTTTTACGATAACCATAAATCGCATGACATAACCTTTTGTTTTTATGGATAAAAATCTGCATGGCGCGGATAATAGACCGCGTTCTTAATACTTAATCGTTTGGCTGCGAACGAATTCGACATCAGGTCGAATTATTTTTCTAGCGCGGCCAATCGCCGTTCGATAAACCGCCGTTCGGGTTCCTGCTGGGTGAGTTGCAAAGCCCGCTGATACGACTTGCGCGCTTCAACGTCGCGGCCCAGACGCCGGCACAAGTCCGCGCGCGCGGCATGCGCGAGGCGGTAATCCGCAAGATCGCCACGCGCGAATATGTCGTCGATCAGCGCGAGACCCGCTTGCGGGCCATCACGCATCGCCACCGCAACGGCGCGATTAAGTTGTACGACGGGTGATGACTCTGCACTGAGGAGCAAGTCATACAGTCCGACGATTTGCGCCCAATCCGTCGCGGCGGCGGATGGGGCTTCGGCATGCACCGCTGAAATCGCGGCTTGAATCGTGTAAAGGCCCGCTTGCCGCGACGCCAGTGCGCGCTGCACCAGCGCCGTGCCTTCGGCGATCCGCTCACGATCCCACAGTGAGCGATCCTGATCGTCCAGCAGAATCACATCGCCAGAAGGCGACGTGCGCGCAACACGCCGCGATTCGTGCAACAGCATCAGCGCGAGCAAGCCGATGACTTCAGGTTCCGGCAGCGATTCAATCAGCAAGCGCGCAAGACGTATCGCTTCTCCCGACAGATCGTGCCGGGTGAGCGTAGCGCCCGACGAAGCCGAGTAGCCTTCGTTGAATACCAGGTAAATCACACGCAGCACGCTATCCAGCCGCTGCGGCAGGTCCTCCGGCGCCGGCGTTTCATAGGGAATTTTCGCATCGCGGATCTTCGCCTTCGCGCGCACGATGCGCTGCGCCAGCGTGGGCGCGGGCGTGAGAAACGCGCTGGCGATTTCTTCCGTGGTCAGACCGCACACCTCGCGCAAGGTCAGCGCCACTTGCGCATCCGGTTGCAATGCCGGATGACAGCAGGTGAAAATCAGCCGCAGGCGGTCGTCTTCAATGTCTTCGCCGTCGGGATCGTCCGGCGCGGCGATATTCTCAGCGGCCCCTTCGTCTATTGCATCCAACGCATTGAACCGCGCATCGCGGCGTATCGCATCAATGGCCTTGAAGCGCCCCGCCGACACCAGCCACGCACGCGGATTGGCCGGCACGCCTTCGAGCGG
>JANMXV010000333.1:0-4261 GCA_031381325.1 Betaproteobacteria bacterium | reverse complement strand
TCGGCGGAGGACGTTTATAAGCTGCTGCAAAAAGAAGGCACCAACACGGGGCTTGCCACCGTTTACCGCGTACTCACCCAGTTTGAGCACGCGGGTCTGCTGATTCGCCATCATTTTGAATCCGACACGGCCGTGTTCGAACTCAACCAGGGCGGTCACCATGACCATCTGGTGTGCGTGCAATGCGGCCACGTCGAGGAGTTCTACGACGCCGAAATCGAAAAACGCCAGTCACAAGTGGCCGCAGAGCGGGGATTCAAAATCCACGACCACTCGCTGCATATATATGCGGATTGTTTGCGGGCGGATTGTCCGCGCAAGGGAGGCAAACCTTGACGTGTCGGGCGTTCGCTAAATCCCCAATGCTCACTCCTCAAACCTGACGTTGAGCATCTCCGCCGCATGCTTGCGCGTGGTCTCGGTGATTTTCACGCCGCCCAGCATGCGCGCGATTTCTTCGACGCGCTGCGTTTTGCCGAGCACGGTGACTTCGCTGGCGACTTTGCCGTTAGCGGCGCGCTTCGCCACCTGCCACTGCTGATCACCGCACGCGGCCACTTGCGGCAAGTGCGTGATGCACATCACCTGATGTTTTTTGCCCAGGTCCTTCAGCAGCTTGCCAACGATTTCAGCGACTCTTCCACCGATGCCGGCATCCACTTCGTCGAAAATCAGCGTCGGCGCCTGCGCTATCTGGCTGGTGATGGTTTGAATCGCCAGACTGATGCGCGACAATTCACCGCCGGAGGCAACCTTCCCCAACGGCAGCGGTGTCATGCCTTTGTGCGCCGACACCAGAAACTCGACGCTCTCCAGCCCGTGCGCGGCGGGTTCTTCGAGCGCATTCAAGGCGACCTCGAACAAGCCGCCGGTCATCGCCAGCGTTTGCATTGCTGCAGTGACTTTTTCGGCTAACTGTTTGGCGGCCTTGCGCCGGCCCGCGGAAAGTTTTTTGGCCTCGCTCACACAGGCATCGCGTGCAGCGTCCTCCAATTTGCGCAGCGCGTCGGCATCGCCTGCGAGCGAGAGTTCATCCAGCCGCGCCCGCGCCGTCGCCAGCATACCGGGCAGTTGTTCCGGCTCGACGCGGTACTTGCGCGCGGCAGAGTGAATGGCGTCGAGCCGCTGCTCGGCATCGCGCAGACGCTTGGGGTCGAGGTCAAGTTTTTGTTGGTAATGGCGCAGGCTGTAAACCGCTTCCTGCAACTGCACTTGCGCGGGCTCCAGCACGTCGAGCACGTCTTTTAACTTGGCGTCGTAATCCAGCAAGTTCTTCAGACGCGCAATCACGCCGTTAATCCGTGCGAGGCTTGCGCCGTCGCCTTCGGACAATGTGTCCATGCCGAACTGGGCCGCTTCGATCAGACTCGCCGCGTGCGCGAGGCGCGAATGTTCCGCCATCAGTTCCGGCCATTCTTCCGCCTTGAAATCCAGTTGTGCGAGATCATTCACCTGCCATTCGAGGCGTTCGCGCTCCGCAACATACGCAGCGGCATTGCTCTCGAACGCGCGCCGCCGCTGCCCTTTGTCGCGCCAGTCGCGATGCGTGATCACAACTTTTTCAGCTTGCGCTTCGAGCTTGCCGTAGGCATCGACCAACTCGCGTTGCGCCGGCGCGCGCGCCAGCGACTGATGCTGATGTTGGCCGTGGATATCCACCAGACACTCGCCGAGCTCGCGCAACTGCGTTGCAGTAACCGCCGTGCCGTTGATGAAGGCGCGCGAACGACCGCTGGCATCAACCACCCGGCGTACCAGGCAAGTGCCGCCCTCATCTGTAAGTTCTTGTTTTTGAAGGTACTTTATCGCCGGCTTAAGTGCAGTGATATCAAACTCCGCGCTGACTTCGGTACGTTCCGCACCCTGCCGCACTATCACCGCATCCGCGCGCGCGCCCAGCACCAATGCCAGCGCATCGATCAAAATTGACTTACCGGCACCGGTTTCACCCGTCAACACCGTGAAGCCGGAATCGAATTCCAGCTCCATGCGTTCGACGATTACGAAATCGCGGATGGCTAAGCTTCGCAACATGCTGTTGCTTCGCTGTGAAGGGGTGAAGGCGTGAAAGCGTGAATGAGGTACTTCATCTTATGTCTTGCGTTTGAGTGCCGCTACAAGCGCTACCAGCATGGCGAACACACCATCGATTCGATTGCGCAAACCATCAGCCTCTTCTATATATCCAAGTCGATGAGCAATCTCGACCTGCGTATCAATTTCGGAAAGTGAACCGCTCGCGACATTCAAAAAATATAGCAATTCCTTCGTCCCACCGCGCGCACAACCTTCCGCGATATTCGATGGCACGGAAACAGCAGCGCGGCGCAATTGACTCGTCAACCCATACTGCTCATTCTTCGGAAACTCGGCAGTCACTGTATAAATATCATTCACCAAGTCCATGGCGCCTTGCCAAACCCGCAACGTACGGTGATTTCGCTTCAAACTGCCACCCCTTCACCCTTTCCTGTGGAGGAGTGAAGATGTGAAGGAGTGAAAGGGGTACTGCACACCCTACCCGTTTTCCGAGGATGAACACCTCGCGCAGGGGGTACCCCATTCACCCCTTCACTCCTTCACGACTTCACGTCCTTTTACTCCCGGTTCCAGTTGAGCTTCTCCCGCAACATCCGGTAATAACTATGCCCTATCGGATGCAGCAAACTGATGGTATGCGGGTAGCGTTTCACAATTACGCGATCACCTACACTTAACGCGTAATGCGAGTGGCTGTCAAAATGCGCGCGCGCGTCGCTGTCGCTATGCACCACGATTTCAGTGATGCTGTCGCTGCTGATCACGATGGGACGATTGGACAGCGTATGCGGTGACACCGGCGTCAGCGAAATCACCCGCAACGCCGGATGCACAATCGGCCCGCCCGCCGACAGCGCGTACGCTGTCGAACCGGTCGGGGTGGCGACGATTAGTCCGTCCGAACGCTGGTGGTAGATGAATTCGCCATCGATGCGCACCTCGATTTCGACCATATTGCCTTCGACACCCTTGCTCACCACCACGTCGTTGAACGCCAGCACATCCATGGTGCGCTCGCCGCCGCGATGTATTTCACCTTGCAACAGCATGCGGTCTTCGGCGACGCACTGGCCGTCGAGGATGGCGGATATCGTCTCGTACATGGTGTCGAGCGAAATGTCGGTCAAAAACCCCAAGCGGCCCTGATTGACGCCCACCAGCGCCACTTCAAACGGCGCCAGCGTCCGCGCAATATTAAGCATGGTGCCGTCGCCGCCGAGCACGATCGCGAGTTCGGCTTTGCGTCCCAAATCTTCAAGCTCGTGTATCGGATACGGCGAATGGGCGATGTGCGTGCCGGTAAGCTTGTCGATCAACACGGTAACGCCGCGCCGTTTGAGAAAATCCGCCAGCTTCAACAACGGCTCGGCGATCTCCGGGCTGTTGTACTTGCCGATCAGCGCTATGGTTTTAAAGGTTTTTTCCATAACGGCATTTAACCACAACCGGCGCGCAGGGTGAACGTGCGATGCATGGGCAGCCTCACGCGCACGCTGCGCGCCTCACTTCACCCTTTGTCCGTCAACTGGGTAGAATAGGCGCATGTCCACACCCATGAATGATCGGGCGCAACTGCTGCTCAAAACACTGGTCGAGCGCTATATTACAGACGGTCAGCCGGTGGGTTCGCGCGCGCTGTCCAAAGTCGCCGGGCTGGATTTGTCGCCGGCCAGCATCCGCAACGTGATGGCGGACCTCGAAGACATGGGCTTTATCGCCAGCCCGCATACCTCCGCTGGAAGAGTGCCCACCGCGCGCGGCTATCGATTCTTTGTCGATACGCTGCTCACCATCAAACCGCTCGACCGCATTGAAATCAATCAACTCGAAGGCCACCTGCATCCGGACAACACGCAAAAGCTGGTGTCGACGGCCTCGCAGATGCTGTCGGAACTCACGCGCTTCGCCGGCGTGGTGGTGACGCCGCGGCGCAGTGCGGGCTTTCGCCACATCGAATTTCTGCGCCTGTCTGAAAAGCGTATTCTGCTGATCATCGTCACCCCCGAAGGCGATGTGCAAAACCGCATCATCATCACCGAAAAAGCCTACTCGCCTTCCGAACTCACCGAAGCAGCCAACTTTCTCAACCAGAATTACGCCGGCTTAACCTTCATTGAAATCCGCAGCCGCATGCAGCAAGAGCTCAGGCAGTTGCGTGAGGACATGACCAAACTGATGACGGTGGCGCTATACGCGGGCAGCCAGGTCGAGACTGAAACCG
>JANMXV010000315.1:0-6899 GCA_031381325.1 Betaproteobacteria bacterium | reverse complement strand
ACCCGGCGGCCGGCTTGCTGTAGATGGCATCGAACGCATAGAGGTCAGGGCCTATATGCTGGCGGCGAGCCTTGCCGGCAAAAACATCGTCTCGAGTTTTGGCGCGCGGTTTTCCGTGCCCTTCGCACTGGCGAGTATTCTCTATCACGGTCGTTCGGGATTAAAGAGTTTCGATGATGCCGCAGTCGCTAATCCGCAGGTGCAGTCGCTGGTGCAACGGGTCGACCTGCGCGAGGAGCCGTCGTTTACCGCGCGCTTTCCGCAGGAGCAGCCGGTAACCGTGCGTATCGTGATGAAAAACGGCGCCGTATACGATGGACGCTGCGTAGTGACAAAGGGCGAGCCGGCAAATCCACACACACCTGCGGACCTCACCGGCAAGTTTTTTGAACTGGGCGAGCCCGTATGGGGCAAGTCCGCAACGCAAAAACTCTTTGATCGACTCATGCAACTGGAAGGCGTATCCGATTTCCGGGCTTTTGCTGGTGACATGTTGTTGTGAAGGCGCAGCTTTTACAATCCGTGCTTGAAGGCGTGAGGCGTGAGGCGCGTTGCGATATTATTTGCGCAGTCATTGTGAGATTCAGTCCGGGTAGGTATGGGGTGACGAAGGAACTCCAACATCAAACGATTTCAACCACGGAACACACGGAATACGCGGAAAGAACAGCACGCAGGATTTGTCCGTGTGTTCCGTGTGTTCCGTGTGTTCCGTGTATTCCGTGGTTAATGGGTTTGTTGGGGTTCGCAGGCTCACCCCTACAGATACAAGCAAAGGTGAATTCGATGAAAGCATTTCATTTCCCCACAGCCATCGCCGCGCTCGCGTTCGGATTCGTCCCAGCATACAACGCCTACGCGCAAAAATGGCCGGAAAAAACCGTGCGCATCGTCGTGCCGTTCACGCCGGGTGGCGGCACCGACGTTTTCGCGCGCATCCTCGGGCAGCGCTTGTCCGAGGTCTATGGTCAGCAATTTATCGTCGATAACCGCCCCGGCGCCGGTTCCACCATCGGCACGGAGTTCGTCGCGCGCGCAGCGGCCGATGGTTACACGCTGCTGATGACCTCGGCTTCGTTTGCGTTCACGCCTGGACTTTATCCGAAGCTGCGCTACGACTCGCTCAAGGATTTCACAGCGGTGTCGCAGGTGGTGCGCGTGCCGCATGTGATCACAGTGCTGCCGTCGCTGCCGGTGAAGGACCTTCAGGATTTCGTCAGGCTGGCGCGCGAGCGGCCCGGGCAGGTGCTCTACGCCTCGGCCGGAGCGGGGAGTGCCATGCATCTGGCGGGCGCGCTGTTTGCCGTTGTAACGAAGACGCAGCTAGTGCATGTGCCTTATAAGGGCGGCCCGCAGACGGCGACGGCGGTAATGAGCGGCGAGGCCACCGCCGCGTTCAACACCCCGGAAACCGTGTTGGGGTTGATACGCGCCAAGCGGCTGCGCGCACTTGCCGTGTCGACGCGTGAGCGCGCGCCGGCATTGCCCGATGTGCCGACAGCGATTGAAGCCGGGTTCAGGGATTACGAAGCCATCGGCTGGTTCGGTTTGCTTGCGCCGTCCAACACGCCCGCTGCGATTGTCGAACAACTGAGCGGTGAGATTGCCAAGGCGATGGCGGCGCCGGCGATTCGCGAGCGCGCAATGCAGGAAGGCGCGACGCCGGTCGGCAACACCCCGGCGCAGTTCGACCGCTTTGTGCGCGGCGAAATCGCCAAGTGGACGCGCATTATTCGCGACGCGGGCATCAAGCTGGAGTAAGTTGCATGGGACAGCAAATCGAAGCGCTCGCGAAGTTTGCGGCGGAAACGCGCTGGGAAGACATCCCCGCGCCAGTGCAGCGGCAAACCAAACTGGTATTGCTCGACACGCTCGGCGTCATTCTCGCGGGCTCGGTGCGGCCCGAAGTCGCGCAGTTGCGTGTACGCATGGCCGCCACTGCGGGCACGGGTGCTACCGTGTATGCGCGCGGCTGGCCTACGCATGATCCGCGAACTGCTGCGCTGCTGAATGGCATTGCCGGCCGCGCCATCGAATTGTGCGAAGGACTGCGCCTCGTTAGCGGCCAGGCAGCGATGCAGATTCTGCCCGGCATACTTTCAGTGGGCGAGCATGCGCGCGCGAACGGTAAGGAACTGCTCGCCGCGCTGGTGCTCGGCTACGATGTCGCTGCGCGGCTCGGCATGGCATTTACGCCGCGTCCGCTGGCGCACCAGAATGGTCAGGCCATGTTGCTTGCCGCCGCTGCCGCAGGCGCGCGCATGCGCGGACTCGACGCGGCTGGCGTGAGCCGCGCCATGCGCATAGCAGCCGTGCTGATGATGACGCCCAGCTACACCAACACCGGCGCCGGCGCGACTGCGCTCAACATCGCCGGCGGCATGAGCGGATTCGCAGGTGCGTTGGCGCCCGATCTCGCGCTTGCCGGCATCGAGGCGCAGGAGAATGCGATTGAAGAAGCATTGAGCCAACTCGTCGGAGACGGCTTCAAGCCCGACCACCTGCTTGACGAACTCGGCACGCGCTGGGAAATCATGCGCAATTATTTCCGCATCTACGCCTGCTGCAATCCGATTCATCCCGCGCTTGATGTGTTGAAAGCCGCGCTCGCGGAGCTGCGCCCACGCGCAGAGGAGATCGAGCGCATCGAATTCGCGACCTATCGATTTGCTTCGGTGATGCGCAATCCCAATCCGCCGAATTATTTTGCTTCGAAGTATTCGCTGCCGCACGCGGCGGCGGTGATGGCAGTCAGAGGCAAGGCGGAGCATAGTGACATCGACGACAGTGCGTTGCTCGATCCGGTGATAAGCGCGCTACGCCAGCGTGTGCAGGTAGCCGAAGATCCGGCGATGAGTGCGCTCGCTCCACGTTTGCGGCCCGCACGCGTCACGGTGACGTTGAAGGATGGACGCAAAGCTACGCATACCTGCGAAAGCCACGAAGGCGACTTCAATCAGCCGTTCGCCGAATCTGTGCTGCGTAGTAAGTTTCGTGTGCTTGCGGGACACGTGCTTACGCCTGAAGGCGTGGCGCAGATCGAGCAAGCGATAGACCGCTGTGAGGAATGGAACAGCGTCGCGGAATTTACAGCACTGCTGAGGAAATTATAAAAATCGTTAAGATTCACCAGTATCCCTACACCAGCAGCCCAGCCAACTCCTGATAAGCCGGGAATCGCCCATCAACACTAACCAGTTGTGCCTGATGTTCAACAGCCGTGGCAATGATGATTCGATCCACCGGGTCTTTGTATAAGCTTCAGGGCAATACTTCCCAGTCGCTTTCCGGCGGGCCGCTGAGTATCTCACCCTTTTCTTCGCCCATTCCTGCCAGTTCTGGAGGTGGCGAGCGGCGTCCAACTGGTTTGGTTGATTCCCACATTACGATGACGCGAGCGTGCTCGGCATGGGCAGGTAGAGCCGCATCCTGTATGACAAGGCGATGATCGGCAATGGTTGCCGTCGTTTCCAGAGCTAACATGGGCGAACCTCCTTTGATGCTGACTCACGATAGGCGCTGATTGTACAACATCCTCCTGGCGCAGCGTGATTGCCGCGCTACGCCAGCGCGTGCAGGTGACTGGAGATACGGCGATGAGCGCCGTGGCCCCGCGGCTGCGTCCCGCACGAGTGACGGTGACGCGCAAGGATGGCCGCAAAAGCACACATGCGCGCGAAAGTCGCCAGAGCGATTTCAACTACCCTTATGAAGAATCGGCGCTGCACGGCAAGTTCCGTGAACTGGCGGGCTGCGTGCGCACACCGGAAGGCGTTGCCCAGGTAGAAACGGAAATCGACCGTTGCGAACACTGGACAAGCGTTGGTGACTTCACCGCGCTGCTGCGCCGTTGCGGAAAATCCTGAGCAATCAAATGCCGACTGCGGGCCTCATCCGGGCTACGCTTGCTGCGGCGTAGCGCCGGTGTCGCCAACATCGCGCGTGGCGAAATCATCGACGTGGCCGCAGTCGCGGATGCGCTCGCGGCCGGCCGCTGGCGCTGCGCCTATCTCGATGTGTTCAACACCGGGCCGCTGCCGCAGGAATCGCCGCGGTGGGACAGTACAACGTGCTGATTTCGCCGCACAATGCAGGCGCATCGACCGGCGCCTGCGGGCGCGACGCGGAGATTTTTCGGCGCAACCTGTCGCACTACCTGCGCGCGTAAGCGTTAGCGAATGAGGCATTTATCACCGGCACGAATTAGTTGATGAAGAACGCAGCGCAGTTACACGTGGTGGGGGAATTTTTGGAATTCGATCAAGCGCAGAGTCGTAGCAAAAGGCGGATTTAGGATATGCTTCTGCAAACGCTGGAGTTGTTGGTTTTCACATCATTTTTTAACATTGTTGAAATTGATAAATATAATTGTAAGTATTTGTTTTAAAACAATATTTCATGAATATATCTTGGAATGTTAACAAGCGCTCTGGGATGTTAACAGGCGTTTTTTTGCAGGTTAAAACTAGTCGGGCATCGTTGAAAAATCTTCTCGTGCGCGGCACGAGCTGAATATGGAACACTGAGCTATCAAACGTAACAAGAAAAAGGAGCTTCACATGCGCGGTTCTTGGATTTCTGCTTTTGGGATGGGACTTGCGGTCATCCTCTCGTCTGTAACGGTGGCGATTGCCCAGACTGGGGCCGGTGCAGCAGTATCGCCAGCGCCCAACTGGGCCTATGTGTGGGATCCGGATTTCACGGTCCCGCCCGCCGATAATGTGCCGCAACGTCTTCCCGGCAGCACAGCCGCGTTTAGCTGGGCGCAGGCGCGCGACCTTTTCTTCTCGCCAAGCTGGCATCCAGAAGATCACCCGGCCATGCCCGAGGTCGTTGCGCGCGGCAGGAAGCCCGATGTGCGAGCGTGCGGCTCCTGTCACCGCGCCGAAGGGACTGGTGGTCCGGAAAATTCAAGCCTTGCTGGTTTGCCCGCAGCCTATTTCGTGCAGCAGATGGCCGACTTCAAGAGCGGCGCAAGGAAGTTTTCCGGCCCGCAAAGAAGTGCGATCCTGCTCATGACGGCGGCCGCCAAGGGCATGACTGACGCAGAGGTGCAAGCCGCTGCAGCGTACTATGCCGCGCTTAAGCCAAAACGGATCATCAAGGTTGTCGAAGCCGATACCATCCCGAAGACTTACATTGCGCGCTTATTTTTCGTGAAGCGGGCGGAGGGTGGCGCCGAGCTGCTCGGCCGGCGCATCATCGAGATGCCGGACGATGTGGAGCAATTCGAGCTTCGCGATACTCGATCGCAATTCACAGCCTACGTTCCGGTTGGCAGCATCGCGAAGGGCGAAGCTCTGGTCAAGACCGGTGGCGGCGGGACGACGGTTCCGTGCGCAACCTGTCACGGTGCGGACCTGAAAGGCATTGGCCCAATACCGGGGATAGCTGGTCGATCGCCGACGTACATTGTGCGCCAGCTCTACGACTTCAAGCATGGCGCACGAGCGGGCGCAAGCAGCGCCCTGATGAAGGCCGCGGTTGAAAAGCTTGCAGAGGACGACATGATCTCCCTCGCCGCATATGTTGCGTCGCTGACGCCGTGAATCTCCATAGGGCATGCTTGCGTGTCGTCTAACGACCAACCACGCAGTGCACCGGACGCGCGCCGGTGAGCGCGCTCGTTAGAGATTTCTGGTTGCAAAGTAGTATCGCTGGCGGTATCATGTGAATATGGCGCGTTCTGCAAAAACCCTTGTGCAAATGAAAGCCAATCCTGTTGATTGGCGAATTGAATCTCTCAAAACTGTTGCAGATGGCTTTGGACTCCAATGGCGTGAGCCATCGGGTAGTCACACCGTGTTTCGTCACCCCAATGGGGCGAAATTAAGCGTGCCGGCTAAACGTCCGATCAAGCCGGTTTATGTGAAGAAGTTTGTCAAACTTGTGGAAGAAGGTATCGGCGAATGAAAAGCACCCCAATGACTTATCCTTTTGAAATTCTGCCGTTGTCAAAAGACGAGGGCGGGGGCTATGCAATCACTTTTCCTGATCTAGCGGGGTGCCGTTCTGACGGCGCTACGCCCGAAAAAGCAATGGAGAACGGACGCTTGGCGTTGGCTGATTGGCTGGCGGTGGCGACGGAATTTGGCGATGCCGTCCCTGTACCATTCTCTTCTGTTAGCGGTCGCTTCGTGCAACGTGTGCCAAAGTCTTTGCATCGCCAACTCGTCGATGAAGCAAAACATGAGGGTGTTTCACTGAACACGTTGGTAGTCTCGCTCGTAGCTGAAGGCCTTGGCCGCCGTGTCATGAGGCCATCAAACCACACGGTGAGGGGCGTGCGCAAAAGCGGCGCACGCCCCTCACCGTGAACGTTAGGCCTTGCTTAGTGACACTTGAATCCTGGAGGTTTTTTGTGAACAGGCATCTTTTTTTGAACGTTCACACCAGTGGCCACGCCTCACTTATATTGCTACAATGCAATATATGAAGGCTACGCTGCTAGCCCATACCAAAGACGTTCGAAGTGACGGCTCTATTGTCGAGGTCGTGATTTGGGAGCTGCCGGAGCCATTATTGGGTAGCACGCATCTTTAGCGGTATCGACTGTTCTACGGTGTTAGTGGCGCCAGTCGGGTCCGCTACGACAACGAGCGGGGCAAGGGCGACCATCGGCATCTAGGTGATATCGAGGAAAGGTACACCTTCACCACGCTGGAGCAGTTGCTAGACGATTTTGAATGTGACATTGCGAATTGGGGTTAATCCATGAAAGCAATCATTGAGATCGCGAAAAGGGGTGCAGCGGTTCGCTCAGCCAGGTTGCAACTGGCGGCCGCACGTCGAGGTCGGTCGCCCGACTATCGACTCAGCTTTGAGTCAGCGAAAATGCTGTTTGCCGAGTTCACTCCGGCCCGCCTCGAACTGCTTGACACATTGCGCCGCGTAGGTCC
>JANMXV010000613.1:0-1175 GCA_031381325.1 Betaproteobacteria bacterium | reverse complement strand
CCGCGCCGCTCGCCGGTGTTCCCGGATTTGCCGACGATCGCCGAAGCCGGTGTGCCCGGCTATGTAACCACGGCGTGGGGCGGACTCGTCGCGCCCGTGGGCACGCCGCGCGACATCATCGCCAAGCTCAACATCGAGGTCAACCGCGCGCTGCAATCGCCGGCGTTAAAGGATCGCTACGCTGCGATAGATGCCGAGGCGGTTGGCGGCACGATTGCCGAGTTTGCAGAGTTCGTTAAGAAGGAATCGGTGAAGTGGGGCGATGTGGTGCGCAAGTCCGGCGCGAAGCTGGATTGAGCCATGACAAACCAACACTATGACTTATTGATTCGCAACGCCACCATTATCGACGGCACGCGCGCGCCGCGCTTTCAGGGCGACATCGGCGTTCGTAGCGGATTGATCGTGGATATCGGCGAACTGCGCAACGCAAGCGCCGAGCGTGAAATTGACGCCACGGGCCTCGTCGCCGCGCCGGGCTTCATCGACGTCCATACGCACGACGACCGGTTGTTGTTTTCCGATCCGGCGATGACGCCCAAGGTGAGTCAGGGCGTGACCACGGTGATCGCCGGCAACTGCGGCATCAGCCTCGCGCATTCGCCTGCCCCACATGCAGGCGTGATCACGCCGCCGCTTGATCTGCTGGACAACGACGGCGGCTGGTTTCGTTTTCCGTCGTTTGGCGCGTATCGCGAGGAACTGGCGGCGAAACCCGCCGCCATCAATGCCGCGTGCCTGGTGGGACACACCACGTTTCGCGTCGCGGTGATGGATAAACTCGAACGCCCGGCTACCAAAGCCGAGATCGCGAAGATGCGTGAGATGGCGCGCGAATCGCTGGCCTCGGGCGCCATTGGTGTTTCCACCGGCACCGCCTACCCCCCGGCGGCGAGCGCGCCGACCGAAGAAATTATCGAGGTGTGCCGCCCGCTTACCGCGTTCGGCGGGCTCTATGTCACGCACATGCGCAACGAAGATGATCAGGTCATCGATTCCATCGAAGAGACCTGCGCCATCGGCCGCAGTCTCAATGTGCCGGTGGTGATTTCGCATCACAAGACAGTGGGTATCCGCAACCATGGCCGCTCCACTGAGACGCTGGCGCTGATTGAACAGCGCATGCGCGAGCAGCCGGTGTGCCTCGATTGTTATCCGTACATCGCCTCATCCAC
>JANMXV010000313.1:0-1660 GCA_031381325.1 Betaproteobacteria bacterium | reverse complement strand
GGAGCAGAGCCATGGATTTAGGCCTCAAGGACAAGCAGGCGATTGTGTGCGCAGCAAGCAAAGGGCTGGGCAAAGCGTGTGCGATGTCGCTGGCGAGGAACGGCGTCGATCTGGTGATTAATTCGCGCACCGCGAGTGACCTCGAAACCACGGCGGCGGAAATACGTGCCGCGACGGGGCGCACGGTCACGGCGATTGCTGCCGACATCACCACGGCGGAAGGCCGCGACAAGGTGCTGGCGGCCTGCCCGGCCCCGGACATTCTGGTAAACAACGCCGGTGGCCCGCCGCGCGGGGATTTTCGCGAGTGGGGTGAGGCAGACTGGATGAAAGCGGTCAACGGCAACATGATTACGCCCATCATGCTGATCAAGGCCGTGGTCGATGGCATGATCGCGCGCAAATTCGGCCGCATCGTCAACATCACCTCGGGCTCGGTGAAGTCGCCGATCCCCGAACTCGGCATGTCCAACGGCGCCCGCGCCGGACTCACCGGTTTCGTGGGCGGTCTGGCGCGACAGGTGGCACGGCACAACGTGACGATCAACGGGTTGCTACCCGGCCCGTTCCTGACCGACCGCTTGCGCGCAGGGATGATAGAGGCGGCGCGCAAAGCCAACCGTCCGGTGGAAGAGTTCCTCGCCGAGCGGGCAAAGCTCAACCCGGCCGGCCGTGTCGGCGATCCGTTTGAGTTCGGCGAAGCGTGCGCGTTCCTGTGTGCGGCGTCATCGGGATTCATCGTCGGTCAGAACTTGCTGCTGGATGGCGGCGCTTTTAACTCCACTCTGGGCTAAATCCCAATGCTGGGTCGGCCCTGGTCTGGCGATGAGGTCATGTCGATATATTGCAGTCGTGAACTTAACAAATCGGCCAAGATTTGCCTCACGCTTGTTTCGTCCGTAGCGGACATTGCCGGTGCCCGCGAATCCCGGCAATAGCCTTTTCCGCGTAGTATTGCTGACGAATAAATGGACGCCGTTTCGCAAGAACAGGAGCGAAACTTTAGCCATTCTACCGTGCTGCTTTTCGCGGAAATTTAATATGGTATGAAACGTTACGGTACTGGACTTAAGGTGTTGTTCCAGAATGATTTTCCCGGAAAAATTGACGCCATGTTAAGGCGACAGCGAGCCAAGTTAGGGCGCAAAACTGTCGCTCCATATCAAGGTTAGGACTCATGCATTACCTACGTTGCATTGGCACACTCTTTCTCCTTGTTTCGCTCTCTGTACAAGCATGTGAGGCGCTAGTGTCAAAGGATGCAGATCGCCTGTTGGCGCCGATCATCAATCATCGTGCCAGCGCATTTGCAGAGGAATTTGACAAAGACAGACGATGGAAGGGCGAGTCCAAACATTCTGTAGCCATGAAGAAGGAACTGCTCCGATTGCTTCGGACTCCGTCAAGAGCAGGTGACGAAGCCATTGCGGCGCTTTCGCGGGTGTATCTTGGCGAACACAGTGGCGAGGAGGTCTCGTTGAAGGCCTCCCGAAAAACATCCCCTTTCGCTCGCGAAGGGGTTTTTGCACAGCCTCGTTAGCCCTCGCAGAACCGGTTCGCTGTATATATAGCGAATACGCTATAATCTCGCCATGAACTGGAAAGTCACTTTCTACAGCCGTCAAGTCGAGGATGATATCCAAGAGTTACCCGCGAGTTT
>JANMXV010000264.1:0-5598 GCA_031381325.1 Betaproteobacteria bacterium | reverse complement strand
GAGCATCCACTCTCATCCGAAGCGCGATTTGAGCGAAGCCGAAGTCAACGCCATGAAAGAAGGCAAAGGCATCCACGTCAAATACACGCCGGGCACGTTCATTCCGTTGCAAAACAAGACCAACGATTACCTGATGGATCGCGCGGCGCAAAAATCCGGCGTGCATTACTCCGGCGTCGAAGGCATTGCGATGCAGGACGCGTCGTTGCAGGAATCGATGGGGGCGGTGCAAGATCGCTCCAGGGAAAACCTGTGTCCCACCGACCGCGGCGTGGTGATGATGCGGCGGCTGTTGCTGCAAAGCGCCGAAGCCAATCGCGCCGGCAAGCCGTTACCCGGACTCGACCCGAAAGAACAGCATGTACGTTCGTGTTCACTGCTGTTGCCGAAAACGCAGGCCTTCAAGGATCACGCAAAGCACGGGCTGTTCCCGCCACTGGGCACAGATCCAATAACTATTTGATTTAATTGAGTATTTTTGAATTCACATCTTTACTCCTTCACACTTTCACGCCTTCACGGTTTTTAATCAATGGCCAAACTCCGCCTCGCCCTTTCCTGCTGGAACTACGATCGCATGCGCGCGCTGGCCGATGGCCGCGTGCAGCCGCACGGCATCGAACTGAATTTTCTCGATCACATCGTCGAGGAAACTTTTTTTCGCATGCTGCGCTATCAGGAATTTGATGTGGCGGAGTTGTCGCTCTCGTCATACACGGTGTCGCTGTTTCGTGATCCGCAGCCGTTCATCGCGATACCGGTGTTTCCGTCGCGCATGTTTCGTCACTCGTGTACGTTTATCTCAGCACAAAGCGGCATACGCGAACCGAAAGACCTGATCGGCAAAAAAGTCGCATCGCCCGAATACCAGATGACTGCGCCGGTGTGGAGCCGCGGCATCATGCAGGACGAATACGGCGTCAAAATCAGCGACTGCGAATACTGGACCGGCGGACAGGAAACGCCGGGCCGCGATGAAAAGCTGAAACTCGATCTGCCGCCGCACATCAAATTGAATCCGATTGCCGCCGGCAAAACGCTGTCGCAGATGCTCGCTGCCGGCGAGATCGACGCGCTGCACAGCCCGCGCATGCCGTCCACGCTGCACTCACAGCCCAACAGCGTGAAACGCCTGTTCGAGGATTACGTCGATGTCGAGCGCGCGTACTACAGGAAAACGAAACTATTTCCGATCATGCATACCATTGCGATACGCCGCGAGGTGTACGAAAAGAACCGCTGGATCGCGATGGAGCTCTACAAGGCGTTCGCCGAAGCACAGCGAATCTGCTATGAAGAAATGTTCGAGACCGCCGCGCTGCGCAACATGCTGCCGTGGATGATCGCCGAAATCGAATGGTTGAAACGCAATATGGGCGACGACTGGTGGCCCTATGGTTACGAAGCCAACAAAGCCACACTCGATACGTTTTTGCGTTATCACCACGAGCAGGGGCTGTCGAAGCGGCGGCTGGAAGCGAAAGAATTGTTCGCGCCGGAGACGTTGGAGGCGTTCAAGATATGATGACATTCCTGCTCTGTATTTGCCGCGACTTGATCACGGGCCATATCCGCCCCAGACACGCAGCGGACACCCCGCCAGCGTATTGTGCGTGTCCTCAATCAACCTTTGTAGCGCTCCTCGATTTCACGGCGTATCCGCTCAGTTTCCGTGCGCTTGGCCTCGGGCGTGCCCCATTGGGGCTTTTCCGCCGGCTTAAGTTGCTCGCTTGAAGCCCGCTCTTCACGCCGGCGTTCGACGGCGGCGCGCTCTTCCTGCTCACGCTTTTCGCGTTCGCGGGCCAAAGCCTCCCGCTGCGCGACGGTGCGTTGAGATGCAATCGGTATCGTGCGCTCGGGCAATCCCGCCATGGGCAGGTACTTGGCGATGTTGTCTCCGACACTTCCCCATCCATCCTCAAGGGAAAACTCGTTGATCAGCGGCAAATTAAGCGCCGCATAAATAGGCGTCCATAGCTCACCCTCGCCTTCGCCCTGCCGACCGCGCACCGAGAGTTTGGGATTGAACTGGTACCAGCCCTGGGTAACGCGCATGAACAGCGCCCGATTGTAGGCGTAGTCGCGTTCAACCTCGTTGCGCGAGAGCACATGGGAAAGATGCCGGCGCTTGTTGCGCTCGGGGCGCACCACGTTGGCGGGCAGGTGCTGCCACGCGTCCAATATGGCCTGCGTCTCGAAAGCGCCGTGGGAGCGGCGCTGGCGGTGGGTGAAGCGCGATTTGAACAGCGTCCACAGAGTCTGCAACAGAAAGTACTCGGACAAATGGCGGTCGATGCGCACCAGCCGCTCGCCGGTGTTGACGTCGATGCTTGCCGGGGCGAGCATTTCGTAGAGCGCGGCGCAAGGACCGCGCGCGAACTGCGGGTCGCGGAAGGCTTCGCGCAAGGCCCAGTGCAGAGCATTGCCGCCGTATTGGTCGACCGCTTCCCGATCCGCGCCGCGAGCGAGCAACGCTTCTACTAACGCTACATTACCAGCGCCCGCGGCCGCCATCAGCGGCGTCTGGTTCATGGGCAGACGGTGCTCAATGCCATGTTGCTCGCACTGGCGCAGGATGTCTTTGAAGCGGCTGCCAAAATACGGCATATAAGTCTTGCGCGCCAGCGCGGTGCGTTGCTGCTGGAAGTTTCGCGCCGCGTCGAATTTCGCATCCCGCGCCAGCCAATCCGCCAGCATCGGCTCATCAAAGCAGGCGGCGTAATCATAGAGTTGCTGCCTCGGCTTGCCGCCCGGCGTCTGTTCGCGAAACACGGTGAGCAGGAGTTCACGCACCTTCGCCTCGCCGAACACCGGCCACGGCACCGGCGTCTGCTTGAGGATAGTGCGCCGGATCGCTTCCGCCTGCTCCTGTTTGCCCTGCAGTTCGAGTTTGCACGCTTCCTTCTGCCAGTCTTCGAGCGTCGACTGTTGCGCCTCGACTTTGACTTCGCCGATGGCCATGTCGAGCAAACCAAACAACGGATGTGCGGTGTCCGATTCGATGACATACAGGTTCCTGATAGCGCGCGTCAAGGCGACGTAAAGGGCGTTGACGAAAAACTTGTAAACCTCCAGCGACTTGTCGCTTTTGTCCTTCGCGCGCCGGTACTCGAGCGTGTCGTCAACCAGATCAGCCCTGGCGACACCTTCGGCAATGTCGGCGAACTGTGCGCGGTGATCCGACACAAAGCGGTAGAGCACGATGTTCTCGTATTCCAGCCCCTTGGCCTCATGGATGGAGAACAGCAGCGGTGTGGCGAAGTGCTTTTTCGCCTCGGCCTTGTCCTCGTCGCGCATGACCAGAACGGCGAACTGGGTGGATTGGCGAATTTTCTGGTCGAGTTCGCGCTTGGTGGCGTCCTTATCGGGCATCAACGCCACCTGCCCGGTTTCGCCGCCAACGGCCTGCACCAGAAAATTACTTTCGCGGTCGATGGAACCGAAGCGCCGCTGCTTTATTTTCAGCAATTGATTAGCGACGCGGGTGGCTTCCAGCCCGTTGCGAAAATTGGCGGTGAGCACGCGCAGTTCCTGCCGTTCGGCCAGCGCCGGATCGTGCCAGAACAGGCTCTTCACCTGCGCCCATGAGAAAAAGTTGGGATGAACGATCTGGTTGGAGTCCCCGCACAGCAGGAAATGGCCGGGATGCTTGAGCGTCTTCAACACCAATGCAAGCTGGACGGTGGTAATGTCCTGCACCTCGTCGATGACGACAAAATCGTAACGCGGCGCGGCCAGCGCCTGCCACTCCTGCGCGACCAGGTTCAGATCGTAGAGCCGGGCGTCAACCAGCCAGGCGCGGTATTTTTCGAAAATGTCGTAGAGCGCGTCGCGCTCGCTTTCGGGAAAGATGGACTGGCGCACGCCGAGCGTGCGGTAGTCCTCTCGCGACAGCACACCGCCGGCGCCCGCGGCAACGACCCCGCGGATCTCCTCGAACACCTGGTGACTGTCGAAATCCTTGAAAGCCTGCCGCATCCGCGCAAACCAGCCTGCAAAATCACGCCAACTCGCCTCCCGTCCCGCCGGTACGCGCAGGGATTCGACGAACTCGCGATAGGAAAGGAATAGCGCCTCCTGCCCGTCGCGTTCAAAGCCGTTGGCATAGTAGATATCGCGGGCGCTTTGGGCAAGGTAGGCGGAGTGGGTGACGTAGAGCACCTCGCCTTCCTCGTGCTTGAGTTTTTCCAGCGTCAGCGCCGTCTTGCCGCTGCCGGCGCCGCCGACTACGATCAGAGGCGGTGGTTGCCGGTAGATAGCCTCCTGCGTATCGTCGAAGGAAATCGGCTTGTCGAGCAGGTGTATCGCGATGCGTTCCGGGTGCAGGTAGCGCACCGGTTGAGCTTCCCTGATGGCGTCGCTGGCATCGACATCGGAAATTTTGTTTTCATCGATGGCCATACCACGCAGGAAGCGGGACTTGTCGTAATCGTGATTGAATATCACTTCCAGCATCAGCGCACAGACTTCGTCGCCGTGGCGGACCAGGGAAAACAGCAGCCGGTCGGCGCCGCCGAGCTTTGCCCGGTAGAACTTGCCATGGCTGAGATTGGCAAGTTTTTTGACCTGTGCGGCGCGGAAATCGTGACGGGCGATAGCGTCAGCGACCTTGCGATAGCTGGCGTTGACGCGAGAAGTATCGAGGTCGATATATTCGAGGATTTTCATCGAGAGAAACTGAACGGAAGCAACAGGCGTGTCGGTTAGCCGGGCAGGAGCGCAAATTTGAAATGGGAATAGAACACTGCAGTCTGCTCATTATTTGCGTCAGCCGACAGTTTAACTGCTTCCCGGCCCACTCACCTTACCCGACGGTACTTGACGTGTGCTTGATGATATTGGTAAATCCCCGCGTCGCGGGGTGTAAGCAGTGTGACCCGTTGATGGCCCGCGCCGCAGTAGCCAAAAAACGCCGGGCAGCCGCTGGAGGCGCGGCAGGACAACTGGCTTAACGAGGCGAGGATTACGCGGCGGCTTTTTCGCGCTGCACGGTTGCTGTGACGCGCGCGAGCATCGCGGCTGCATTGCGGTGCAGGATCTGCTCGCGCGCTTGCTCGCCGATCTGCGCCTCTGCGAGCGCCTTGCGCGTCCAGTTCACGCCAAATTCGGTGCCGTCGGTGCCGCACACGATGCGCTCGGCGCCGTACAAATGCACCCCGGCCTCGATCGCGCGCGGACCGAACGAATTGCAATCCACGTACACTTTCGCACGCCGGAAACGCGCGGAGGGTAGCTCCTCTTTCGGCGTGTCGAGCAGGCAGCGGTGGTCCATGCGCTCGACCTCATAAGGGATGTTGCCGCCGAGGTTGTGGAGGTAGATCGTCGCATCGGGGTAGGGCGCAAGAAAATCCGTGAGGCACAGCGTTACCATTGCCGAGGACAGGCTCGCCTGCATGTCGAGCGTGCCGTTGCGGCGGCGCGCGTTGTCCGTATCGCCAGTGACCTTCGGGAAGGCGTCGCCTGGCAGGGGGCCATGATGAATAAAGAGGAAAGCGTGGTGGCGGTTCGCGACCTCGAGCAGGGGCCGCATCTTTTCAGCGACCTTGCCGGTGAGGAAACCATTCGCCGGCAGTTGCGCGCCGACCATGCCCGGCAGCC
>JANMXV010000247.1:0-8416 GCA_031381325.1 Betaproteobacteria bacterium | reverse complement strand
CGCGTAGGTCCTTGTAGCGTTTATGCCTTGGCAAAGGCCGCTGAGCGCAACTACTCAAACGTATACACGGATGTTTCGCGCCTCGAATATCTCGGCCTCATTGAGCGGAGCGACGAAGACAGAATCTTCGTGCCCTATGATTCGGTTGAAATACTGATGCCATTGGCCCAAGTAGCATGAGGCGCTCATGGCTCAAGCTCGAACTTATAACAAAATACCAACCAAGGAAGCCTCATGCCGCTAAACATGCTCTACCCCGACAGCCGCTCCGAACAACTCGACCTCGAAGCAAAAGTTTTCGGTGCAGACACCACGCTCCTCAACCCGCGCAAGGCGAGTTTTGAGGCTATCGATCTGGCTGTCTGGCAAAACTGCGATGGCATTGTAGTAGCGCGCATTCAGATGAACAGCACTGTGGTGCCGCATCTGAAAAAATGCCGCATCATCGTGCGCAACGGCGTCGGCTACGACAACTGCGATCTCCAACTGTGCGGAGAAGCCGGCATTGCCGTGTGCAACGTACCCGACTACGGCACCACCGAAGTCGCCGACACCGCGATCGCAATGATGCTGGCGTTTGCGCGCGGCACTGCGATTTACGATGCGGCGCTGCGCGAGAACCCTACCGCCAACTGGACGCACACGCACAACGTCACCGCACGGCGGCTCAGAGGGGCGACCTACGGGGTGATCGGCATGGGGCGCATCGGCACTGCGTCGGCGTTGCGCGCACGCGCGTTTGGCATGGATGTGATCTTTTACGACCCACAGCTTTCCATCGGAGCGGAACTGTCTTTTGGCTTCAAGCGCGCGAGCAGGCTCGAAGACCTGTTGCGCGTCGCGGACGTGATCAGCATTCATGCACCGCTCACCCCCGAAACCCAAAGTATGATCAACGCCGATGCCGTATCCAAAATGAAGCCGGGCGTTTACATGATCAGCACCGCGCGCGGGCCGATCTGCGATACGGCGGCGCTGCTCGAAGGACTGAAAAGCAATCGCATCCTCGCCGTCGGCCTCGACGTACTGCCGAGCGAGCCGGCAACGCTCGCCGATCCGCTGGTCGCCGCGTGGCGCGAAAACGCGCCGTGGATCAAAGGCCGCGTGCTGCTGGGGCCGCACTCGGGTTTTTACAGCCCGGATGGCCTCACCGATCTGCGCACCAAGGCCGCGCAGACCGCGTGCCTGTATTTGAAGGACAACAAGCTGATCAACTGCGTGAATGCGGAATTTTTGAAGAAGCCAAGATAGGCTCCAAACCGCTTTTCGTGATGGCGTGGGCCGCTTCTGGCGAGGCAAGAAATTGGATCACCGTGCGCGCCAGTGCGGCATCCGGCGAACTCGCAGCAACCCCAGCGGAAAACACCGAGACTTTCTGCGCCTCCGGCGGCAGCGGTGTGATATGCGCGATCCCTGGCACGGGAAGTAATTCGCTAATTTGCTGGAAGCCGATGTCTAACTCACCGCGCGCCACTACAGCGCCCACGCGCTCGCCACCGCCGATGTGGCGGCACTTACCCAGCACTTGATCGGCAATTCCCAGGCGCTGAACCAGTTCGGTGGTGAGATATTGGCCGCTCACGCTGGCGGAGTAGCCGATGGATTTGGCTTCCAACAGCGTGCGTCGCAGCGCATCGATTGAACTGATGTCCGGCTTGGATGCGCCCTCGCGCACCGCCATGCCGATGCTTGAGCGGGCGACGGGCGCATAGCCTTCGCCCAAAACCAGGCCTTCATCGATGAACTGGCGCAGCAGAGTGTCTGCAACAATGACTATGTCCACGACTTCGCCGCGCTTCAGGCGATTCGGAATAGAGCTTTCGCCCGTACCTACGGAGGTTGAGGTGGTAACGATGGTTTTTTTCGTCAGGCGTTCCAATTGCGGCATCAACGCAAGATACGCTGCTGTAAAAGCGCCTGAGGTCATCACCCTGAATTCGTTTGTAGCGGCAGTCATGGTTACTGAATCAACCCCTTCTCTTTGAAGAATTTCTCGGCGCCAGGATGCAGCGGAACCGGCATGCCGTCCAACGCGCGTTGAAGACTGATGCCAGCCGCCGCCGAGTGTGCTTTAGTCAGTTCGGCGGTCGAGTCGAAGATTACCTTCGTCATGTTGTAAACGAGGTCGGCGGGCACATCGACTCGCGTTACGATGTAGTTGAGGATGGTCGCGGATTGCACATCGGTGTCCTGGCCCTTATAGGCGCCCTTCGGAATGACAGCTTTTTGATAAGGCGCGCCTACTTTATCGACAATTCCCGCGGGTACCGCGACGACGGTGATCGCGTTTGTATTCGCAAGGTCGCGAAGCGCGGGCACACCGAGACCGGCCGTCTGCAACGTGGCATCGAGTTTCCGGTAGATCATTAAATCGATGGACTCCGCGAAGGGCAGATACTCAATCCTGGCGAGATCCTTGTAGCTCATGCCCGCCGCTCTAAAGAGCGCGCGCGTGGTGAGTTCGGTGCCTGATCGTTGGGCGCCGACCGACAGACGCTTCCCTTTAAGGTCAGTGAGCGTCTTGATACCGCTTTCCCTGGTGGCAACGATTTGAACGTAGGCTGGGTAAATCGCAGCAATGCCGCGCAGTTTGTCGAGCTTGCCCTTGAAGCCTGCGTCCGCATCGCCCACCCACGCGAATGCGAGGCTATCCCCAATAGTGAAAGCAATCTCGCCTTTGCCTTGCTGCAACAGGTTAAGACTTTCCACCGAGCCTTTGGTCGCCTGCACGGACGACCGTATCCCCGGAATCTTCGCTGCAAAAATGTTGGAGAGCGCGCCGCCGATCGGGTAGTACACGCCGCCCGACCCGCCTGTCAAAATGTTGATGAATGGGTTGGGCGCTTTAGCTTGCAGTGCAGTTTGCGCGGCAGGTTGCGCAATGGCTACGCCAGCAGCGGTGAGCATAAGCAGAGCGGAGAGAAACGTAGCGCCGAAAATCATCGGCAATCTTCTACTTATAGCCATTGTCCTCTCCTCTTTCTTTAATTCATCGTTACACGCTTAGGATGCGACTACGATGGAACCCCATCCGCCGCGATTTGCGTATCGTGCAGTCACGTTTCGCGATTGATGCGGTTCGCCAAGCTCACCGGCATCCTACGCGCAGAAAAATTCGTAGCCCGAAAGAAGCGTAGCGTATTCCGGGAATACACAATCCCGGATTACACTTCGTTTCATCCGGGCCACCCTTTCTACTTAACCAATCCCTTTTCCTTGAAGTATTTCGCAGCGCCCGGATGCAGCGTGACCGGCATGCCGTCCAGCGCACGTTGAAGGTTAATTCCCGCCGCCGCCGAGTGTGCTGCAGCCAATTCGGCAGTCGATTCGAAGACGGCCTTCGTCATGTTGTAAATCAGGTCAACCGGTAAATCTGCGCGCGTCACGAGGTAGTTGGGGATTGTCGCGGTCTGAACATCAGCGTCCTGACCTTTATACGTGTCCTTCGGGATAACGCCCTTCGTGTAGGGAGCACCCGCCTTGGCGACGGCTGCGGCTGGAACCTCGACGACGGTGACCGAAAATGCGTTGGCGAAGTTGCGAAGTGCTGGCACGCCGAGACCTGCCGACTGCAGCGTTGCGTCGAGTTGGCGGTTCCTCATCAGATCGACAGACTCTTCGAAGGGCAGATACTCGACCTTAGCCAAATCCTTGTAGGTAATACCGGCAGCCGCGAGGAGTTTGCGTGCGTTGAGTTCGGTGCCCGACTTAGCGGCGCCGACCGACACGCGCTTGCCCTTGAGGTCGGTGAGGGTTTTGATGCCGCTTTCCTTCGAGGCGACGATTTGAATGTAGTTCGGGTAAATCGCAGCAATGCCGCGCAGCTTGTCCAACTTGCTTTTAAAGCCGGCATCCTCACTACCAGCCCACGCTAAGGCGAGGGTATCCCCGAGAGTGAAGGCAATCTCACCCCTGCCTTGCTGCAGAATATTCAGGTTTTCCACCGAACCTTTGGTCGCCTGCACGGACGGCCTCGTTCCTGGAATCTTCGCGGCAAAAATGTTGGACAGCGCGCCGCCTAGCGGGTAGTAAATGCCCCCAGTCCCGGCGGTCAGAATGTTGATGAATTGACCGGGTGCCGCAGGTTGCGCAACAGCGACGGTTGCCGCAGCGAACATGACCAATGCGGAAAACAACGTTGAACCCGAAAGCCGGATAGCGCTTCTTTTTGTAACCACGATGCACTCCCTGTTTTTGCTATCGCCTTAGTGAAAACTATAAAAGATGTTTAAAATCAATAATTTACAGAAAACACAACCCTATAACCAATCCGCAGAACACCAACTTCTGTCATTTCGCCGCAGCGGCAACGACAGAGACCTCCGACGACTCCCTCCCGGCCGCAAGTACGGGGATATGGCAATTCAATGCAACATTAAGCATGGCGCGGATCATAGCGACTACCGGATCTACGATTACTATCAGGGGCAAAGCCAATTCGTAAGACAGACCAAACGGGCGCAGCACGACGGCCAGCGGGGCGAGTCCAGCAACGCCGCTCACGCCTATCGTCGCAAATGAGGCCATGATTGCGAACACCGCAACCAAAACCAGATCAAAGCCGCCGAATGTTCGCCCCATCAAGTAGCCAATAAACAAAGTGGCCGTCGCGAAATGGATAATGTTGCCAAACCGGATGATTGCAAACCCTATGGGAATGTAGAGGTCGCAAGGCTCAGGCGGAGCATGAAGTTCCTCCTTCAGCGTCTCCAGCGCGGCAGGTGCACAGATCAGCGCATTGCGCGTGGCAACTACGAGCGCCAAGGGCTTCAGCATTTTCACAAAGACGGTTCTCGGATCGAGCCGCAGAGCCATCGACACTATAAGCATGGGTATTACCAACAGCAATGCACTCGCCGCAAGAAAGACATACGCAAATGGAGCAAGTACGCTGTAGATATCCGGACCGATTCGAGCGACTTGAGGCGCGATGAGCGCAACAATACCAATGGGCGTAAGCACATTAAACCAATCAAAGATCATCACGCAGACCGCCTGGATGTGTTTAAGTGCACCAAAAACGGAGGTACCTGAGCGACGTTCGCTAATCACCATGCCTGCGCCAAAGATGACTGCGAAAATAATCACGCGCAGACTGTCGTTTGAAGTAAGCGCAGCGAAAACATTGGTGGGCAGGATAGCGAGAATTCCTGTCTCCCCTGCAGCTCCCCCTACCGTTGAGAGTTGCGGATTATGGGCTAACTCGATATCCACCCGGTCGGCCGAAGTGCCAAAAAGTGTCCCGATCCGGTCGGTGGTAGTTTGATCCAGCGGCATGACTTTGAAAATCACGGTGGACATCAGAACGGTAATCAAACTGACGGCCACCAGTGTTACCAGCAACCAGACGATGAGACGGCCCACAACCTTACCGCCAGTGCCGCTGGTCAGGGCGGAACGTACCGCAAGCGGAATCGTCGCCAGTAGAAAGGGCAGCACGCATATTTGCAGCAAGGCAATGTAAAAATCACCGACTGGCTGCAAATAGTGCAGGAAGGGAAACCGCATCAATCCGAGGCCGACGCCGAGCGCGACCGCCGTCATGGTAATTGAAGGGCGATTGACGGCTTTTGAAATGTTGGCGAACGACAAGCGCGAGACCTTAGCCATTATGAAGTTCCACTTTCATTTAACCGTTTCGGCAGCCAGCAGGCCCGACAGCGCGAAGGGCACACGGTTCTCGGCAATCTGGTAGTTGATGAATTCCTGCAACCGCAGGCAGGTGTCGCAGATAGCGATAGACAGAAACGATTTCAGATCGGTAAACGCCGCCGATCCGAAGCGCACGTTAAGCGCGGGATTCTTCTTCAAAACACGGCGCACCTCGAATTCATCGCGATAGATGGCTTCCACGCGGTTATTCACCAGCGACTCGACGGAGTCTTCCCAGGTCTGCAACTCTGATATCTGTGCGTCGGGGAAATTGCGTTGTGCAAAATCCGTGTACTCGCTCTTCGCGATGACACCGAGGGTGCCGCCGAACTTGCGTAACACTTCTTCGGGTGGCTGGCCGGCGGCCTGCGCGCCGACGTAAACGCGATCGAACAGAAAAGCCTGACGCAGGGTGAGGTAGGGATTGGAAAACCGCACGCGCAACACCCGGTACGGCGTTTGCGACAACTTGCTGATGCCGATATCGGCGCGGCCGCTGGCCACCGCATCGATCACCGCGTCGAAGGTAGGGCAATCGTCGATGAATTCGACGCCTACTTTCATCAAGCGGCCGATGACCCGCGCGAGATCGATCTCCGGGCCGGCCAGTTCGCCGGTCGCATTGCGCCAGTGAAAGGCAGGCAAGTCGAACTTGGTAATGGCGACCCGGATAGTTCCGCGCGCGATTATCGCCTGGCTGTCTTTTGGAGCGGGTGGGTCATTTTCCGCGGCGTGCGTGGGAAAGAGGGGCGAGAGGGTTGCGAACACCCCCAGCGCTATTGTCAAACGCCGCCACCATTGCGCGATCACAGAACTGACCCATCGGCGTAGCGGATAAGTAGTCAGAAAGTGAAAGGTCACGCGCTGAAATCCGTCAAGGTGTTTGAATGAAATTGATACTAGCATGTTACCGTGCGTGAACGTCCACTGTTAATGCTTCGCTGTGGGGTTGCGCGCCGTAGCCCACCGTTCGCAACCCGCCACCCCAATACCCGTTAGAATGCTCTAATAACAACGAGGAGACACAACATGAAACCCACCATCTTGAAACTAAACGCTGCGTTCGTTTGGTTAGCTGCGGCACTCTGCCCCCCGCTCGCCGCCGCGCAAGCGTACCCCACAAAAATCGTACGCGTAATCGTGCCGTTCGCACCCGGCGGCGGCAGCGACATCACCGCGCGCCAGGTATCGGCCAAACTCACCGAACAGTTCAAGCAGCAGTTCGTCGTGGACAACCGCGGCGGCGCGGCTGGCCTCATCGGCATGGAAATGGTGGCCAAGGCGCCGGCTGACGGCTATACCCTTTTAATGGTGTCGGGCAGCTTCTCGGCGACGGCAGCGACAAACCAGCCCGCCTTCGATCCGGTCAACAGTATTCCGGGCGTCGCTGAATTTGGTATCACGCCATTCGTGCTTACCGTGCATCCGTCGCTACCGCCCAAAACCACCAAGGAATTCATCGCACTCGCGAAAGCAAAGCCCGACGCACTCACCTACGCGTCCACCGGCATGGGCGGCCTCACGCATATGGCGACTGAACTCTTCCTCAGCATGACCGGCACCCAGATGGTGGGCGTACACTATAAGAGCACTGGCGCAGCCATGTCGGATCTTCTGGCGGGACAAGTACCCATCATCGTGGGCAGCTTGCTGCCGATAGTGCCGCACGTCGCCACCGGCAAGCTGCGTGCGCTGGGCGTTACCACGGCCAAGCGTTGGTTCTCGCTGCCCAATGTGCCCGCCATCAGCGAGACGCTACCGGGCTACGAGGTCGAACTGTGGTTCGGCGCCATGGCGCCGCGCAACACGCCGCAACCTATAGTTGATGCACTGAATAGCGCCATCAACAAGGTGCTGCAAGGATCAGATATGAAGAAAAATCTCGACGCGCAGGGCATGATGGCAACCGGCGGCACGCCACAGCAGTTTAATGACCGTATTCGCAGGGAATACGAGCGCTGGGTCAAGATCGTGAAGGAACGCGGTATCAAGGTGCAGTAGGCCCGACCATCGCGTGCGCGCCGATTTTATCTCAGGTTGAAGCTGTTAAAGGACGCGAATTTCAAGCGGGTATAGTTCGTCTTATAGAAAAAATCCTGACTAACCATAAACAGAGGGACGTCATGAGACTAACAATGAGATTGCAGACGCTGGCCGTGTGCTCAGCAATGCTTGCGGGCGCCGCGCACGCACAAAATTTCCCCTCAAAGCAAGTTCGCTTCGTCGTGCCGTTCGCTGCCGGCGGCACCATCGATATCATCGGCCGCTTGCTGGCGCCATCGATGGGTAAGGCGTTAGGGCAGCAAATCATTGTGGAAGACCGTCCCGGTGGCGGCACGGTGATCGCCACCGAATTGGTGGCGCGCGCACCGGCCGACGCGCACGTGCTGTTGCTGATGGGGCCGAGCTACACCATCAATCTGTTCGCGCGCAAACTGCCTTACGATACGGAGCGAGATTTCGTCGGAATAGCACGTCTCGCGGCGAATCCGCTGTTGTATTCCGTGCATCCATCGCTGCCCGTGCGCACGCCCAGGGAACTGGTTGCACTGGCGCGCAGCAAGCCCGGTGAACTGACCTACGCTACCGCCAGCCCCACCGGCTTTCAGCGCTTAGCCGCCGAGCAGTTCAAGCTGCTGGCGAAAATCGATATCGTGAATGTGCCGTATCAGGGCGGCGCGCCGGCAGCAATAGCGGTGATGGGCGGACACACCACGATCAATCTGGGTAACGTGTCCGAGGCCGCGACGTATGTTGCCGCCGG